>JBILLU010000127.1:0-9418 GCA_044375915.1 Phycisphaerales bacterium
GTGGCTGCCTGCGCTCGTGAGGCTCGAGCACATGATGACGGCGGGCTTGGGATCGATGCAGACGCGGCGGATCTCGCGGAGGGCGTCGATGCCGTTCATCTCGGGCATCTCGACGTCCATGGTGATGACGTCGGGCTTGAGAGCGAGGGCCTTTTGCACGGCGTCCTTGCCGTTGCGCGCGGTCTCGATCACCTCGAGACCGGGCTCGGAGGCGATCATCTGGGAGAGGGCCTTGCGCATGAAGGCGGAATCATCGACGACGAGGATGCGCACGCAGGGCTCCAGGAGCGGGCGCGGCGTGGGCGAACGCGAACGCGCGGGCTCAGTGCGCTTATCGTGCGGTTTGGGGGGAGGGTTGAGGGGAAGGGGGTATGGAAGGGATGAGGTTTGAGGTCTGAGGACTTAGGGGTTTGGGGCGATCGGCGAGTCGGCTTGGGACTTTGGCGGGTCGGACTTGCCGCATTCGGGGCAGGGGTGCTGAGGGTTGATGCTGCCGCGGGCGTAGCCGCAGGCGGGGCAGCGGCCGTCGCGGCGGCGGCGGGCGGATCGCCACGCGACGAAGCCGCGGCGGAGCCAGAAGGGTGAGGCGATGATGCAGGACCAGAAGAGGGTGTTGAGGAGGAAGCCGGGCCAGAGGATGCGGGTGGGCCAGTGCCCGGTATGGGTCGGGAACACGTTCCACATCCAGTGATTCGATCGCGGTGACCAGCCGTACGCGGTTCGCAACTGAAACACCGGCACGGGAGCGGGACCGACCATTCCCTGCTCGATCCAACCTCGGACCTCGGATTCACTCT
Source organism: Phycisphaerales bacterium (assembly GCA_044375915.1). Taxonomy (GTDB): domain Bacteria; phylum Planctomycetota; class Phycisphaerae; order Phycisphaerales; family UBA1924; genus JAFEBO01. Next base: position 798 of record JBILLU010000127.1, read on the forward strand.
CGCGAGTCAACGCCGATCGATCGATGCGGTAGGCGAGCGAGAGAAACGGCAGACCGAAGGCGACGTCGTCGAAAGATGGCAGTTGGTCTAAGTGCTGCATGTAATCGGCTGCTTGTGGAACTTCGGCTGAAGCCGGTGCCGACCACCAAGGTGCGTCGCCAATCGCGGAGAATGCTGGGGCCGACGGGCGACTGTGCCCGTTCCAAAGAGCTTCCGACTGAGTCAAGCATGAGAATGGTGTTCGATCTAGGCGCACCAGCCATGAGCGATCATTTTGGGCGGTCACGATTCGTGCCGAATCGGACCAGTATCCAAATCGCTTCGCGACCGTTGAGTGAAACGCGCAGATGGCGAGCGCGGAAACAGCGCTCGCCACCTGGGCGATTGTCAGGACCGAAATCAGGCGACAAACCGGTCCCAGATACAGCGGCTTGCGACCACTCACGGACATGGCTTCGTCCAAGCGGTCCATGTGATTAACGGACTTGTTGCGAGCGTGCTGCACACAGTTTGCGTGGGCGGCGTCGCATAGCAACTCGGAGCCGTCGGGCAATGCGTCACGTCGCCCGGGGTCGTCGAAGGTTGGCAGTTCACTTGGTTGCCATCGAGATGGCCGGAGCGAGAGCGCGTGCAGCGCGTGATCGTGCAGTCGGCGTTGATCGTTGTATGCGTTTCCGTCTCGACGAAAACCACTCGTGCCCGGTAGTTACAGAACAAGATGTTGCCGTTTTCATCGACGTCCGTGGCTTCCCTGATCCAAATGCACCGCTTGCTGCCCCCGGTGGCGAGCGTTGTCTTTGGTGTGCAAGTCGGGGCGGTTTGCGAAACGCACGGACCGGGCAGTTGATTCAGAATTGATTCACTCGCAGCGATCAAGTCAGTGGCGGAGCCGATTGGCTGGGTCATCTCCCATTCCACCCCGCTCGCCATCGCCATCAGCATGGGGACTTCTTCCTCGCCAACGCAGTCGCTCTCCCCTCCCCCCTCCAGCGGCCTGCCCGCCGTCGCCACCGGGTAGCCCAGATCAGCGAGCATGGAAACGAGCGCCGCCGGGTTGCTGCTGTTCATCACCGGCGCGAAGAGCGGGTCGTCGGTGAGCATGCCGGCCATGTATGGCGAGGGCGGGATTAGCCAGTCTTCGCCGTTGAACAACTCCAGAGGTTCATCGATCTCCCACTTGGGATCATCCTCGTCGGGGATGTTGAGCTGGTACTTGGCTCCCATCACTCCCTCCGCGCGCGTTGCGCCTCCTCCCCACGACCATGCCGACCACTGATTACCGTTTGTCCGCTTGAACATCACAACCGAGAGGTTGTCGCCAATCACCGCGTCGGGCTTGGCGACGGCGACGATGCCGCTCACCAATCCAGTCGCCGGTTCGTACGCGGGACGGATGTCCCACGACTCGTTGGCGAAGCGATAGTCGGCGAGGCGGCGCGGGATGGTGTCAGCGGCCGCCGAACCTGCTACTAGACACACACACAAACACACACACACACGAACTGAAAAGATGTCGCACCGAAGACTCCTTGCGCCCTTGCGAGCGCCCCACCTCGCGGCCCACCCGCGGAGGTCTTCCGTCGGCAGAAGTTCTGGCGCTCGAATGCTTCGGCACTCGCCACGCCCAAACCCCGCGGCCGACGGGCACGCATCACCCACGAGTCTTCAAGGGGGAGCGTATCACACGGGGCAAGAACGGTGCAAGGGGCTGATTTTGTGGAGATTTTGGCACGGGCGACCCGCTCGCTTACGCTCGGGGCTCGTCGAGGCACCCCACCCCGGCCTTGCTTCGCTCGGCCACCCCGCCCCGCTGCGCGGGGAGGGGAGTGAATTAGCGTCTCGCGTCTTCGCCGCCGAGGGCTTCGCGGAGGCCGGGGATTTGGGAGCGGCCGACGGGGACGGTGGCGCTACTGGGGGTGATGGCGTTGTCCATGGATTCGGCGCGGCCTCCCAGGTGGGTGGAGAGGAAGGCTTCGGCGATGGCGGAGAAGGCGGTGTTGTTCTCGGGGCGGGCGAAGCCGTGGCCTTCGTCGGGGAAGAGGACGTAGGTGACGGCGACGTTGCGTTTGCGGAGGGCCTCGACCATCTGGTCGCTCTCGGCCTGCTTGACGCGCGGGTCGTTGGCGCCCTGGGCGATGAGCAGCGGGCGGATGATCTTGTCGGCGTGTGTGAGTGGGGAGCGGGAGAGGAGGAAGGCGCGGCCTTCTTCGGTGCGGTGATCGCCGACGCCGCGGACGAAGCGCTCGATGGCGGGTGCCCAGTAGGGCGGGATGGAGTTGAGCAGGGTGACGAGGTTCGACGGGCCGACGATGTCGATGCCGGCGGCGAAGTAATCGGGGCGCATGGAGAGGCCGGCGAGGGTGGCGTATCCGCCGTAGGAGCCGCCCATGATGGCGATCTTGTCGGGGAGGGCGATCTGCTCGCGCTTGGCCCATTCGCAGGCGTCGATGAGATCGTCGAGCATCTTGGCGCCCCACTCGCGGTCGCCAGCGGTGAGGAAGGCTTTGCCGAAGCCGGTGGAGCCGCGAAAGTTGACCGAGAGGACGGCGTAGCCGCGGTTGGTGAGCCACTGGTGGTAGGTGCGGAAGCCCCATTCGTCGCGGGCCCAGGGTCCGCCGTGGACGAGGAGGACGGTGGGGATGGGGTACTCTGGGCGGCCGTTGGCGTCGGTGTCGAGCCAGGGTGGGAGGGAGAGGTAGGAGACGAGCTCGAGGCCGTCGCGGGAGCGGATGATCTCGGGGCGCATGCGTGCGAGGCGCTTGCCGAGGAGTTCGGGGCGTGCGGTGAAGAGGAGGGTGAGCGAGCCGGGCGGGCGGGTGGCCTCGCCGGAGGACGCGAGCACTGGTGCGGGGCGGGTGTAGAGATGGAAGGCGGCGGGGCCGTCGTCGCGGGTTTCGTAGATGAGCCAGGCGGAGTCGTCGAGGGTGCGGCTCTCGATGCGGAAGTCGCCGGTCAGGCGGGAGCGGAGGGTCTGGAAGTCGGATTCGAGGTCCTTGCGGATGACGGTCCAGGTGCTGCGGGCGTGGGTGAACTCGGCGGCTTCGAGTTCGCCGGTGCGGGTGTTGAGCAGTGCGCCCTGGAAGTCGACTTTGGGGTCTTCGGCGAGGAGGCGCTTGTCGCCGGTGGCGAGGTCGAGGAGGAAGACGGCGGCGGTGTTGCGGCCGCGGCTGTCGACGAGGTAGATGCGGTCACCGGAGGGATCGAAGCCGAGGACGAAGGAGGTGTCGGCGTCTTCGGGCTCGAAGCGGGCGAGGAGGCGTGGTGCGGCGTTGGAGGGTTGGGTGGTATCGATCAACTCGAGCAGCTTGGCGCCGCCGGTGTCGAAACGCGTGCCGATGCGGATGTTGAGGTCGTTGTCGGCGATCAGGTCGGAGTAGGCGGTGTTCTTGTAGACGAGGGTGCGGCTGCCGGTCGCGGGCTCGATGCGGTAGACATCGTGGAACTGGGGATCGCGGTCGTTGATGCCGACGAGGATGGAATCGGGGCGGCGGGCGCAGTTGGCGATGACCATGGCGGTTGGGCGCATGGGTTTGCCGCTGGGAAGGGTGATGGGCGTGCCGTCGACGGCGCGGATGGGATCGGCGCTGGAGAGTGCGCGGGCGGGTTTGCCGGCGCCGACATCGACGGCGAAGAGCTGCCAGGCTTCATCGCCTTCGAGGTCCTGGAGATAGAGGATGGACTTGGAATCGAAGGACCAGAAGAAGGTGCGGATGCCGCGGGATGTGTCGGCGGTGATGGGGAGTGCGGCGTCGGTGTTTTGAACTGGTCCGACGAAGATATTGAGGACGCCGTCGCGGGGCGCGAGGAACGCGAGGTGCGAGCCGTCGGGGGAGAGCTGCGGGGCGGTGCGCGTTGGGTTGCCGAAAAGGAGGGCGCGCGGGAGGAGCGGATCGGGCGTGGCGGCGGCGCGTGCGGCGGGGGCGACGCAGAGGAACAGGGCGAGGCAGAAGATCCGAACGCAAGCGAGCATGGAGCATCCCGTTACGAGGAAAGTGCGCGGCGATAGCGCGGCGGCCACCTCCTCAGTCCGGCACGAGCCGGGGCCGCGATAGAGACTAGGTTAAAAGAGCAGAGACCGGCGTTGTACCGACGAGGGACGGCGCGGTTTCGCGGGCGGCATGAGCCACGGCGGATGAGCGCGTTTTGAGGGTTGCAGGCGATCAGTCGGAAGTTTCGGGGGGGCCTAGAAGGCCCCGCCCCCCGACATGATCTTGAGATGCTCTGCGATGATCCGAAATGCCCAGGAGAGGATTTGAACCTCCATGCCCTTGCGGGCGCTACCACCTCAAGGTAGTGCGTCTGCCAATTTCGCCACCTGGGCGTGGTCGAACGGCGGTTGGTCCGCCGCTGAGGGGAAGAGTATAAGCCTGCAAGTGAGCGGTTGGCGAGTCGAATGGCGGTTGTTCTTGGACGTGTGGGATCCGGTGCGTAGACTTGGGCGCGCGGGAGGTTCCGCGTGATCTGCATTCTCTGGAGACCATGTGGTGGCCGCCGCGACCCAATCCGCTTTGCACGTTTCCCTGCTTGAGAGCATCGCGGCGGCGGCACGCGCGGCGGGCGTTTTCGGAGAGGTGCGGGTGCAGCCGGGGCGGCTGACGGCGACGGCGAAGGCCGCGGCCGCGGCGGCGGAGTATCGGGTGGAGATCGAGGGTGAGAAGGCGGTGGTGGGGGTGTACACGCCCGACCGGTGGCTGAGCCATTCGGTGGAGGCGGACCTTTTGCACACCGGGGACGATCTGGAAGAGTTGCTGCAGGACGAGCTGGACGAGGTGGGGCTGGCGAAGCTCGGGCTGACGATCGATCATTTCCGCAACGACGAAAAACTGTTCACGTTCCGTTCCGTGACGGGTGTGCGACTGGATGACCAACAAGCCTCGAAACAACTAGGAGCGATTCTCCTGGGGTATGAGGCGTGTTTCCGGCATCTGGGCGATATGCACCAAGACGAGGACGAGGCGTGAAGACTACTGCGATTACCGAAACGACGACGACAACCAATCCGGGGAGGCGGTCATGAGAGTGCTCATGCTGGGCTGGGAATTCCCGCCCTTTATCGCTGGTGGATTGGGTGTGGCGTGCTATGGGCTGACCCGGGCGCTGGACGCGATGGGTCATCAGATCACGTTTGTGCTGCCGCGGCCTGTGGACCGGAACAAGGGCACGCATGTGCGGGTGCTGAGCCCCGAGGGCTTGAGCGCGCGGTCGGCGCAAGCGGCGGGGACACCGGTCTCGGCGCCTGTGGGCACGGTGGGCCCGAGCGCCGCGGCGGAGGATCTTGGGCTGCAGTCGCACGGGTTCCGGAACACGACGTTCCGCGGCGTGCCGGCGACGTTCGCGAGCCCGTATCCGGGGCATGACCACGCGAACAAGGCGACGCTGGTGGATGTGAGCGATGTGACGCTGCCGTCGCCGGATCAGGTGAACGATGTTGCGAAGGACGCGTACGCGAAGCACGTCACGGAGCTTTTGAGCACGTCTCGGGCGGGCGGCGCGTTCCCGGTGTCTTCGCTGGGCGGCGCGGGAGGCGGCTCGAACGGCCTGACCAATGGGCCGTCGAACGGCAACTACGGGTTTGACCTCGTGGGTGATGCCGAGCGATATGCGCGGCTGGTGGTGTCGCTGACGCGCGGCGAGGACTACGACGTCATTCATGCGCACGACTGGTTGACGTTCCCGGCGGGCGTGATGCTCAGCCGCGTGAGCGGGAAGCCCTTGGTGGTGCACGTGCACTCGACGGAGTTTGACCGCGCGGGCAACAACGTGAACCAGCGGGTGTTCGAGATCGAGCGGATGGGGATGCAGAGCGCGGATCGCGTGATCGCGGTGAGCCAGTTGACCAAGAGCATCTGCGAGCGGCGCTACGGCGTGCCAGCGGATCGCATCGAGGTGGTGTACAACGGCATCGAGCGCGAAGGCCAGCAGCCGTCGCGCGAGGCGGCGATCCAGAAGAGCGACAAGATCGTGCTGTTCCTGGGGCGCATCACGATGCAGAAGGGGCCGGAGTACTTCATTGCCGCGGCCAAGCGGGTGCTCGAGAAGGTGCCGAACACGAAGTTCGTGATCGCCGGCTCGGGCGATATGGCGCTGCGGATGGTGGAGCTCGCGACGAACATGGGGATCGGGCACAAGGTTGTGTTCACCGGGTTCCTGCAGGGCAAGGACGTGGAGCGGGTGTTCGGGCTGGCGGATTGCTACGTGATGCCCAGCGTGAGCGAGCCTTTCGGGCTGGCGGCGCTTGAGGCGCTGTCGCACGACGTGCCGGTGATTGTGAGCAAGACCAGCGGCGTGTCGGAAGTGCTGTCGCATGTCCTGAAGGTGGACTTCTGGGACATCGATGAGATGGCCAACAAGATCGTGGCGGTGCTGCGGCATCCGCCCTTGAGCAACACGCTGCGGGAGCACGGCGCGTTCGAACTGCAGCGGCTCACGTGGAGCGGGGCGGCCGAGAAGTGCGTGGTTGCGTATCAGAACGCGATCGGGCAGCACGACGCGGCGGGTGAACTGTTGCCGGCGTGAGTTTTCACCACAGAGGCACTGAGACGCAGAGAGAGTCCGTTGGCAAAAGGCAGGAGTGTTCCTGCTGCCCTCAACCCATTGCCTTTCTCAGCGACTCTGTGTCTCTTTGGTGAAATGCCTTCGAGCGCAGGCACCGACGACGCCACGCCATCGCGTTGGGCTCGTCAGCCGACGTCGCGGCCTTCGAAGAGGAGGACGGCGACTGCGAGGAACATCGCGATCTGGACGAGGCCGTAGGCGAGTGCGAGCAGGGGATAGGTCGCGGGGATGGTGCGATTCTGGGAGATGGCGTCGAGCAGCCAGAAGGTCTGCATGTTCGGGATGACGCCCCAGGCGGCGAGCGCGACGGGGTTGATGCGGGTGGTTTCGGTGAAGACGAAGTCGTCGGGCTGCGGCGGCTGCTGCACGGCGAGCGGTGTGCCGCCGATGTGGCGGACGGTGAGCTCGAGGCCGTTGACCTGGGTGACGTAGACGCCGGGCGGGACGTCGGGGCCGAGGATGGCGCCGTCCTTCTCAAAGTCTCCGCTGTGAACGGGGAATGCGGGGACCATCATGGGGAAGCCGACGGGGCTGGGTGAGTAGTAGAAGGAAGTGCCGACGCGGAGGGGCTTGGTGGGTGCGCCGCGGAGCTTGATTTTCAGGGTTTCGCCGGGAAGGGAGAGGTTGGGCTTGGCGGGATCGGGTGCTGCAATGGCTTCGATCTCGGCGACGTGGGTGTTCTTGAAGACGTGGCGCCCGATGAAGAAATTGGACATGAGGCTGAGCGAGAAGACGCCCATGCAGACGACGATGGTCATGACCTGGCCGAGGCGCGTGGAGGCGGCGATGGCGACGCTGGTGAGTACGAGGATCGCGATCGCGAGGCAGATGCAGGCGAGCAGGATCTGGGGCTTGAAATCGACGAGCAGCCCCTGAAAGGCCCAGGTCTTCGAGGTGAACAGGACGCCGACGTATGCGAGGAAGATGAGCGGCAGCAGCAGCAGTGTGGCGACTTGGGGGAAATTCCAGCGGTAGAAGAAGTTGCACCACGCGCCGCCGAGCAGGGAGATGAAGACGGCTCCGACGCCGAAGAAAACGGCGGGGCGGTCGACGGCGTCGGCGGAGGTCGTCATGACGCCGTGGCGGATGGCGATCATGAGGAAGCAGAGCATGATGACGGTGGCGATGAGGATGGCACCGGCAACGCCGAGGAACTTGCCGAAGACGACGATCCAGCGGCCGATGGGCTTGCTGACGACGGTGAGAATGGTTTTGTTTTCGATCTCGCGGCTGATGGCGCTGGTGGACATGAAGCCGGCGATGAGCGTGCCGCAGAGGAAGACGGTGGAGAGGCCGATGTCGAGGAGGATTTTGTTGTCGCCGGCGACTTCGGCGGATTCGACGTCGGCCATGGAGAAGGCGGACATCCAAGTGATCAGGACCTGGAGGACGCCGCAGCCCAGGACGAGGAGGAGGAGCACCGGTTGCCGAAGGCACTCGATGAAGGTGTTTCTGGCGATGGTGAGGGCGCGGGCGTTCATGTGGTGTGGCGTCCGGAGTCGGGCGCGGAGGAAAGGCTAGCCGCGGAAAGGGAGGGCGGCGCGGGGAGCGTGAAGGACCGGGAGGCGGGGAAGAAGAGGGCACTTGGGTTGGAAGTGTGGGACGCCGGAGTCGGAAGTCCATTCGCGCGGCGGGAAGTTTCGGTTCGTTCGAACCGGAGGGGAAATGGGGCGTATGAAAGGGCACGTTTCGGTTCGTGTGCCGCCGCTGGCGGGCTCTTGCGTGTTTCTTGCGCGGGGGCGCGATTCCGGAGCGAGAACGAGGGAATGCAGGGGAGCGGGGCGGCGCGTGTGCGCGTCCGAGGTGGTGACTCTTCGGTGCGCGGATGCGAATGCCGGGTTGAATCGGGGGTGAGCGGCGGGAATCCGGCGAGACGGGTTCTACTATCGAGACCTGTCGGGGACGGGTTGGTTGGGGGAGGGGTGCGTGGGGTTGGTGGGGGCGTGGAGGTGGGGGAGGCGCGCTCGGAGTTCTTTCGGGCGTGTGCGTGCGGCGTCGCGGATCCGCGGCGTCGGTCGGTGGACGACAACGGGCCGATGGCCCTTTCGCGAGCGGACTGTCACGAT
>JBILLU010000128.1:0-9400 GCA_044375915.1 Phycisphaerales bacterium
GGAAACGCGGACCCGGCAACTGCGATCGGGTTTACTTCCAGCAGTTCGAGCAGGGAAAATCTATCATTTTTGATCGCCATGTCGGATTGATCGAAGTTATTGAGGGACGGGAACAAGCTTGCCATCGCGGTAGATGGCGGCTCGTGTCGGGTATAGGATATCGCCCTCCTCATCAAACCTAAGACGGCCCGAGACGCCGTCGATGTCGGTCGACTTGACGGCCTGGACCACCTGATGGGCGCTGGAGTCGGCAGGCAGTCGCGCCGAGAGATCGGCCATCAGCAGCACGAAGTCGTACGCGGAGAACTCGTTGAACGAAGCCGGCCTGTTGAACTTCGCCTGGAAGCGATTCTGGAACTCAATGGCACGCGGGGATGGGGACAACATGAACTCAGGAATAGCCGCTGCGATGCCCTCAAGCACCTCATCGCTCGTAATGGCCCTAAGATCAAGCAAGGAAAATGTGGCGATGGTGTTCCCATCGTTCGTCGCAAGGCCGGTCGTCTTCAATGCCTTGACGAGTGGTACCAGATTCTGCTGAAACCCGCTGATGATGACCAGATCAGGATTACCTTGCTTGGCTTTGGTGGCGATGGTTCGGAAGTCGGGGTCGCCGAGTGGGTAAGGGAATAGCGTAACATCCGATTCCGCGATTCCAATCTCTTTGAGCCCGGGGACCACAAGCTGCTTGAACTGCTCGTGAGCGTCCGGCAGATCGTGGAAAATTGCAACGACCTTCTTCGCGCCCCGCTGTCGCGCATACTCGACAAACACGGGGGCTTCAATCTTGTAACTGACGATGTTTCGGAACACGAGAGGATGATCTGTCGCGGATGCGAGGAAACTAAAAGCAAAGATTGGCCGCGCGGCTTCTTCGAGTACCGGGAGCGCCGCTTCAAGTTCCGATCCATAGCCGACATAGAACACATCGGCGGGATTGCCGCGTTGCTGCTGAGCTAGCGTCACCGCCAATGATGGCTTCGCCTGATTGTCTTCCCACTTCAGTGCAAATTTGACGGCCGTCCCATCTGCCTTGAGGTCGTCAACAGCGAAAAGCGCGGCTTCCTGGAAGCTCTTCGTGGGCAACGATATCGGGCCCGTAAGCGGCACATTTATCGAGGCCGTTAACTGGCTTGGCTGGCCGGATGGCTTGACCAAGAGAAAGATCGCGATGACAACAAGGATCGCGGCTACTCCGATGATCCAAAAACGTCTCATGGGTTGTTTCCTTTAACCATCTTGGTTTTCGGCAGAAAGACTAGCAACGCATTTGACAGCGTCTTGCCTATCGCAAACTGGCGGAGGAACGGTTCGGCGTTGTCCAATGCGGACAGAGGTTCGTCGAACAGGTTGACGGTGGCGGCGGGAGTGGCGGCGAGGCCGAGGCGTTGTTTTTCGCCGCCGCTGAGCGAGGCGCAGGGGCGGGCGGCGAAGCGGGTGAGGTCGGGGGGGTTGTCCTTTATGCGGGCGAGGCCGAGGGCCTCGGCGGCAGTGAGGGTGGGGAAGAGTTTGACCTGGGAGGGCAGGGCACGCAGCCCCTTTTCGACCCGCTGCCAGGGGGGCAGGTGGTCGAGGGGTTGGCCGTCGAGGCGGATGGTGCCGGCGTGCGCGGGCAGCAGGCCGGTGATAGCGGCGAAGAGCGTAGACTTGCCCCAGCCGTTGGGGGCCTGGAGGACGGCGATTTCGCCGGGTTGGAGGGTCAGGTTGAGCCCGGCGGGGTGGCCTTGGTCGTCGAGGCCGATGACGGTGCGTGGGCCGCGGTTGACGATCAGGTCCTTGATTTCGAGGACGGGGCTGGCGTTCGGGTCGAATGACGTTGGCCAGCGGATGCGGGTAAGTATGGCACCGCGGGGAAGGGGCTCGTCGATCACCTCGGAGTCGGCGGCGAGCGTGTCAATCCAAGCAGGCCGTCCCCCCCCGGAAGTTGTCCCGGACGATGGGCGTCCGTATCTGGTGCGGCGGTTGTTGGCCGGCGAGTTTCGGATTCGGCCGCTCTCCAGGAGCCAGTCGGTGGTGATGAGGTGGTCGAGGTGGTGGTGGTTGAAGGCGTGCTCGACGATGACGAGGGTCAGGTCGTGTTCACGGGCGAGGGCCCTGAGAAGGGTGAGGATGTCGTGGATGCCCTGCCGGTCGAGGCCGGCTAGAGGTTCGTCGAGAAACAGAACGCGAGCGCCAGCGGCAACGGTGCGGGCGACGGCGACTCGCTTGGACTGCCCGAGGGAGATCTTGTCGGCGGAGGAGCCCTCGCGCCCGGCGAGGCCGAATCCAGCGAGTCTTGCATCGGCTCCTTGGCGCAGCGCTTGCTCGCGGCGAGCGCCGCGCCACGGAGCGATCAATGCGGCCAACGGATTCTCGCCGGGCTGTTGCGGATCGGCGACCGTGATGTTGTCCCGCAGCGTCTGGGATCCAAACAGCCGCACATCCTGCCAGGTGCGCCCCACTCCTTCCCGGGCGACAAACTCGGGAACGAAGTGGTCGAATGGATTGAGCTCCTGCCACCAACGGCGTGGGAATCGATAGGACCTTGGGGTGCTGTCCGCTAGGTAGTGAATCGCACCCGCGTCAGGCTCGAGGTTGCCGGTCAGGATGTTCAGAAGGGTGGTCTTGCCCGATCCGTTCTCGCCTCGCAGGAGAACCACCTCGCCCCGCCGCAACTCCAGATTGACACCGTCTAGGACCACCTGGCCACCGAAGGCCTTCTTCAGACCCTCCGCCCTCAGGAGCACGGTGCCGCGCTCGCCGGACTTCGGCATGGGCGGACAGTGATCTGGCGAGGCGATTCTCATGTGGTGATCTGCATTGCACTTCTCGTGCCAACCTCTGAATGGCTCACTCCGGTCAGTTGTATCGTCTTGCCTGACAGGGTTTAATGTTCCGACTCGCACTCAACCCGCCTTCAGGCCGCGTACCTGACTTGCGTCAGATCAGGTTCCAATGGTATCTGATCGGATACTCTGAGGCTCGTCCGAGAACAGCCTACTGGATCCGATAGGTACCCGCCAGCCCCTGCGGACGGACATGGACAAGCAGGACAAGAAGAGACCCGTAGACCATCAGTCGGAGGTTGGCGGCGTGGGCGTCGGGTAGCGACAGGAACCGGAGGGCCTCTGGGAGCAGGATGAGGAGAGCCGCCCCGACGACGGGCCCCTTCAAGTTGCCCAAGCCGCCGACCAGCACCATCGACAGCATGAGGATACTCTCGTCGAGCGATGCCGATGAGGGATCGAGGTAGCGGACATGACCGGCATAGAGGGCACCGGCGACAGAGGCGAACGCCCCAGAGATGGCGAACGCTTGGACCTTCGCGAGCCGCGTGTTTTTCCCTAGGCCCCTCGCCGCAAGCTCGTCATCTCGCATCGCCAAAAGAAGCCTTGCCCACGGTGATGTCTTCAGGCGCCACAGAACGAAGACGCAGGCCCCGGCGACCACCGAAGAGAAGAGCGCGTACGACGCTGGATCGGCGACCGTCCATCCCAACACCGACGGCCGCGGGATGCCCGTGATCCCGAAGGGTCCGTTCGTCAGGTTTCGCCACGAGCCGAGTGGTTCACCCGGCGAGGTCCAGTTGTAGAGCAGGCTGAAGATCAGGGCCTGCGCTGCGAGCGTGACCATCACGAAGAAGTCGCCCTTGAGCCTCCACGCGGCGACGGACACGAAGAGACTGAGCATGGCGGCTATTCCAGCGCCCGCGAGGGCCGCCGGCAGGAAACCCCAGCCGTAGTTGAGCGACAGAATGGCGTAGGCGTACCCGCCGATGGCATAGAAGCTAGCGTGTGCGAGCGTGAGCAGCCCGCAATAGCCGACGACGAGGTTGAGACTCATCGCGACGATGACATAGATGTTGAAGTAGACCAGAAGGTGCAGGATGTAGTTCACGACTCCGCCTCCAGCCGCATCTTGCGGCCGAGAAGTCCCTGCGGTCGAAACAGCAGAAACAGCGCTAGGACCGCGAAGGTCGCAGCCTCTTGCCAACGGGCGGACCAGTGCCAGACGACTTGGGCACGGAGCAAGCCCAGCAAGACGCCCCCGAGGACCGGGGCCATGAACGAGCCTCGACCGCCGATGATGACGGCGACGACCGCCAGAAGCATCGCGTGCAGTCCCCCGTGAGGATCGAAGCCGATGTCGAATGCAGTGACGAGACTCGCGCACGCAGTCAATCCGCCTGCGACTGCGAAAGCCATGATCCGAAGTCGATCCGTGTTGTACCCGAACAGAGCGAGCTGGATCGGATTGTCGGCAAGGGCACGGAACTGGAGGCCGAGGTTGGTTCGACGCAGCCAGAAGAGGTATACCGCGATAAGAACGGCAGACACTCCGCCAGCGACCAGCTGAGAGCGTGTGAGGACGATGCCTCCGGGACGAACGACGGCATCAATTCCCTTCCGAAGGACTTGCGTCTCGTTTCCCCAGATCATCGCAATAGCCTGCACCAGAATGATCGAGAATCCGAGCGATGCGATGAGATGCGTCCCCTCCGACGCCTCTCGACGGACGAGGCGTCGGTGGCTCCCGGCCTCCATCAGCGCAGCAACTGCGGCGCACGCCAACACCGGAGCCCCTATCCAAACCGGCGGTGGCATCCCCCACCGCATGAACTGAAGCGCGAGGTACGGGGCCAACGCGTACACGCCAGCTTGAGCGACGAAGAAGACCTTCGTCGGCAGGAACACCGAATTGAACGCCAGAGCAAGTAGCGCCAAAACCAGTCCCTGAATGAAGCCATTCGCAAGGATCTGCATGCGTCTTTCGCGCGTCGATTGACCGGAGTTCTCCAGAGGCGACACCTGTCGCGCAGGGGAGGCCGAGAGCCTAGCAGGAACGCGTGGCGCGGATGGATCGAACAGCCTAGTCCGATCCCTCGGGAAAGGCCCCCCTCACCCGAACGCCCTGACCTGGACCATTGCGTTGAAGAGCGCCTCGGCCGCTCGGCGGTCCTTGGGCTCGACCGCCTGCAGGAGTTCGGATCGGCTCATGATGTTCGGTGCCTTCATCCAGAGTTTGGCTCCACCGGCCGAGCGCTCGGACATACCAAGCGCGTCTACGAGGAAGGCCCTCGTCGCCCGGCAGGAGAGCGTGTTGCCGACATCGGGGTGGTCCTCGCAGAGGGGCACGAACCTTCGGCCGCGCAGAGCGAGCGCCTCGTCGATCTCGGCCATCTCGTCCGCCGAGAAGTCGCGCAGCTTCAGCAAGAACGGACTGCCGCACTCGAGATCGAACACGGTCGGCCAGCCTCTCGCTCTCAGCTTCGCGGCAAGTTCGTCCCGAACGCCCAAGCTTTCGATTGGATACAACATTGGTTCCTCCGGTAGGCGACCTGCGGGCCCATGATGCCGTGCAGGCCGGTATGGCTGCCGTTCACTCGGCGACGCTGGATGTCCACTTCTCCGCTGACGCTCGATTCGGCGTTGTTGACGACGAGCCTGATGGCGCGGTCGACGGCCACGAGGTGATGCCCGTCGACCTGGCGAAGAGTCCGCGGGTGCGACGCGAGTCAAAGGTCCCGGCGCGGTGCAGTGCCATCGCGACACAAGCGACCATACAGCCGTAGTCCTTGAGCTTGACGCCGCAGCTTCCCATGAGATGGTTCTTCCACGGTCCGTGCACATGTGAGAGGTGCACCCAGCCTCCGAAGTTGGCCGTGAGCTGAACGCCGCCGAAGCTTGCGCCGCCACAGACGAGCACATACGCCGTTCCTCCGCTTGGATTCGGCACGATGATCTTCTCGCTCGTGCCCGCACCGGCCGACTGCCAGTCGGCGCTCGTCGAGCTCGGGATCTCGTTCATGCTCACGAAGAGGTCCGCGTTCCCCGTGCCACCGCTGAGAGCGAAGCTCGCGAAGGACTGTCCAGGGGGAACGACGAAGGAAAAGAGCCGTTCGCTGCCGGCAGCGCCCGCACCGCGATCACGAAGAGCTTCTCGCTTCCGGTCGATCCGCTCAATCCCGTCACGGGCACCCCGTTCGAGAGCGCGGTCTGCCCGCTGGCGAACCCCGTCACGGCCGAGGCCAACATCGCGGCCATGGCACAGCCGACACACGATCCGTGCATCCTCATAGCATCCTCCCTGGTGGTGTGCGGACAGCACGCGCAACAGCGAACGACGCCGACTACGCGATGCCGCCTGTTTCCGCCCACGCTTCGAGTTGTCCTTGTTGCGAGTCTCTTTCGGACCCGCCGGCCGACGGTTCCGTCAATTCGCAGGAATTCTCGATGACGGCCGTGCAAGCCCGTCCGCTCGCGAAACCGTCACGCATTCCAACGCCGTGGCTCTGGAGCGACTGAATCGTCGTCCTCCAAGACCGGGTGGAACTCGACGGCGTTCCCCACCAACTGCCTCGCGACTCGCCCGATCCGGCCCCGGCCGTCGGGGGCTGCGGTGCACTCAGCGAGGAGATAGCGCCGGCCTCGCACCTCGACCCAGTCTTCCGAATCCTCATCGAACGGCATGTCGAGGGCCACCATCGCGTGGTCGTGGGTCAGCACGATGCCCCCTGAGCCGAGTCCGCTCGCAGCGAGAAGGCTGAGGAAGAGCAGACAGGCCGAGTCGCAGTCGCCTGCCCTGCGGGCGAGCATGTCGATCGGCAGTCGCAAGCCAAGACGCACCTTCCCTCCCTCATGGGTCGGCGGAATCTCGTACCGCAAGCTGCGAACGAACGAATAGATCGCCGTGATCTTCGCGCGATCACTGGCAACCTCCCCGCCCGCCTGTGCCACGATGGCCCGCGCGAGAGCCCCGAGAGTCCCAGCCGCTTGGCGAACGATCCAGCCGTAGTCCGGGCGCACCACATCGGTAATGAGAATCCCGCGTTCCGCCGCGAAGCGGACCGGATCATTCGATGCCCGAAGTTCCTCCGGTCGGTAGCCGAACCGGGACAGATGCTCTTCCACGGCGCTGCGGAAGTCAGCAAGCTCGATGGCATAGTCGACCCCGAGAATCAACCCGGTCCCGTCTCCGCCGACCTCCGTGTCGCCCTGCCACGCAAGCGGGACGGAGCCATTCACATCGATCCAACGCCAGGGTATCGCGGCTGACGAAGCTCGCGTCGCGTCCCCATGAACGGCCGGGACAGAAGAAACGGCCGCTTCGCTTCCCATCGCTGGGTATCCATCCAGCACGCGGCCCGCTCGCGGCGGCGACCATCGCCCGTCACGCTCCCGATGCGGCGAGCGAATCAGGCCGACAAGTCCGGTCGGAACCCAGCCCATCGCACCGGGGGACATCGTGTCCAGGAGTCCGATGACATGCTCAACCTCATTCAGCTCCTCCTCGTCGGGGTGCCCCTGAGCGAAGAGCTCCAAGACAGCTCGGTAGGTCGGGGCCATGACAAGGGGCCGGAACCGCCCAGCCTCGGTCGCTTCACGAATCGCCTCGACAGCATTCCTCAGCGCGCCGACGAGCTTCTCCCGCAGCGCGGGGCGGTTCAGCACCGCCCGGAAGGGCTCACCAGCGGTCCCTGCGGTGCCGAGCGGCTCCAGAAAGAAGATCACCGCTCCAGCACCATCCGCAGGTGGGCGGAACGCCAACACGCGGGCAAAGCCGAGCATGTCCGGCATGAGACGGCGGAGCGCCACATGCATGACCGCGGTCAGGAGCGGCCAAAATGCCCGCGGTGCGCGATCAGCAGACATCGTCGAGAGGTCGGTGGTCCACGCGCCGGCGAAGAGCGCCCGAACCCAGTCGAGTCGTTGATCGATCGGCATCGGCATCGCGATGGTCATGACCGACGCCCCGACCGCATTTGAGAAGGACAGAGGATCGCAAGCCCCCCATAACCCTTCTTCGTTGGCGAGAGCAACGATCGTCGTCGACTGAACGATCGGTCTCTCGGAAGCAACGAACTCGTACCACTCCGCCGATGCCGTCACGATCGCCTGAGGACCTTCGACCCCGGCGTCGGGTTCGATCGTGAACGCCACATGCAGGACAGGGACCGAGAGCTGGTGCGCCTCGGCGCGATAGAAGTCAGCCCTGATCCTGTTCGGCTGGCTCGCATCTCGAGATGCGACCGTCGACAGGGCGTGATATCGCTGCTGATTCCTCGCGTGAAGAAGGCGGTCGCTCAGCGCTAGATCCGTCAGGCCGATGTCGGCCCCGCGGACATTCTCCCAGCGGGCGAATCGTCGCATGTCAACGGATCCGCGCACCCGCCCAAGGACCAGATGCGTCCCATCGGCGCTGATCCCGACTCGCCCTTCATCACGTAGCGGCTCGTCGATCGGGACGGGCGCCGCCTTCAGCTCGTGCGTGTCGAATCGTGCGATGAAGTCCCAGACCTCGCTCTCCCGCGGATATGGTCGACGGCGCCCCGTCACTCCGGCGAGTCCAGAAGGACGATCCACAAGGAGCGTCGGCGCCTGCGGATCCACCGCAAATACCTCGGTAGGGCCGGTACGCATGGAGCCAAGATCCGCGTCGGCGCGAAGACCCATCATCGTCCACAGCTGCCGCTCGATCGGTACCTTGACCGGAAGCAGGGCAACCGCGGACCGCAAGTGGGGCAAGGCCAAGGCGCGGCTTCGCGCGGATGCGAGGACCGGAATCACGACATCGTCGCCAGTCGGTCGTCCCGCTCCGTCCTGCACCAAGCGGAAGAACACGGTGCCGCCGTCATCCAGTCTTGCCGCAATCGCCTCCGCGCCATCGCGCCGCAGGCCCCAACGCAGGAACACCGCATCGACCGTGCCGCGATCGGCCGGATCGACCTCATCCACGCTTACGAGCACACGCGGGCGTCGCCCATCAACGCCAAGACTCGTCTCCATCGCTTCGCGCTTCTCAGGATCGGCCCCGGACTTGAGGACCACAACCTGGAGCTCTCTCGTGCGAAGGCATGCCTGAACGAGCGCGACAAGGGCGCGGCGCGCCGCCTCGGGCTCGGGCCGCAGCAGAACATCAAACACATACTGCGGCGGCCGTGTCCAGCGTCGAAGGCGACACGCCCGCGGAATGACATCGCCGCCGAAGAGCCGCTTCGCCAGGATCTCCTCGATCCCATCCGCATCCGGACCGATCGGCGGAACTACGACAACCGTCTGGAGTGCGCGCCCCTGCGAGGCCAGCAGAAGGCGGTGCTTGTCGAGCACAAACGGAAGGTGCATGGCTTCGGCAGCGCGGCCCCGACCACGCCCGAAGTCGTCAACGAGAATCAGCTCGGTATCGAAGATGGTCGCGCGACGCACGCCCTCACCAACGGCGTCCGAATGGATGAACTCCTCCCACTCCCGAAGCGTCGCAACCAAGACATCAGGCAACGCCGATGACTCCGACCAACTCCCGGGGCGTCCTCGATCCAGTCGGCCAGCCGCGAAAAAGCCCGAGAGACGCGCCTTCGACAGGATCGCATCGACACGCCTCACCGCCTGATCAGCGGCGGTCGGAGAGGGACAGAGATACAGCA
>JBILLU010000129.1:0-9292 GCA_044375915.1 Phycisphaerales bacterium
CAATCCGGCGGCCCCACCGCGGTCATCAACCAGTCGCTCGTCGGCGTCGTCGAGGGCGTTCGCTCCGGCCTCATGGCCACGGGCAACGTTCAGAAGATCCTCGGCATGCGTCACGGCGTCAACGGCCTGACCAAGGGCGACCTCGTCGATCTCTCCGAGATCCCGCAAGATCGCCTCGAGCGCATCGCCAACACACCGTCGGCCGCCCTCGGCTCTTCGCGCGACAAGCCCGACAAGGACTACTGCGCCAAGATCCTGAAGGCCTGCGAACAGCACAACATCCGCTACTTCTTCTACGCCGGCGGCAACGACAGCAGCGACACATGCCGCATCGTCAACGAGCTCGCCCGGAGCAGCGGCTACGAGCTGCGTTGCTTCCACGTCCCCAAGACCGTGGACAACGACCTGCCCGTCAACGACCACACCCCCGGCTTCCCGAGCGCGGCACGCTTTGTCGCCACCGCCTTCGCCGCCGACAATCTCGACAACCGCTCGCTCCCCGGCGTCAAGATCAACGTCATCATGGGCCGCCACGCCGGCTTCCTCACCGCCGCCAGCGCCCTGGCCCGCACGGTGTGTGGAAAGGACGACGACGGCCCGCACCTGATCTACGTCCCCGAGGTCGCCTTCGACACCGATCAGTTCATCGCCGATGTCGAAAAGATCTACAGCAAGCTCGGCCGCTGCCAGATCGCCGTCAGCGAGGGCAT
Source organism: Phycisphaerales bacterium (assembly GCA_044375915.1). Classification (GTDB taxonomy): domain Bacteria; phylum Planctomycetota; class Phycisphaerae; order Phycisphaerales; family UBA1924; genus JAFEBO01. The sequence continues at coordinate 711 of JBILLU010000129.1, forward strand.
CCAGGACGCCAAGGGCGAAGCCATCGGCGCCAAGCTCATCAAGAACGCCCAGACCGACAGCCACGGCAACGTGCAGCTCTCGGGCTCCGGCGCACTCGGAGACCAGCTCTCCGACCTCATCAAGAGCAAGATCAAGGGCAAGGACGGCAAGCCACCCCGCGTTCGCGCCGACACCTTCGGCTACCTCCAGCGCTGTTGGCCCGACGCCAGCGTCGTCGACAAGCAGGAAGCCCGCGAAGCCGGTCGCGTCGCCGCTCGTGCGGCGGCCGCCGGCGAACTCGACGGCTCGATCGCCCTCATCCGCGCCCCCGGCACGCCCTACCGCTGCGAGTACAAGCGGATCGAGCTCACCGACGTCGCCGCCAAGACCAAGCACATGCCCAAGGAGTTCCTCAAGGGCACGAACGACGTCAGTCAGGCCTTCATTGATTACGCGAAGCCGCTGGTCGGTGCAATGCCGGTCTTCGAGCGTCTCTGAGTCGAGGGAGAATGGGGGCGGGGCCTTCCAGGCCCCGGCGTCCGAACTTCCCCAGTAAGCCAATCCAGCATCCGATAAAACGCCGCCCCGATTCGTCGGGGCGGCGTTGTTCTGCGCATCGTCGCCTAGATCAGCAACACAGTCTCGACCCAAACCCACCCGCGCGATAGTCTCCTCCCTTCCCGTATCCCCTTCTCGGAGCCTCTCGCATGCGTCTCGCAATCGCCTTCCTGTTCGCCGGGCTGTCGTCGTCTTGCCTCGCCGCCAACTGCGATTGGGTGTACCGCGCCGTGTTGCAGTCTTTGCCTCAATCCCAAGGCTGGACCTTCGACGGCACAGCCGCTTCCGGCGCCTCCGCCGCCAGCGGCGTACTCACCTACGGCCCCGCCAACACAGGCTCCACCACCTACTGGGACGCCAACGTCCCCGCGGGTGCGATGGACTTCTCCAAATTCGACTGGAGCCTCGAGGCCGAGATCCGACTCACCGGCGCCACCCACGGCAACGTCAGCGGCTTCCGCCGCGGCGGATTCGTCATTGTCCTCTCCGACAAGGCAGGACGATGGATCGCCGCCGACATCGGCAGCAGCCGCCTCAGCCTCCGGAACGACAACAACGGCACCAGCGACCCGCAAACCAACGTCGACCTCGCCTCCAACTTCCGCCTCGTCCGCGTCACCGCAGGCCCCTCGGGCGCCCGCCTCTTCGTCGACGGCGTGCAGCTTCTCACACTCTCGCTCGGAACCGGACTCAGCCCCAACCGCGTCAACTTCGGCGACGGCTCCACCCTCGCAAGCGCCACACTCACCGAGATCAAGCGTGTCGACCTCATCCCCGCCCAGGAACCCTGCCCCGGCGACGTCAACTGCGACACCTTCGTCAACGACCTCGACTTCCAGACCTTTGCGTACGGCTACAACCTCCTGCTCTGCTCCGATCCGGCCATGACCCCCAACTGCCCCGCGGACCTCAACAAAGACACCTTCGTCGACGACCTCGACTTCCAACTCTTCGTCCAGATGTACGACGTCTTGCTCTGCTTCGGCGAGTAAACCCCCACGCACCAGTAGCGGGGCCTTCTAGGCCCCGACGTTTCGCGGCGGGGGCGGGGCCTTCTAGGCCCCGCGCACCAATCCCATCAACTTCCCCGCAAACCGCGCACTCGCACCCTGATTCGCCACCACCGCAGCCCGCGCCGCGGCTCCCATCGCCGCGCGCCGATCGCCATCGCCCAGCAACCCCGCGATCGCGCCCGCCAGCTTCTCGCGCTCCGAAACGATCAGACCACCCGCGTCGCGGAGCGTGCGCACCGTCTGCTCAAAGTCCCCATACCGCGGCCCAATCACAACCGCCTTCCCCAACGCCGCCGCCTCGATCGGGTCCGACCCATGCAGATCCCCAAACGACCGCCCGATCACAACGACATCCGCCAGCGAATACGCCAGCCGCAACTCACCAATGGTGTCCAGCAGGAATCGCGACGCCACCGCCATAGAGCCTCTCGCGTCAGCGAGAGGTCCCCCATTCTTCGTCTCCGACCGCCGCACACACCCCGCTATCGCCCCCGCCGCCTCATCAAACCGCTCCGGCTTCCGCGGCGCACACAACAACTGCACCCGCCTCCCCAACTTCTGCTCCGCCTCCACACACGCCGCATGAAGCAGCGCCTCTTCGCCGGGCCCCGTGCTCCCGCCAGCAACCAAGAGCGCCCCGCGATCGATCCCCAGATTCTCCGCCAACTCCGCCGCACCGGACAACAACACTCCGGGTTCACCCAACGCCGCCGCGTCCCACTTCATCGTCCCCGCAACCTCAATCCGCTCCCGCACCACCCCCATCGCGTCAAACCGCTCCGCATAGTCCCCATCCTGCGCTGCCACAAACGCCAGCCGCCGGAACGTCGGCCCCAGCACCGCTCGCACCCGCCGATAGCCGCGGAAGCTCCGCGCACTCAAGCGTCCGTTGATGACGCCCACCGGCACGCCGCGCCGCTCGCACTCCTTCACGAAGTTCGGCCACACCTCCAGCTCCACCAATCCCACCACATCCGGCCGCACCGCATCCAGAAACCGCCGCACGCTCCGCGACAGATCCAACGGATACCGCAGCACAATCGCCTGCTTCGAGAACAACTCCCGCGCCCGCGCCAGCCCCGTGTCCGTGCTCGCCGTCACGACAAGTTCGATCGGCTCCCGCAGAAGCAGCGGCACCAGATGCCGCAGCGCATTCACCTCCCCCACCGACACCGCGTGCAACATCACCCGCGGCTTCACCTTCGCAGGCATCGACTCCACGTGCCCCAGCCGCTCGCGCCACCCCTCCCGCTTCTTCCCCAGAAGCAGAGGCGATGCCGCGAAATAAGCCAGATCAAACCCGTTCAATCGTCCCGTTCCTTCGTGTGCCGATGCATCGCCGCGTGCTGATCCGTTCGTTCTCGCCGCAAGGTGCCATCGCCTCGTCCGGCCCTTTGCTCCGCGTCATGGTCCGACGCCCCGAGACCGCACGGCCCGCGCGAACCTCAAGAACCAAGGGTACGACTCAAAAGAACCACGAGCCGCTTTCGCGGCTCGTGGTCTCCCTCTCGGGAGTGTGACGCGGATCGGATGGGGGTGGGTTGGACGCGAGCCGCCCTCGGCTGAGGCCATAGCCGGGAACAGCACGACCGATCCCGCGTCGCTCTCCTCCTCAGACTCGCAACACGCGAAGACCGTGCGAGAGGGAGGGAACACAAGGAGAGACGGCGGCCCTCACGGGCCTGGTTCGCCACTCACGGGCAGATCAGAACGTCGTACGCCGCAGCGAAGAGCCCGAAGTCGGCGTCGTCGACCAGCCCGTCGCCGTTGATGTCAGCCCGGAAGTCCGCCGGGGGCGTCTCGATCAGGTTGTACGCCTCGACGAAGAGAATGAAGTCCGCGTCGTCCACGACGCGGTCGAAGTTGTAATCCGCCGGGCACGTGGGAACGACGATCAAGCGAGCCGTGTCCGCGGCGGAGATGCCGCCGAGCCCCTGAATGCCGAACTCGTTGTCGGTGCCGATCCCCGGATTGGGCGAGCCAGCCTCGATACCGGTGAACTTGTCGTTCCAGAGACCGAACTCCGGACCCGACGGCGAGCCCTCGACCGCCTCGAAGTCCACCAGCCGCATCGAGTCCAGATCGACCTTGGTCAATCCCAGCGCGAGATAGTCAATCGCGAACTCGATGACGAGGTTGTTCGTCGGGTTGACCCGCTGCCACATCACCGGGATGCCCGCATCCGTGAGGCCGTCGGAGTAGACGAACTTCTGGTCGTACCCGTTCATGCCCTGCTCTTCAAGCACGTTGTTGACCTTGGTGACGCTCAGGCCGCTCGGTCCGCCGTTGCCGTGAATCGGGCCGCCGCGACCGCCGACGTCACGGTCGGTGTCGCGCCAACCCTCGGTCTGCGCGGCATAGAAGACCGTGCTGGGAAAGCCCGCGAAGGCAGGCTCGCTCACGCGCAGGTAGATCCCGTTGCGCCCGTTGCGGTCGCCGCTGATTCGCACGCCGTACTTGGCTTTCAGCCCATCGACGGAGTTCGCGCCGTCCTTGGTCTGCTTGAGCAGGTTGAACAGGTTCATCGAGAAGTACGCGTAGTTGTCGTCGAAGCCGAAGCGGACACCGGTGATATCCACGTAGCCGAAGTACTCCTCCGCGGCATACGTCGTGCCTTGGAACTGATACGCCGCGGCGGTCGGACGCTCGTACAGGTTGTTCTGGTAGCTGTCCGCACCAGCGTCCACGGAGAAGTACCGGAATCCGCCGAAGGTGAAGGCGTTGTCGCCCGTCACCGCGTCTGGCGCGCTGTACTGATAGACGGGATTGGTCGGCGGAAAGGTCTGCTGGGCAAACGCCAACGTGCCCGGAAGCGCGGCGGCCAGGCCGGTCGAAAGAACGAGAGAAAGGGTGCGACGAGTGCTCATGCGATGCTCCTGATGGTCGGTGTCTGCGGGAGGGCCCGTGGTCCAACGGGCTCGGAAAGGGCGACGTGCCCGACACACAAGAGCCGCGCCCGACCGCTCTGATACACCGCAGCCAGAAAATCACCGCTTGCGCTCAAGTCGCCGCGCAGAGCCGAATCAACGCGCGCCCTATTCTCGATGGATGACGCAGCCGCCCGATGCGAGCACGCAAAGCCTCGTTGATCGCTGCTCCCGCGGCGACCAGGCCGCATGGCGCTCACTGGTCGATCGATACGCCGGGGTCGTCTACGCCGTCGCCCGCCGCCACCGACTCCCGCCGGATCTGTGCGACGACGTCGCCCAAGCGACATTCACCGCGTTGGCCCGCGGCATCGGCTCCCTCCAAGCCTCCGAAGCGCTCACCGCGTGGCTCACGACCACCGCGAAACGCGAATGCTGGCGCATCGCCCGCCGTCGCGAAGATCGGTTCACCCCGGAACCACATGCTGTCAGTTCTGACACCGCGCTCGAATCCCTCGAACGCCACCAACGCCTTCGCGAGGCCCTCGATGCCATCGGCGACCGCTGCCGCGACCTGCTGCGAGCCCTTTTCTTCGAGACCGACCGCCCCGATTACGCACTGATCGCCGACCGCCTCGCCATCCCAGTCGGGAGCATCGGACCGACTCGGGCCCGATGCCTCGCGAAACTGGCCGGCATCCTTCACGCAGACTCCGAGAACCCCGACGAACCGCGACGCGGCGGTCCGTCTTCCCTTTCTTCCTGACGGTTCTTTGGAGAAACTTGACCGAATTCGGTATCAGCGGCACCGCATCCGCCTCTCTTGAAGCGATCATGAACGAGCATCCCGATCCATCCCGACCCGACTCAACCGCACCAAGCGACGCCGACATCCTCGCGTGGCTCCTCGGCGATCTCTCCGGACCCGCCGCCGCGTCGATCACGACATGGGCCGAGCAACCCGCGTCCGCCGCTCGCCTTGTCCGCCTGCGTTCATTGATGGGCGACCTCGGGCAAGCGCGGGCGCTCGAAGCCGACTTCGCAGCACCACCCGCGGCCCTCGGTCGGCTTTACGACCTCTCCTCGATTCTCCCGTCTCAAGCCCCCACGCTCGCCACGCTCGATGACCTCGCCACGTGGATCGGCCGAGCCCTCGTCGAAGGCGTCGCCCGCCTGGTTCTCGACTCACGGTCGCCTCAGGCCGCGGTGGGTTTTCGCGGCGCCGCCGACGAGCACCTTCTGAAGTTCGAGGCCGACGACATGGGCGTGGCGATCTCGATCGTTCCGATCGCCGACACCCAAGGCCCCGGGCGCCGCTACTGGCTCCAGGGACGCACCTCGCCCGAGAACACAACAACGGACATCGTGATCCGAAGCATCGACCGCGAAGAGCCCGCGCGAACCGCGAAACCCGACGTCGGCTACTTCGAAATCGCTTTGCCCGAAGGTGTCTACGAGGTATCGTGTATTACCCAAGCCAAGGTCGTCCGCCTCCCTGAAGTTCGGGTCGGGCCGGCCACACGCGGCTAGATCCTCCCGGGAGAAAGATCGCGTGCGGTTGCAATCGCCGACAGCCGACGACGCGGCCCATCATTTCGATCCGGCGGATGGCGACGAGGCCTTCATCGCGGCCGCGGATCGCATCCGTCATCTGTCCATGACCGACGTCCCGGCCGCGCTACGGCTCGCCGACGACCTCATCCAACGACTGCCCGCGAACGCCAGCGAACGCGTTCGTTCGCGCTGCCTGGTCGCCCGCGCCCACGCCCTGGGCTACGCCACCCGCTTCGCCGACGCCATCGCCGATCTGCGTGTCGCCGAGTCCCTGGCCAACTCCTGTGGTCACGATGCCGAACGCGGCCTGGTCGCACTGGCGATGGTGCAACCCCTCGCGATGCAAGGCGATCTCGAGCAGGCCGACGCCGCCGGCGCCCTCGCCCATGACTGCTTCGCACGCTGCGGCGATCGCGCCCAGGCATCCAAGGCCATGGTCAATCGCGGGATCATCCTGCGGATGCGCGGCATGCCCGCCGAAGCCGTCGCCTGCTTCGACCGCGCCGCGGCCGGGCTTGACCCCGGTCCCTTTCCGGCCGCCGTACTGCAGAGCAATCGCGCCGAAGCACTCCTGGACCTTGAGCGCCACACCGAGGCCGCCGCCTCCTTCGAAGCCGCCTTGGCGGGCTTCACCAGCGACGGGCGCGCCCACGCGGCCGCGATCGTGCAGGGAAACCTGGCCGACCTCTTGAGCCGCACCGGCCGCGTCGATGAATCCCTGCTCGCGTTCGAGGATGCCCAGAGCCGTTTCCGCGCCGCCGACGCACCCGGAGAAGCCGCTCGGCTACGGGCCGAGCAAGCCGATGCACTCCGCAGCGTCGGAGCCTTTCGACGCGCCGTTGAAGCCTATGACGAAGCGATCGCCACGCTCGAGCCTCTGGGCATGGCGGGCGAACTGGGCCGAGCCCGGTTCGGCCGCGGCATCGCGCTGCTGCGTCTCGGCCGACGCGAAGAAGCACGTCTGTCCCTCCAGGCCGCACGTGCCGACGCGCCAGATGCCGCCGGGCTTGCCGCCGAGTGCGCCGTCGCCCTCGCACACGTCGCCGCCGCGGACGGCGACAGCGCTTCCGCCGTCGCCTCCGCCCGTCAAGCAATCGCCGCGCTCCAAGGCAACCCCTTGCGCCAATCCCTCGCGCGCCTTACCGAGGTCGAGGTCCAGGCGCTCACCCTCCCGCCATCCCACGCGATCGAACTGCTCGAACGGGTCACTGAGACGCCGATCGAGACTCAACCCGCACCAGTTCGGGTTCGATTCGGACATCTCCGTGGACAGTTGTTGTGCCGAGCCGGCGATGCCCGCCGCGGGCTCGAGGTGCTGCGCGACTCCATGATGACCGCCGACCGCTATCGGGCATCAATTCGTGGCGAACAACTGCGGCTCACGTATCTGGAGTCGTCCAAGCGCCTCTATCAGGACGTGATCCAGGCCTCACTCGACCAGTCCGACGGCCCCGCGCTCGCCCCGTGCTTTGACGCGTGGGAGCGGCTGCGCTCCCGAACCCTGCTGGACGCCGTCGCAGGCGCGGCCGAACCCGCACCCGAATCCGGATCATCCGACAGGCTCTCGACGCTCAACTACCTCTACGCGACGCTGGGGCGCGACGACGCCGCACCCGCTGTTGCCGATCGCATCCGGGCCGCAGAGGCAACCTTCGAACGCGACGCGGATGCGCGCGCCGCCACCGCTTCCTTCACCACGGCCGACCCGCTCGCGCTCGACGAAGCCGCATCCCGCTTGCCCGAAGGCAGCGGCGTGCTCGGCCTCATCGAAGACGACGATCACGTCTCACTGCTGCTTCTCACCCGCGCCGGTCTGCACGTTCGTCGCCACGTTGTGACCCGCACGCGACTGGCTGCACTCGCCCGCCGCTTCGCGTTCGAACGCGAACGCTGCCTGCTCGAAGGCGAACGCCGCCGCAGCGCCTGCGACGACGTACTGCACGCCATGCGGCGCGAAACGTTCGGGCCGGTGCACGACGCGATCGCGCCGCTTGGACGGCTCTGGATCGTCCCGCTGGCCGGCTTCGAGGACATCCCGTGGCACGCCGCGGGCGACCCCCGACGCATCGAGAGCTTTGTCCCCGGCGTCACGATCGGACTGCGGCTCGGCGCTCGAACCGCGCTGCAAGCCACGCCGTCCCGCGCTGTGGTCGTCGGAGTCGCCGACGAAGACGCACCCATGATCGAGAACGAAGTTCGATCGATCGCCCAGTGCTGGCCTGAGTCGCATGTGCTCTGCGGCAACTCGGCCACCGCGAAAACCGTCTGCGCCGCTCTCCGAGAAGCAAACTTCACCCACCTCGCCGGCCACGCCGTCTTCGATCCCGAGCACCCCATGTCCTCGCGCATCAAGGTCGCCGACCGCTGGATCAGCGCCCGCGAGTTGACCCGGTGCGTCACCCAAGGCTCGACCGTGATCCTCGCCACCTGCGAGAGCGGCCGATCGTCCCGCGGCGTCGAGAGCCTCGGCCTGGTTCGCGCTTTGCTTGCCGGCGGAGCCGCCGCCGTCGTCAACAGCCTCTGGCGACTGCACGACCAAGCCTCGCTCGCCGCCTTCACCGCTCTCCACCGCGATCTCGCGGCACGCCGCCCGCCCGCCGGTGCCAAGCA
>JBILLU010000130.1:0-9273 GCA_044375915.1 Phycisphaerales bacterium
CTTCATCGTCGCGAAGCACAGCACCGACGCCCCCAGCATCGGCGCGATCGTCGAACTGGTCACGGTTCCCACCGCCTCGCCGCTGGGTTCGCCGTTCGCGCCCGCGACAAAGACCGCCGCACCGCCCACCGGCTGCGCGATCGCGTGCATGGGGTTCTCGTGCTCGTTGCTCGCGTCGACGCTGAGCGAGGCGGGCTTGCTGCGGATCGCCACGAGCCGTCGCTTCGAGTGGCCGCGGGAGTGCATCCGCGCGACAACCTCCTGCCCGAGGTAGCAGCCCTTGGTGAATGACACGCGGTCGTCGAGCACGCCCGTCTCCGCGGGCAGCGAGTCTGGCCCGAAGTCCACGTAGTACATCGGCGAACCGGCTTCGATGCGTGCGATGTTAAACGCGTGCCACCCGCCGGGGCGCAATCGCACCTTGGCCGCGAGTTCCTGCGAAGCCGCACGATCGTGGGGGTGTTCGTGGCTGAAACCTTTGGTGAGCAGGAGCTCGTACACCGCGCGGACGGTCTCGGTGGGCACCAGGAGATCAAGCCCGGGCACGCCCGCCAGATCGCGGCGATCGACCAGCACGCTCGCGCCCGCCAGCGTCACGCTCTGATGACGTCCGTTCTCCAAAGACGCGACCCGTGGGCCGTCATCGTCGCGCAGACTGTCGAGCAGCAACGCTCCCGTCGGTCCGTGCAGCGCCAGGCGGTGCACGGACTGCGAGCGATCGACGACTGCCGCGTCTTCGCTGATGATGAACGCGCTCAAGCCCTGCAGCGACCGGGCCGCGGCATGGGCATCGCACTCCAAGAGCACCCGGTCCGCGAGCACGAGGACACGCAGGTCCGCATCGATGCGGCCCTTGCGATTCAGCCAGAAACTGTTCACGCTGACGCCCGCGCCGAGCCATTGCTTCGACGGCTTGAGTTCCTGCGTGATCATCCGGTTCAGAAACTCGAGCCGTTCGCCGCCGGTCACTTCCAGAACGGAGCGGTGGGGGAGGTCCAGCAGCAAGCATCCCTTGCGAAGTGCGGCGTACTCGAGTTCCAGCTCGCCATAGGTCCCGACGACGGCGATGGGTTCCGCGCCCCCTGGCGTCCCGGCTTCGGGCCCGTACCCGAGCACCATCGCCTGGGCCTGTTCGTGCAACGGATTGATCGGGCTGGGGTGGGACATGGGGTCGGAGGGGAAAGTTCGAGGGCTGAGGGTAAGGTGGGGGTAGGGTGGTGGCGTGGTGTGGGGGGGGCGGCAACGACATGGGGCGCCATGCGGTATGCTGTGCATTCTTGCCCACGGCAAGTGCGTTGTCTTTGCCTCGAACCCCAACCCTTCAACCTTTCCACTCACCATGAACACCGATCTTCTCAAGCGTCTTTGCGAAACCCCAGGTGTCCCGGGCCGCGAGGAGCGCGTGCGTGCGCTCATCGAAAAGGAAATCGACGGCCTCTTTGACGAAGTCCGCACCGACGCGATGGGTTCGCTCATCTGCACCCGCCACCCGCGCGGCAAAGCAGCGGGGGGGAAGAAAAAGGGTTCGCAAGCCCGCCCGACCCGGGTCATGCAGCTCTGCCACATGGATGAGATCGGGTTCTACGTCACTCACATCGACGACAAGGGCTACCTCTGGCTCAACAGCGCGGGCGGGTTCGACACCCGGAACCTGTTCAGCCGTCGCGTCCTGGTCGTGACCGACAGCGGCGACCACAAGGCCGTCATGAACCCGGCTGGCCGCCCGATTCACATCTCCGGCCCCAAGGATCGCGAGAAGATCCCCGAGGTCAAGGAGTTCTTCGTCGATATGGGCCTGCCGGGCGACAAGGTGAAGAAGAAGGTCAAGGTCGGTGATTATGTTGTGATGGACGAGCCGCTGATCGAAGTCGGTGACAAGCTCGTCAGCAAGGCGATGGACAACCGCGTCGCTTGCTGGCTGGGGATCGAGAGCGTGCGGCAGCTCGACAAGAACAAGAACGGCCACGCCTGCGAAGTCGTCGTCGCCTTCACGGTGCAGGAAGAAGTCGGGCTCCGTGGCGCCAAGACCGCGAGCCATGCGGTGGAGCCGGACATCGGTTTGGGCATCGACGTGACGCTCGCGTGCGACACGCCGGGCGTCCCGCCCGAGGAGGCCGTGTCGCGCCACGGCCACGGCTTCGCGTTGCACATCAAGGACAGCTCCTTCATCTCCGATCACCAACTGGTGAACGAGATCGAGAAACTGGCGATCAAGAACAAGATCCCGTACCAGCGTTCGATCCTCGCGGCAGGGGGGCAAGACGGCGCGGCGGCCCAGCAAGCCGCGGCGGGCGCCCGGGCGGTTGGGATCACCGTGGGGACGCGGTACATCCACACGGTGACGGAGATGGTGGACCGGAAGGACCTGGCGGCGGCGCGGGATATCTTGGCGGTGTACATGGCATCCGTGGCATAAGGGGAGACGGTGGGCGCCTTTCGGATCGGGACGCGTCTAGCGATGCGATGGCTCAGCCTCGGCATGCTCGCGGGGTTCTTGGTCTACTTGATTTTCGCGATTCCGTTCTGGTTGGCGAAGCCTGTCATCGCGAAGCGGTATGCGTCAGACTTCAACCGAGTGATTTCGGAAACGCAGGAATCTGATCTGGCGTGGCCGCTGCTACGGCGTGCGAAGTACCTGACGACTACCTGGGACGAAAAAGCGTTCCCGAATGAGCCGCCGGTCGAGACCTCATGGGAGGATCCGAATCTCGAGGGATGCCGAAATCACGTTGCACGCCACGCGGAAGCGATCGATCTGATCGTGCGAGCAAGCGAGCGAAAGCGGCTCGGGCACTTCCTCACGAATCAGCCGGACCCGGGAGATGAGAAGGAGATGACGCTTCCGGACCGTCTGTCGACGCGAGCGTTGCCGTATGACTCCACGCAGAACCCGTTGGTGATGACCATGCCGCAGCCGTGGCTTGGCCCGACCAAACGGTTCACGCGGCTGCTCGGACTCGACATGGATGTCGCTGCGGTCGATGGTGATTCTGAGAAGGTGCTGCGAACCTTCGAGGCACTGATGCGGTTGTCGCAGCTCGTGTCGGAGCCTCCGAATCTCGTCGGCGCGTTAACGGGGTTGGCGATCCGCATCTCGGCCGTAACGAGGTTGACCAGCATCCACGCACGATACCCGGAGTTGCTGACCCGTTTGCAGCGGGAGCGAGCGGCGGCCGTAATCGACGAGTCGCGGTCCAAGAACAGCCTGCTCTCTATGGAGTGGGAACGGTTTGCGATGCTGGATTTGTCGCAGCGCGTGTTTAGCGACTTTGGCAACGGCAACGGATACCTCACTTGGGACGGCTGGGACGCGATGCTGGTGGCGGGGCAGACCAAGTGGAGTAATGGCACAATGTTCTTCCTCGGGCCAGTTGCCGCCCGTTGGTGGGGCACGCGAGATCAGTTCGAGAGAGCGACGGCGGTCGTCTACGACGCCGCCGAACGCGAGGCCACGGTCGAACCTTGGCAGCGTTCCGGTGAATGGCTGAAGCAGATTCGCGAACAATGGAGCGTTGCCACAACCTCAGCCCGCTTGCCCTTGGGGCTGGCAGCGGCGGTCGGCAAGGCGATCGCCTCGAACTCGATCGCCAACTTCGAGCTTGAGGTTGCATCCGCGGTGCTGCGCCACGAATCACTCGACAGCGGCGTGAACCTCCCGACCGATGTGCACAACGGTCTCCCGATCCAGATACGAACGGTCGGCGATCAGAAGATTCTGTACTCCGTTGGCCCGGATCGCGATGATGATGGAGGCACAGCAGACGTCGGAGAAAGCGAGGCACGCCGTTGGTTGAGCCCTCATCAGCTCGAGAGCCTGTCGAGCGACGCTCGCAAGAAGATCGATGGGGATTGGCGGTTGTGGCCGCCGAAGACGGTGCGGTGGGCAGATGGGACTCAGCACCCCTTGCAGATCCGGAGAGAGCCCCGTTGATTCCGACAGGTGCAGAAGCCTTCAGAATCGCTCGACATCAGCGTCAAGGCGGTTGCAGCTCGCCCGCCGCCCGAAGCATCCACAACGTCCTATAATAAATGTTATGTAAAGTAACATGTCGAGGCTCGACCTAGCGCTCGATCAGGCCCACCTGGCGGGGGTCAAGGCATCTCGGGCACCCGCGTCGCCAGAGACCGGCAAGATTCCACTTCCCGCGAAACATCATCAGCGGTATCGTCGAAAGAGCCGTCGGTCCGTTCGGCTGACTGCTGGCTCGCCGACCGGCCGGGCGACTCGCCCGACTCTTGGAGTTTCCTTTGATGCTGTTCCGTCTGTCGCCCGTCGCTGCCTTGGCTTGGTCGCTTGGTCTGGGAGCTTCACAGCCCTCCGCTGCTGCCCCGCCGCCGCCGTTTCAGGTTGAGTCGTTTCAGATTCTCACGGGCGCAGCGACTCCGAACGGGGCGCTGCAGAGCAAGGTGAACGACTCGGGGCAGTTCATCCACCTGCTGAATCTTGATGGGGGGGGGCAGGCGTACCGAACCGGCGGGTCCACGCTCGGGCCGTCGCTCGCGGCGAATATCTTCGCGTTCGCGATCACCCGATCCGGTCAGGTCTTTGGCAATCGGTTCAGCACCAACTCCGCGACCGGAACCGCCAGCGTCGGGATCACGACGTTTGCGGGATCCTCGGTGAGCAGCTTCGACTTCAAGAGGCGTCACTTCAGTGCGTCGGACACCTTCGGCAACACGGTGTACGCCGCCACGCCCAACATCCCGGGCACCGGGATGGCCATCGACATCGGGTTTCCGAACGGCGAGAAGCGGCGGTTTCTGGAAGACCCTCGCGTTCGGCCAACCCTGATCGCCGATCGCGACGATCGCGGCAACATCTACTTCGACCTCGCGCCGGTGAACTTCGACGATCCGCCCCCGACTGAGCTGCTGATCGTCAGCACCCCCAAGTTCGACGAGTTTCGCACGTCGTACCTTGACCTGTCCCCTATCGGGCCCGCGGGCATCAAAGACGTCGCGCCCAACGGGAACATCGTCTTCACCTCCAGCAACGGCCCGGGCGGGCTCAACCGGGGCCATGCGTACATCCAAGGCGAGTGGTTCACGCTCCCCCCCACGACCGGTTTGCCCGCAAGTGAAGCCCTGGGCATCACCTCGGCTGGCGTCGTGGTTGGCAATGACTTCACCAACGGCGACTCCACGCCCTGGCTCTGGTTTCGGGGCACCACCATCCGTCTCGACACGCTGCTCGGCGCTCAGCTTCCGGCTGGCGTGACGCTCCGCACCGCGACCGGTGTCAGCGACACCGGCTGGATCGTCGGCGAGCTCATCCAGGACGGCGTGCGTCGCACGTATCGACTGAAGCTCAACATCGACTCCGACGCCGACGGCATCCCCGACATCTGGGAAATGCCCGTCGAGCAGGGGGGTGGCGTCTACGTCGATGCCGACAACATCGTCGACCTCGATCTGCACGCCATGGGTGCCACGCCCGATCACAAAGATCTCTTCGTTGAGATCGATTCATCGCCCAATGCGATGATGTCCGCCGCGGCGGCCGCCATGGTAACGAAGGCGTTTTCCAAGGCCCCGATCGACAACATCGACGGCGTCCGCGGCATCCGGCTGCACATCATCCGCGACGAGGCCATCACCAGCGGGCTGATGCCCGCGAAAGGCTTCGCAGCGGGTGCCGGGACTGGCGCGGGTTTCCCGGTCGAGTCCGCGAGCGTGACCGAGGCCCACTTTGGCACGCCCCAGATGCGATCCAAGGCCAATTGGGCGCTCGTCCGTCCGGCATGGGAGCAGATCGCCCGCTACTGCCTCGCGTTCAATGACATCGTTCGATCCGACGATTTCGATGTGAAGCCCTATGTCGGGCTTGCGGAGCTTGGCGGCGATCAGTTCGTCTACTCGCTCGAGGGCGCCGAAACTCTGACGGGGAGTTCGCTCACCGAGAAGGTTGCCGCGGCCTTCATGCACGAGCTCGGGCACACGCTCGGGTTGGATCACGGCGGGCAGGACCCGATCAACTACAAGCCCAACTACCTGAGCATCATGAACTATTTGCTGGTGACGCCTCGTCCGTTCTCGAAGTACTTCTACCGCCTCGATTTCTCGCGTTCGCAGGGACAGTCACAGAGCGAGGAATTGCCCAACGAGAACAACGGCTTCGCGCCCGATCCCAGCGATCCCGAAACATCCGTGTACGCCCGATACCGGATGCCGTACATCGATGACACGGGCAAGATCAAGTTCGCCAAACGCGGCATGGCCCCGATTGACCTCAACGGCGACGGCAACATTGAGTTCACTCTGGCGCCGCGGGAGCTGAACGCGTTCCCGAATTCAGCGGCGTTCCCGAAAGGCCTCAATTCGCCTTCGTTGCCGCTGTTTGCCGAGCCGATGTCGGTGTGGGACGACTGGGCGAACATCCGGCTTCGCATCGATCGCAACGGGGTGTTCTCCGCGCTCTTGATCCCGGACCACACGGGCTACGACCCGGATTCCTTGAACGCGATCGACGGCTTCCCGGAAGGGTGCGGGGCGGACTTCAACGACGATGACGTCGTCGACGACTCGGACTTCCAGGTCTTTGTCGTGGCGTACAACCTCCTCGACTGCGCCGATCCGGCGATGGCCGCGGCCTGCCCGACCGATCTCAACGCCGACGAGCTCGTGGACGACGCGGACTTTCAGGTCTTTATCGTCGCATACGACGCGTTGCTCTGCCCGTCCTAAGCAAGCTTGCCGCACCTCACGTCGCTTGGCCGCTGTCCAAATTCCTTCAAGAACGCGTTGGATAGGTGCGACTCGCTGCAAAACCCGTGGCGCAGCGCGATGTCGAGCATTCGCGATCGTGTTTCCACCGCTTCCACCATCGCCGCCCGCAGCCGTAGCCGCTCGAGGTACCGATGGATTGGGACTCCGGTATGTCGCTTGAAAAGGCGGCACAGATGAAATGGCGAGATGTGCACCGATGCGGCGAGTTGGGTGAGGCTGTGGCGGCCCTCTGGCGTAACCGCAAGGCGTCGTCGCACCTCGTCGATTGCTTCGCAATGGAACTTCGCCTGAGCCAGGGAAGGGGGGCGGCGGCGGGTCGGAGCATGAGCCGCGGCCGCGGCCTTCACGGTTGCGGCAATCGCTCCCAGAATCGTTTCCTCGGTCTCCAAATTCGTGAGCCCCCCTACCTGATCGCTTCGCGTTGAAGAGGGGTGTGATGCCGTCGCCGGTGCGCCCCCCTGCTGCCGCACCCGAGCGGCGAGCCTTGTGACCGCCAGCAACGCTGCCGTCGGAAGGGGCGTGCAACGCCAGGGAAAACGGGCGTCCGGGGCGCGGGAGCTTCCAGTAGCTGCCGAGACCATGTCGGCGAGCAGATTCGGGTGCACGTCCAGCCAGACATTGTCGATTCCACGATCCGTCATGCCGGTGCGTCGCATCACCGAACCCACGCTCGTCAGTACGGCCGTGTTTCGATCGCCCTGCACCGCCGCCTCACGATCGAACTGCACCGCATACGGGAGGCGAGGGAACGACACCGTCGGCCAGACATAGGCAACCCGATCGCGATTCATCTCCGAGTGGCCCGACCCCATGCGCATGGTGCCGAGTCCGACCAGTGGCGATTCGAAGAGTGCTCGCGCAGGGTCCCACGGCACCGGCCCCGGGCGTGCTTCGGCAGTGTCGTCATTTTGGCAAGTACGCTCGGGCCTCATGGAGAGCGGGAGTCGTCCCCGCCGCTTCATTTCCGTAACGTAGACCGGATCGGTTCTGCCCGAAACCCGAAATCGAATCAATCCCGAAGCCCGCATCACTGTTTCGGGACGCGGGCAACGCGTAGCGGCACGCTGCCCCCACTCCCCCACTCCCCCACTCCCCCACCGCCCAGACTGCGAGCGGAGGACGCTCTCACTGTCGATCTGCTGATTCAATCGGGCTGCAATGAAAAAGGGCCGGCGAGACGCCGGCCCGTGGTCTTGGTCGTGGGATTCGTAAGACTTACTTCGCGGCGTGCGAGCGGCCGCCGAGGATGAACTGGATGAGATCTGCGTTCGGCAGGTTCAGAGCACCGGCCAAAGCCGCGGCCGCGGTCGACTCCGCCGCATCGCTGCCCTTGGCCATCTCGACGACGCGGCGAACCTGGCGCTCTTCGAGCTGGTTGCCGAATCGCTTCGCGCTGCTCGCCACTTTGCTCATCAGGTCGATCCGGTCGCTGCCGCTGGCGTTCAGTGCCGCGTCCATCAGGGCAACCTGTGCCCGCTGCTGACCGATGAGCGACAGCACCTCGGCGACGTTCATCTTGGTCGCGCCCGTCGATTCGGTGAGGCTCTTGATCAGCGGCATGACCGCCTCTTCCACGGGAAGAGCCGTATTACGAGACACCGCGAGGTCACGCAGCACTGCGAGCGAACGCGCGGCATAGGCCTGAGCCTCATCGCTTGCGATCGGGCCGCCTGACGCCGCGAGAACGAGGTCATTCGCCGCCTTGCTGATCGCCTCAGACGCCGTCGCGAGCGGGCGGACGGTCACATTGGTCTCGGTCTCGTAGCGACGCCGCAGTTCGGGGTACGACTCGGCGGTCGTCAGCGCCAGCAGCGGGGTCGCCGCGGTGCGGGTCGTGCCGCGGATCGACGTGATGAGCGCCGGAACCTCGGTCGCGTTGGGGTCCACCGCGACGAGCAGATCCACCGCCGGGACCTCGGCGATCGGACCATCCAGCTCGGTCAGGCTCGATCCGCGGCTCAGCACCGTGTACCCGTCCTGCTCAAGGATCTTGCGGATGGCCTGGTATTGCTCGTTGTCCCGGGCGATGATGCCAGCGTACTTCGCCGAGGCCTCGCGGATCGTGGCCGCGAGCGTCGGAACGACGCGTTCGCTGCCAGCAAACGGTGCCGACGGCTGCGACGCGCCCAACGCCAACGCCGCCTCGTACTGCACGCGACGGTTCGGGTATGTCAAGGCTTCGACCAGCGGCGACCGGTCACCGGTCTTGGCCGTGAGGGCCCCACTGCCGGCGGTGCGTTCGATCGCGCTGATCGCCTTGCGGGCCAGCATCGTGTCCTTTGCGTCCACCGCACGCGCCAGAACCGCCTGGCTCGGACCAGCGCCGGCAGCGACCGCGAAGTACATCGCGTCACGGCGATCCGCCGCGTAGGCGGGATTCTCGTAGCCCTGAGGCGTGTGGATCTCGCGGCGCAGATTGCTCGCCAGCCACAGGCCCAGCGCCTGCTGGTTGCCCGCGTCGATCGTGAGCGCTCGCTCGGCGAGCGACATCGCCATCGCCTCGTGGTACACCGGCGTGCGGATGCCGGTCATGTTCAGGCCCGAAGA
>JBILLU010000131.1:0-9206 GCA_044375915.1 Phycisphaerales bacterium
ACGGCTTCATGAACATCGTGCAGACCGGCTCGCCCGCCAGCAGCACCGCCACCTCGCTCGTGACGCTCAAGCCCTATCCCAGCGGCACGCCGGTGCTGTACGCCAACGGCCTCTCGTTCCCCGGCCCTGGCCCACTGTGGACGCCGAGCACTCCATTCGCCGGCACGCAGAGCGGCAACCTGACCATGGGCGTGCAGTACGAACTGCTCTACGACTTCACCCTCGTCGCGTACCACGGCGGCGACACCGCCATGGACTACTCCGTCAAGCTCAAGAACAACCCGTTCTTCCAGATGCTGCTCTTCCAGCGCCCCTGCCAGGGCGATCTCAACGGCGACGGCTACGTGGATGATTCAGACTTCGTCGTCTTCGCCACGGCGTACAACATCTTCGATTGCGCCGATCCCCTGATGCCCGCTGGATGCCCCAGCGATCTCAACGGCGACGGCTACGTCGACGACACCGACTTTGTGATCTTCGCGGGGATGTACGAGAATCTGCTCTGCCCGTGATCGCAGAACCCGATCAGACCGGGCGCGGCCGGGCAGTTGCGGCCCCGCCGCGCTACCCTTGCCCTCCATGAGTCAGGTTGCGTCCAGCGTCGGTAAACCCGGTGATTCCTCGCTCCCTCCCCACCGCTACACCGCGGCACTGGCGGGCGAGATCGAGCTGCGCTGGCAGGGCTACTGGCAGGACAAGAGCACCTTCGTCCAGCCCAACCCCGGGCAGCCCGGTTTCGACGCGACCAAGCCCAAGTTCTACTGCCTCGACATGTTCCCCTATCCGTCGGGTGCTGGCTTGCATGTCGGCCATCCCGAGGGCTACACCGCCACCGACATCATCTGCCGCTACAAGCGGCTCAAGGGCTTCAACGTCCTGCACCCGATGGGCTGGGACGCCTTCGGTCTGCCCGCCGAGCAGTACGCGATCCAGACAGGCGTGCACCCGGCGATCACCACCAAGAAGGCGATCGACAACTTCCGGCGTCAGTTGCAGCGCTTCGGCTTCTGCTACGACTGGTCGCGCGAGTTCGGCACCATCGACGAGGACTACTACAAGTGGACGCAGTGGATCTTCCTGCGGCTGTACGACGCGTGGTTCGATGACCACGCCCCATCGCCCACCGGCTACTCCAAGGGCCGTGCTCGCCCGATCGCGGAACTCGTGCGTGAGCTTGAGTCGGGCAGCTTCCTTGTTGGCCCCAGCGGCGAGATCGTGCGTCCGACGCTCGGCGGGTTCGCCGCGCCGCTCGAGGGCGGCAGCGGGCTGGGCCGCGCATGGCACCAGTTGAACACCGACGAACGCCGCGCCTTCATCGACCACCACCGCCTTGCCTATCTGGGTGAGCAGACCGTCAACTGGTGTCCCAAGCTCGGCACCGTGCTGGCCAACGACGAGGTCATCGACGGCAAGAGCGAACGCGGCAGCTACCCGGTCTTCCGCAAGCCGCTCAAGCAGTGGATGTTCCGCATCACCGCGTTCGCCGACCGCCTGATCGAGCAGCTCAAGGGCCTCGACTGGCCGACGTCGACCAAGACCCAGCAGGAAGAATGGATCGGTCGCTCCAACGGTGCCCAGGTCGACTTCGCGATCGACACGCACTCGCTCTCGCCGCAGGCGTTGGGCGAGTTGAAGCACCCCTCGTCGGACACCTCGCTGTCGCTCACGATCTACACCACACGCCCCGACACCATCTTCGGCGCCACCTTCATGGTCGTTGCGCCCGAGCACCCGCTGATCGATCACGTGCTCCGTCACCCGTCCAAGGAGACCGACGCCGCCGCGCTCAAGGCGTACGTCGCCAAGGCCCGCAACACGTCCGACACCGACCGCATGGCGGGCACCGAGAAGACCGGCGTCTTCAGCGGCGTCTACGCCATCAACCCGCTCACCGACGAAAAGATCCCGATCTGGGTCGCGGACTACGTGCTCATGGGCTACGGCACCGGCGCGATCATGGCCGTGCCGGCCCACGACGAACGCGACTTCGAGTTCGCCCAGAAATTCGGCCTCGCCATCGTCGACGTGCTGTACCCTCGCACCGTGCTCGCGATGAAGTACTTCTGCGAGCACGCGACCGATGCCGAAATGGCCGACGGTGCGTGGCAGACGACACTGGCCGACTTCCTGGGCCTTGTCACCTCATCGGCTGGCAGCAAAACCGCTTTCTCCGATTCGCTGGCGACGGTCCGCACCCGCCGCATCTCGGATCCGGCGAATCCCGAATCGTGCCCAGTCGATTCCGACAGCCTCGGCGCGATCGGCATGTCCGGCCGAGGGGCGATCCGGATCACGTGGTTCGAAGCATTTGAGTCGATGGGGCTCACATCGCTTGCGACGCTCCGCGAGGTCTTCCTGAAGCGCGGGTTCCAGGCCTGGCGCGATGAAGCTGGCATCGCCCCTGGCACGGCCGTGAACTCAAGCCGCCCTGCCAAGCACGGCCTGCCCGGCGTTTCGCTCGACGGCCTCCACACCGAGGAAGCAATTCCCACGATCGTGAAGTGGCTCGACGAGACGAACATCGGTTCGGCGCAGACTCGCTTCAAGCTCCGCGATTGGGCCTTCAGCCGCCAACGCTACTGGGGCGAACCGTTCCCGATCGTCTTCGACGAAAGTGGCAATCACTACCCGGTGAGCGACAAAGCCCTTCCCGTGCTGCTTCCGTCGCTCCCGGATTACCAGCCCGAGGAGAGCGACGACCCGCAGCCGCTGCTGGCCAAGGCCAAGCAGTGGACCAACACCACCGCGTTCGCCGCGGGGATGGACCCCAAGCTGCTCGCCCCCGAGACGCCGGTGCGTCGCGAGACCAACACCATGCCCGGCAGCGCGGGCAGCAGTTGGTACTGCATCCGCTACTGCGACCCGAAGAACAACGACCGATTCATCGGCGAGTCCGCGGACACTTATTGGATGAGCGGCGGCGAGACCAACCGCCTCGCCGCGGTCGATCTCTACATCGGCGGCAACGAGCACGCGGTCGGTCACCTGCTCTACTCACGCTTCTGGCAGAACGTTCTCTTCGATCTCGGCTTCGTCTCGACGCCCGAGCCGTTCCAGAAGTTGTTCCACCAGGGCATTATCACCAGTTACGCGTATCAGCGTGCAGACAAGACGATCATCCCGACCGACACCGTCAGCGAGGTGAGCGAGGGCAAGTTCATCGAGACCGCGACGGGCGCGGCGGTGACGCCGATCGTCACCAAGATGTCCAAGCGCTACAAGAACGTCGTCAACCCCGACGACGTGATCGCCGAGTTCGGGGCGGACACTTTCCGCCTCTACGAGATGTACATGGGTCCACTCGAGGCGAGCAAGCCCTGGAACACCAAGGACATCGCCGGGCTGTTCCGCTTCCTGCAGCGGGCCTGGCGTGTGCTCGTGGACGAACAGACCGGCGCGATCCGCTCTGCGGCCGCCGCGAACCCGGCGATCGAGAAGGCTCTCACCCGCACGATCCACAAGGTCGGGCAGGACATCGAGCGACTGGCGTTCAACACCGCGATCGCCGCGATCATCGGGCTCGTCAACGACGCAATGTCCGCCGCGGGCGAGAAGGGCCCCGGCGCGTTCACCGCCGAGCAGATCGAACGCTTCTGCATCATGCTCTCGCCGCTGGCGCCACACATGAGCGAAGAGATCTGGGGCAAGCTCGGCCTCACCTCCGCCCGCGGCTGCTGCAGCGACCAGCGCTGGCCCAGCGTCGATGAGAAACTCCTCGTCGACGACAGCGTCGAGATCCCGGTCCAGATCCAGGGCAAGATCAAGGCCCGCATCCAGGTCCCGACCGGCGCCGATCAGAAGACCACCGAGGCGATCGCGATGGCGCACCCGGACGTCCTGAAGGCGATCGACGGCCGCCCCGTGAAGAAGATCATCGTGGTTCCCGGCAAGCTCGTGAACCTGGTGATCTGAGCCCGCGGCTCACGGGCACAGCAGATCGTTGTACGCGGCGGCAAAGACGGTGAAGTCCAGATCGTCCACCACTCCGTCGGTGTTGACGTCGCACACGCCATCTGCCGGCGGGACGATCACGTCGTTGTAAGCAACGGCAAAGATCACGAAGTCGTTGTCATCCACCAAGCCGTCACCGTTGAAGTCGGCCGGGCAGGGGAACGCGGTTGGATTCACCCGGAAACGCACCACCGCTTCGGTGCCGTCGGTGAACTGGAGGATCGTGATCGCGTTGCCAAGGTGGTCAAGCCAGCTCGCCTTGCCGTCGCTGGGCGAATTCGTGGTCGCAGAGAGCGGGGAGAAAGCGCTGACGATCCGGGTGTCGCCCGGACCGATCTCAACTGGCATCCCGATCTGGGTGAGTTTCACCAGTCCGCGCACGCGGTCGTGCAGGTAGAGAGCATTGAAGCCGGGCAGATTCGACAAACCGGTCACACCCACGGACAGCAACACTTGCTGGTTCCGATTTGCCGCGAGAACCGCCACCGAATTGATCACGCTGCACGGCGAGACATCCGGTGCGACATCGCCGGTCTTCGCGAGAAGACGCGCGCCAAAGCCGGCGGTGTTGCTGGCCCACACTGCCTGGCCAGTGTTGCCCCCGAGTATGTAGGACACGCCTGCCACGACGCCGCGTCGATCATCCAGGGCGAAGTTGGAGAAGTTCTGCACGATCGCGCCTGGCAGGCCTGGAAGTTCGTCGTCCTTGTTGAGCACCGAGCCCAATCCCAGGTCCGACTCAACGAACAGACCCCTCAGACCATCGCTCGGCGTGTTCACGAACGCCACGCGCCCGTCGCGATCAAACGTCGTCCGAGCTCCAGTGTCGAGCGATCCAAAGACCACGCCTGTTGGCCGATCGGGAACCTGGCGACCCTCACCCATTCGGATCCAGGACGCTGCGGAGTCCGGGGTGACGACCGACAGCACCTCGTCGGCGCTGGTCGGCACGCTCGCATCCACGATCCGCTCGGTGAGCAAAATCTGGCCATTGTCGTTGAAGCCCATCAGCACGGGAGTGGTGATTGCGGCACCAGTCGGAAACTCGGCCCGGGTCGCGGTGTTGAGGAAGATCGGCTTGACCCCGCCCGGAGCGCCGGCGAAGTACAGATAGAAATTCCCGCCGGTGATCCCGGAAAAGAACGCCGCCTCTCCGACGTTGTTGAACAGCGGCCCCGCGAATAGCAGAGAAAACGAGTAGTTGACTCCCAACGTGGGCACGGGATCGCCCGATCGGGCCACCATCGACACGCCCCCCGAG
This sequence comes from Phycisphaerales bacterium, assembly GCA_044375915.1. Taxonomy (GTDB): domain Bacteria; phylum Planctomycetota; class Phycisphaerae; order Phycisphaerales; family UBA1924; genus JAFEBO01. The sequence continues at coordinate 5,213 of JBILLU010000131.1, forward strand.
GGCGATCCGATGAAGACGCCCTGCGTGATCGACGGGGCCAGTTGCGCGAAGAACCCAGCGCTCTCGCCGAACTTGGCGTTCGCGTTGCCAACCGTGCTGAACGTCTGACCGGGCACGGGAGAGGCACCGCCGAGCGTACAGACCGGCGTCCATGAGATGCCCGGCACGCCGCTGAGAAGCACCTGGCTGCCGCTTGCGAGCAACCGGATCGCAACGGTGCCGCCCTCGCCGATGGACGCTTGCTGAACGCCAGAAACGGTGGGCCCGGGGAGTCCCGGAACCGGGTCGCCGCTCTTGATAAGGATCTCGATGGCGTCGGGCTCGCCGTTGGTGGGAACCGGGCAGGCATCCACGATGGGACACGTGAACGCGATCAGGTCAAAGTCTTCGGTCACGACATCGCCGGCAACGTAGCGCCCGTTTCCTGAGAGCGCTTCGAACGATATCCCGGGCATGTTGACAGGAAGGTGGTTCAACGTCCGCAGCACATCGCGCACCTCGCGCGGGCCGTTGGCAGCATCCCACAGATACTCCACGCTGCCGACGGTCATGAGCACCACCGAGCCGTCGTCCGACATGTCGAGCACGCGGCCGGGCAGTTCTTCGCTCACCGGTGATGTGAGATCCACCAGGGGCGCCGACCCGACCTTGATCCACACCCGGGTGATGAGTTCAAAGTTCGGGTCGAAAGCGTCCGACTCGCCGACCACCACCGAGCCATCTTCAGAGATCCGGATCGCGCGGCTCTTGTCCCCGGCCAGACCACCGATGTGCGTCCACGTGTTGGTGTCTGCACTCCAGACAGCCGCCAATTCTTCCACAATATCCGGATCGCCGTAGCCGCCGCCGAAGATGACGTTGCGGCCGTAACCGACGACCTGATCGCCGTCGGGCGAGATGGCGACCGCACGCGTCTCGGACAGGAACGGGCTGACGTCCGGCAGCAGCGTGATCGGGCCGGCGTTGACCTGTCGCCCCGGCGACACGAAGCCGTTCCAAAGCTTGCGGGTGCCGTCACGGGAGATGTCGGTGATCGATCCACCCGCGAGCGTCACGATCGGCCCGGGGAGCGCGTACACCCACGCGCCCGTGCTGCCCCGTCCGAACACGAGAAGCCCGTCGCCGGTGATGTGGTCCGGATCGCTGAAGGTCGCGCCGGGGGCGAGCCCGAGCGAGAACGGCGGGACAGCCGCGTCGAAGTTCTTGAGCGTGGCACGCCCGTTGAACCCGATTCCCGGCGCGCCGGACCCGGCGATGCGCGAGCCATCGAAGTTCACGGCACGGAAGAAGTTGAAGACATCGCCCGGCGCCGTACCGGTCAGGGTAAACGTTGGCGGTCCTGCGAGCGCGGAGAGCGCGACGCACGAGCCTGCCGCAACGGCGAGCCCGACGCCACGGCGAGAACCCATCAATGGCGAGAGACGACGAGTCAGATGAAGCATGCTTTCCCTCAGAGTGAACAATTCACAGAACGACACGAACGACCCACAAGTGAGACGCGATCACGGACAGAGCACGGCGTTGTAACCGATGACAAAGATCTGAAAGTCCCGGTCATCGACCACACTGTCGAGGTTCATGTCCCCGGGACAATCGACCGGCATGCCGGGGTCGGCACAGTCCAGGATGTTGTATGCGAGCACGAAGATCTGGAAGTCCAGATCGTCGACAAAGGTGTCCTCGTTGAGGTCCTGCGGACAGCCGCCGCCGAACGCGACGTGGTCGATCCCCAGCCCGTCGCCGAAGGAACCGAATCGCCCGTTCGCGAAGCGCACGCTGGCGATCCGCGACCCGGACTTGGCATCGAGTCGGACGTATCCCTGACGCCCGCCGTTGAAGCTGAGGTTGGAGATTCCCGAGAAATCGACCGCGTCGCGCCCGTTGATCACCAGACGCGTCGCCTGATCCATCTGCTGCACGCTGAACCCAACGCGTCGCTGCGGCGGGTCGAAGTTCAGCACCACGTCGCCCCAGTTGGCGCCAGCGTTGTAGCTGAAGGACTGATTGCCGCGGGCGCTGACAAGGCAGCGAACGCCGTCCCAGTTGCCGCCGATGAACGCGGTGCCGAACGGATCGTCGGTATTCGGATTGAAGAGATTCGGGAGCGCGACGACCGGGCCGATATCTCCCGCCGGGGCTTCCCAAGCGATGGACAGCCCGGGAACAAGCGCCGTGTCCTCAAAGTCTTCGATCGACGCACCGGCGACGCCGAGAGTGGAGTCGTCGATGCCCCACTCGGTGGGCTTGAATCCCTGCGAGATAAAGGTCGGGTTCGCTTCGGCGCTGAACGCGAGATGGTCGAAAGTGAAGCCATCGCCGGAGGGGGTCACGCCGTTCTTGAATTTCACCGAGGAGATGGTGTCCACTCCGTCGGCTTTGATCAGGATGTAGCCGATTCTGCCGCTACCCGGGGACAGGCCGGTGAGCGCCTGAACGGTGCCCCTCTCGACGCCGTTGATGAAGACACGGGGCGAGAGCTCGGATTGGTGAAGGCTGACACCGAAGTACTTGATCGGTGGATCGAACACAAACGTCACGTCGCCGTAGTTCGACGACGCGCCGTAGGTGAAGGTGCGGTTGGTTCGGACGTTCAGCAGGCACTTGGTGCCGTCGTAGTTGCCCCCGGCGAACGCGGTGCCGAACGCATCGTCGGTCGACGGGTTGAACGTCTGCGGCAGGGTGCTCGTCGGTCCCACGTTGCCCGCGGGTGACTCCCACAGAACCTGCAAGCCCGGCTCGAGATTCACGTCTTCGAAGGACTCGATCGTGCAGTTGCCGACGCCGATCGCGCCGTCCAACAGTCCCCACCGGATCGTCGGCACGCCGTAGTACGTGATCCCCGCCGAGGCGGACGTCGCCACCGCGGCTAATGCACACATACACGTCATCCTGATGCTCTTGCAGATCATCGCGCACTCCATCATGCTCCGGCGATCCGGATCGAGAACTGATTCTCCACGAGCGCGCCCGCCTCGCAAAGCCATTCAACGCATTCACCAAACAAAATTGCTCATCCGATGATTCTCGGACGTTGACCTGCCGCGGCGCTTCCCGCGGCTGCACGCCCCACGCACGCCCACGCACGCTCGCCTACTGCGGGCATTCCAGCACGTTGTACTGCACCACGAACAACTGGAAATCGAGATCATCCACGATAGCGTCGAAGTTCAGGTCGCCCTTGCCGTCGGGCTGGGCGAAGACCTCGTTGTACCGCTGCACAAAGAACTGGAAGTCCTCGTCGGTGACGGTCTCATCATCATTCAGATCCGCCGGACACGCCGGGCCCGGGTCTGACGATTCCAGGCGAAAGTCATCGAAGTTCGCCTGCGACCCGATCGTCTTCTCGAGCGTGAACAGCACCGGCAGGCCGATGGCGGGACTGTCTGGCGGCACATAGAACTCGATCGAGCGCTCGGCGAATGTGCCGTTGTCCGGCAGGGTCGCGAGCGTGTCCACCTGCTCACCCATCAGAATATCGCCCGCGAAGAACTTGATCGTCAGCCCGCCGTTAAAGCCAGGACGACGCCCGACCTTCCAACGCAGCGCCCAAGTGCTGTCCCCCTTGATGACCGACGGCATGCGCTTCTCGAGCTTGCCCGAGTTGATGTAGCCGATCTGGGCACCAACATACTTGTCCGGCGTGTAAGCGCCCCACCCCTGCGGGTTCCACACCCCCATGGTCACGAAAGGACTCAGCGTCACCCAACCCGGTGGCACCGTTGACGTAAAGCCGCCGGGGTTCTGCACAGGCAACTCGAAGCCGGAGTTGAAGAAAGGGATATTGACAGCCAGTGCCGCCGAAGAAATCACGCTGCCAGTCACACATGCCAAAGTCTGCCGCGTCATCGGATTGCTCCAAAGTGCGGAGATAGCGCGACGCTCGGCGACGGGCATCCCCTCAAGCAGGAAAGCGTACTCGGCGTGTCAAGGCTGCAAAGGTCGTTCTCGGACGTGTGACTTGCACTTCACGGGCACACGACGGCGTCATACGACA
>JBILLU010000132.1:0-9148 GCA_044375915.1 Phycisphaerales bacterium
GCACGGAGCGTCAACCGTGACCATGTCGTGCGTGTCGGCGGCGTGGGACACGCGTTCATGCTAGGGGAAAGAAAAGCGGGGCCTCAGAGGCCCCGCTCGCGATGCGATCGTGTTGCTGCGATTACGGGCACAGAAGCGTTTCATACGCCGTCGCGAAGAGCACAAAGTCGGCGTCGTCGACGTAGTTGTCGGCGTTCAGATCCGCCGCACAGCCCCAGGGCATGGCGGAGAATCGGCAGTCCAGCGCGTTGTACTGATCCGCGAAGCGGACGAAGTCGGGATCATCGACAAACGTGTCCGCGTTCATGTCCGCCTGGCACGGGCCAAGCTGCGACGGACGCAGCCGATGGTCATAGATGAAATCGCCGACCTGGTGGCCCATGATGTTGCCGTCGAGGCCGTCCCAATAGAAGTGCACGCCGAGCCAGATGCGGCTCATCGCGTTCTCCCACGCGGCCTGCGAGAAGCTCGTGAACGTGCGGGTCAGGTTGGCGGGATAGCCCAGGCCGGGGTTGACGACGAACTCGTCGGAGCCGACGGTGAACGTGACGTTGTCGGTGCCGAAGTACCCGGCCATGATGGAGGCGTGCACCGCGCCGAACGTCGCGTGCCCGCTCACATACGCCGGGAACGGCGGGGTGAAGTCGTTCAGCGGCAGCCATGCCGGATCCGGAACCGTCAGCGGGTTGCCGTCGTTCTGCGTCTCCCGGATCGCGTCGCTGGGTCGCCACAGATCAATGTCGGTGTCGTACTTGCAATCCCACGCCGAGATGCCCGCGTCGCCCAGCCCGATCGACACCAGCCCGAACAACCGCGCGTTCTGCGACAGCGTCAAACCGTGATCCTGCGACACCACCTTGGTGATGTCGATCAGATGTCCCGGCGGCTTGTACGTGCCGTCGCGATCGTTCGCCCAGAACCACGCTGCCTCCGTCTCGTCCGCCGTGCGCGTCGCGCTCGTCCGCGAACCCAGCGGCTTCACACCCAGCACGCCCGGTCCGCCGTTGATCTGCTCCGCGTACGCCGCGCTCGCCAGCAGGTTGGCCATGCCCCCGAACGTCGTCAGCGTCGTCGGTCGGAACTGCGATCCGCTCTCGATGCCCCAGGGCATCACGGTGCCCCATTGCGGGCTAAACCCAGGCATGTTCGGCCCGTCGGGCGAGGGACGCCAGTCGCCGGCGTTGGTGCCGGGGATGTACGGCGGCACCGGATCCGAGCCGTCGAGAAACCGGTGCAGCAGCATCTGCTGACCGATCGCCTCGCCCAACGCGATGCCGTTGGCCTTCGCGGGGCTGGCGGGAATGAGCGCAAGCTGGTTGTCGTAGGTGGACTGGATCAGGACGCCAATCTGCGGGTTCTCGTCGCTCACCATCGGGAAGATGTTCGACAGCACCGTGTACGCGGCCGCAGCGGCGGCGGCCTCGCGCGAGGTGCCCGACACCGCGACCGGCACGCCGTCGAGATACGGCTTGTGCGAGGTCGCGAAGTTCTCGACGCGATCGATGGAGTTGACCGCGTCGTAAACGGCGAGGTTCATCATCGGGGCGCGGCGGCTGATCGGGCCCGGTGGACCCCCCGTCCAGCGGATGATCTGCAGATAGACCTCGTTCCAGTCAGTCACCACATCGGCCTGCGCAACACCAGCCAGCGACAGCAACGATGCCGCGGCGACGCGGCGAGCAGGCGTGTTCATGGATACCTCTCCAAGCTCCTCAAGGGCCGCGGCCGTTGCCGCGGGCCTTCATTTGTACCGCACGAACCGTCGCGATACAAGGTCAAACCACGAACGCCAGGTGCTTCCGGACCTTGGAGCCATCGCCAACGCGTAACGATGGGTCGATCGCCCCACGCCGCAACGTTCTGACGAATATCCAGAACCACGAACCGGCGGCACGCACGAGTTCTCGGACTACGAACGGACTAAGAACTCGTCAAAGTGCCAGCAAAATCAGACTTCATTAGGCGAATTTCACCGCCGCCGCGGTAGGATTACTCCGCAAGTTTGCGTTTCGAGCCCGTTCCGCCGGGCTCGGCTTGCGAGGAAAAGGGATTAAGGAAAGGGTTGGAGGAGAGAACTATGAGGCCATTTGCTTTCGCTTTCGCCGGGTTGGCGATCGCCGCTGCTGCTCAGGGCGCGGTCATCGTCAACGGAACCTATCAGTTGCGTAACCACCCCGACGGCGCGGCTCGCCCGCCGCTGTACGGCCTGCGGCTCGACGAGCTGTACAACGCGACTGCCAGCCACGACATCTTCACGTTCAACTTCGATCACGCGATGTCGAACATGCGGATGGACGTCACGAGCACGTCGATCCGCATCTACGGCGTGACCATGGGCGGTCGCGACACCGGCGGCTCCTATGCCGCTGATGCGTACAACGGCCTCTACACCGTCGATTTCACCTACGCCATCGGCGTCGCCAACAAGCCCAGCGACGACGACCGCTGGGTCAAATACTCCCCGGACATGCAGAACGCCGGCTCGATCGTGACCCCCTTGGGCCACACGATCGCGCTCCGCGACAAGTCCAACGGCACCTACCAGTTCCGTCTCGGCGACGAGGACAACGACGCCGGCCACCGCGGCTTCGCCGGCATCTCCGGCTGGGGCTGGCTCAACCACGGCCCCGCTGGTTCGCCCCACATCGACTCCAGCGACTGGCTCTTCACCGCCAACCTGATCCCGACCCCCGGCTCCTTGGCCCTCCTCGGCCTCGGCGGCCTGGTCGCGGCCCGTCGCAAGCGCTGATTCCATCGCTGACAACCATTGCAAACACGAAGCCGAGGGGCACGCCCCTCGGCTTTTTCGTTGGATCCCCAGTAAGTTCGTCGCCGAACTCCGCTGGCCAGTGCCGTCGTGGTCGCCTTCCCCGCACGGAAACCTATAGTCGCTCCGCATGCCGTACACCCTCAAGCCCGTCGACACCATCGAGGTCGATTCCGACAACATCGACTACATCAAGAAGCACGTCGATACCGGCGACCGCTGGGTCCTCAACTTCGGCCCCCAGCACCCCGCCACCCACACGACGCTGCGCATCGTGATGGAGCTCGACGGCGAACGCATCGCCCGCATCACGCCCCACATCGGCTACCTCCACTCCGGCTTCGAAAAGCTCGGCGAGGTCCTCGATTACAACCAGTATGTCACCATCGCCTCGCGGATGAACTACCTCTCCCCGATCGCCAACGACATCTGCTGGCACCACGCGGTCGAGAAACTCTTCGGCATCAATCTCACGCCCCGGTGCACCGTCGTCCGCACCATCATGGCCGAACTCGCCCGCATCCAGGACCACCTGCTCTGCGTCGGCGCCGCCGGGCTGGATCTCAACGCCATCACCGGCTTCCTCTACTGCTTCAACCTCCGCGAGAAGATCTATGACATCTGCGATTACATCAGCGGCCAGCGCTTCCACCCCGACTGGACCCGCGTCGGCGGCGCGATGCACGACCTGCCCGACGAAGAAGTCTTCAAGCGGATGATCAAGAACTTCATCCACAAGGAACTGCCCAAGGCCCTGAGCGAAGTCGAAGGCCTCCTCAACCGCAACCGCATCTTCTGGGATCGCACCAAGGGCATCGGCGTGATGACCAAGGCCGAGGCGATCAACTTCAGCCTCACCGGTCCCCTCGCCCGCGCCAGCGGCGTGGTGCGCGACGTCCGCAAGGACGAGCCCTATCTCTGCTACGCCAACAACTGGGACGGCCAGGGAGCCGAGGCCGTTACCTTCCAGGTGCCGGTCTGCGACGACGGCGACTGCTACGCGCGGTACCTCGTCCGCGTCGAAGAGATGAAGCAGTCCGCCAAGATCATCGAGCAGCTCATCGACAAGATCCCGGGCGGGCCGATGGACACCTTCGCCGACTCGAAGATGGTGAAGCCCAACAAGAAGGACGTCTACGGCTCGATCGAAGGCCTGATCCAGCACTTCGAACTCATCATGACCAACCGAGGCTGGAAGCCGCCGGTGGCGGAGATCTACGGCGCCAACGAAACCGCCAACGGCGAACTGGGTTACTACATCGTCAGCGACGGCGGCCCCCGCCCCTGGCGTGTGAAGACGCGTCCGCCGTCGTTCATCAATTACTCGGCGATCGCCAAGATGGCCGAGGGCCACGTGCTGTCCGACATCGTCGCGGTGATCGGCTCGATCAACGTGGTGGCGGCCGAGTTGGATCGGTAGTTCCTGTCAAAGTGGAATTTATCCTGTCTCATGGGAATAATGCCCCATGGCGCTGTTGCGTTGCCGTCGATCGCACAAGCACTGGGTGGGGCTCATGCTCGCTCTGGTCTACGCCTGCGCGTCGATCGGCTATATGCCGACGCCGGCGCTCCTCGGACGATGGCTGGGCACCCAGGCCGTTTCTCGGCATCCGTGCGAGGATCACTTCTGCGGCTGCGCGAACCCGCTTGAGTGCTGGACGGCGTGCTGCTGCCTGACCCGCCACGAGCGGGTGATGTGGGCGATCGAAAGCGGGGTTGAGCCGCCTCACGCTGTCTACGTGACGGATGATGAGATCGCGCACGCTGCAACGGCGATGCGCGTGATGCAGGGACCGCGGCGCGGTGTCGTGTCGGCAGCGGTGCTGCGACATCGCATGGCGCGCGGCGAGCCGACCGCTGGTAACGGCGAAGCGAAGCCTCGCGGGAAAGCGATGTCCGCCCTGGGATGCAAGTTCGTGCCGCAAGTGTTGGCATTGGCTGCCCCCGTGTCGGTGAACGGGGCACGGGCTGCGGGTGCGGTCATGATCCTGCCCCAAGTTGGTCTTGTGGAAATCATGGACGAGCGCTGCGGGACGCGGTCGCTCGCCGTGGACGTTCCTCCGCCGCGGGCGTGACGGGTTGATCCGGTTGTCTGATTTCCATTCCGTCACGTCTCGGAGTCATCTCCGTGCGCTTGCATCGTCGCGGAAGGTTCGCCTTCACGCTGATCGAGCTTCTTGTGGTCATTGCGGTGGTCGCGGTGCTGATCTCGCTGTTCGTACCCGCCTTACGCGGGGCGAGGGCGGCGGCCCTCGACACCCGGTGTCTGGCCAACCTCCGGTCCATCGGACAGGCGGTGGTGCTGTACGCCAACGACAACAAGGAGAAGTATCCGATCTCCAGCCACACGTCGGGCTCGCTCGCGAGCGCGGCGTCGTGGTTGCAGTCGCTGCAGCCGTACGGCGTGGTCCCGGCCGATCGCTTCTGTTCGCGCGATCCTGATCGCGCGACCAAGAGCGCGTCGTACGCGACCAACGAGCACTTCGAGCCGTTGACTCCGGGGCTGGATTTCAACCCGGTTACCAAGAAGCCGCTGCCGGGCGGACGCACGCGTGCGTTCACCCGGCTGAGCGACGTGCCGCGGCCTTCGGGCACGATCTACGCCTACGAGCCCAACGCGTCGGGCACCGTTGATCACCTGGTCACCCACGCGTTCAAGAACGCGAACGCGGTGGCGCAGGCGGTGGCGGTGCGACGGCACGCGAACGCAGGTGGCGATCGGATCGTGAACGCGGGCGCGGCTCACTACTTGTTTGCCGACGGCGGAGCGCGGGCGTGGTCCTGGTCGGACTTCGCGCCGCGGTTCTCGCCGTCCACCAGTCCGTTTGATCCTGAGACGGCGCGTTGACGCCGTTGCCATTCCTGACACGAACTTCGGGGCCGAGCCCCGAGAGAAAGAGACTCTGTATGTTGATCGTGAATCGTTCCTTTGTTTCGGTTGCCGCTGTGATGACCGTTGCGGGTTCCGCGCTGGGCGCGGCGACGGCGTTCCGGGGCACGCACATCGGGTTTGACACCGCGACGGGCACGGCGGGTGAGCAGCTTCAGCTGCGCACCGGCTACGGCACCAGCGGCGCGCCCGAGAGCGAACAGTGGGCATACCGCTTCGCCTCGGTGAGCGGGCAGACTCAGCTCCAGACGCGTTCGGCGCGGTACGCGACGGACCCGAATGCTCCGTTCGAGCAGGCGTCGTACAACCTCAGGCACGCGGCTCCGACGAACTACCGGGCCGCGGAGGGCGGGGGCGTCTCGCCGGTGGCGGGCTGGTACGCCAACTCGAGCATGGCGGCCGATCCGGTCACCGAGCGTCAGACGTTCAACGCCACGGGTGCCGACTCGTTCATCAGCCTGGGCCGGCTGAACGGGGGTTCTTTCGCGTGGGAGATCATCAGCATGACGGCTCTCAACGGCTCATCGCCGGCAAGCTTCGCGATCGGGATGGTCACCAACCCCGCGGGCAATACCAACAACGCCCTGCGCCAGTTTCGGGGTGTGAACACGGTCAGCAGCGTCAACTACGACGTCTTTGGCGTTTACGACGCCAACCAGGCCGGCGGCGGCTCGCTGGCCGATCGCAGCATCACGCTCGGCTACGGCAACCACTTCCACGGTTGGGGCTTCTTCATCAGCCAGCGCGGTGAGTACGAGATCAAGATGCGCGTGTACGACCTGAACGGCGTCTACACGGCCTCGGACTCGTTCTCGTTCCTTGTGAACTCGATCCCGTCGCCCTCGGGCCTGGCGATGCTGGGCTTGGGCGGCCTGGTGGCGTCGCGCCGTCGTCGCGGTTGAAGGCGATGACACGCCTCGCTCGGTGAGGTCCAGCGCCCCGGTCACGAGCCGGGGCGCTCACCCCGCCGAGCGGGGTGCGCGCTCGCCACATCCACGCACATGCAAAGGAAGGCACTCATGAAGATTCGATTCGCATTCTTCGCCGCGGCCAGTTTGGCCGGCGCGGTATCGGCGCACAACCACGTGACGATCGACACCGCGTCCGGGGCCGCTGGCGACAAGATTTTGGTCAGGGCCGGGTACTACCCGACCGAGAGCGCGTTCTCGATCACCGAAGGGCGGCTCATGAAGAGCGGGCTGAAGGCGTGTTACGACTTGCCCGACACGTTCGTCGACGGGCCGCTGGCGGGCTGGTTCGGCGGCAACGAGATCCTGCTGACCAGCGATTACTTCTTCCTCACGGGTCGCCTGGACGGCGGCGCGTTTGGTTGGGAGATCGCGTCGGTGACCCCGGTGATCGCTGGAACGAGCCGGGTGCACTGGGGAAGTTTCGACGAGTTCGGCGCGTTCACGGTGATGGCTGCAAGCGACGGCGCGACACGGCTGTCACGATCGTTCTCCACGCCACCGGGCGATCACAACCACGAACAGGCGTATGGGTTCGAGTCGCCGGGGCTGTACGACGTCACGTTCGTGGCGTGGGACGCATCGGGCAAGTTTGTCGATGCGGATCCGATCACGATCCGATTCCGCGCCGGGCCGACGTGCCCGAGCGACATCGATCCGGACGGGTACGTGGACGACTCGGACTTCGTGGTCTTTGCGGCGGCGTATAACGTGCTCGACTGCAACGACCCAACGATGCCCGCCGACTGCCCGGCGGATCTCAATGCGGACGGTTTCGTGGACGACGGCGATTTTGTCTTGTTCGCGTCGGCGTACAACGAACTGATCTGCTCGTGAGAAGCCGCAACGTGCCCGGCCCGATCCCATAGCATCGTGCCATGGCCTCGAACGGCTCATCCAGTCCCGACAACCCGAGTGATGCCGTTCTCGCCCGCGCGGCTCGTGCGGGCGATTTTGCTGCGCTTTCGACACTGCTGGAGCGGCACCAGACGCGGGTGTTTCGGATGTGCGTGCGGGTGACCGGCGACGAGGACGCCGCCCTCGAGGCGACGCAGGACACGATGGTGCGGGCGGTGCGGGCGATCAAGACCTTCGACGAGCGGGCCCAGTTCACGACCTGGATCACTCGGATCGCGATCAACGCGTGCTACAGCCGCGCCCGTTCCGAGAAGCTCCGTCGTCACATCAGCCTCGACGCTCCGCCCCGGTCCGATCAAACCCCGAGCAGGCCCCCCGCGGCGGGATCTGCGGCTGGTGGTGCGGGTGGCGGAAGTGGGGGGGATCCTGGACGGGGATCGTTGGGGGCTGGCCTGACAAGCCGGGAACAAATCGCCCACCAGCGGGTCGAAGGGGATGAGACTCGTGCGCGGGTGCTGGAAGCGCTGTCGACGCTGGACGTCGACTCCCGCACCATCCTGATCCTGCGCGACGGGCGCGACCTGGACTACGACCAGATCGCGGAGATACTCGGCGTGGCGATCGGCACGGTGAAGAGTCGCCTCTTCCGGGCCCGCCAGGCCCTTCGGGAAGCTATCGAGCGACGCAACGAAGCAACCGGATGATGAACGACTGACAAACGCATGACGACGCCTCGTGACAACTTCATGCCCGATCCGGATCACGCGATGCTTGAGATCGTCGAGTCGTCGCGTCCGGCGCTGGGCTCGCTCGGCGCGCTGCAGCGTGACCGTGCGGCGCTTCGTGCGGCGTTGGATGCTGATCAGAGCCAGTCCCTCACGACGGAGCAGGCGGCCTCACTGCGTGCATCGATCCAGATCGCGATGCAGGATGCGACGCGGAGCGAAGTCGATGTCGGTACCCTCGCGGCATTGAGCGACGGGGTTGCGGTGCCGCCGGACCCGGCGCGTCGCGTGGTGTACGCCGCCCGACCCGGCGTGCTTGCCACGGTCGGCCCGTGGCTGTTCTCGCCCAGTTCGCTTGCGGCCGCCGCGTCAGTCGCGATCGTGGCGGGCGTGTTCTATCTGGCGTCGATGTCGCCGGGTGCGAGGGCTCCGTCCGCGACTCCGCTGGCACAGTCGCCGCGGGATGCGAGCCTCCCCTCTTGGGCGGTGTTGCCGGATCGCCCGACGGTGGCGCCGCGTGTGGAACCGACGCTGGCCGCGCTGGCTCCTACTGAGCCCGCCCGGCTCGCGGCATTGACTTCGACCACCGACACCGCTCTCGCGCTCCAGTGGCTGCGCGAGGGGCGTCTGGCGATTCGGCTCACCACCGACGCGCCGCGTCGTGACACCGCAAAGCTCGACGGCCTGTTCGCCGATGCAAGTTCGACGAGCGCGTGGGCGCTGGTGGCGACCGATGGTCGCGACGCTGCGGTTCCGGCAAGGCCGTGGCCCATCGATACCCGCATGGCCGACGCGGACGACCGAGGCGTCATGCCGCGGGGCGAGAGTGCTCGCCTTCGTGCGTTCAACCTCGCGGTGCGACCGGCGGCCGACGCGCTGGCGAGCGCGAAGGAGTCGCTGGAACGCGCGACCCGCGGCGGCGTGGTCTTCGAACGGATCG
>JBILLU010000133.1:0-9122 GCA_044375915.1 Phycisphaerales bacterium
GCGGAGCCTCCACACCCTTGCCTTTAAGCTCCATCAGGTCGCCCAGACCGAGGAAATCGTTCACCAGGCGGCCGTAACCGAAGAACGTGCCACGCTCGGTGAGCATCACGTTGTGGCAGTTGGTCTCGGTGAGCTTGCGCACCGGGCCCGACATCTCGCCCGGCGAGAGGAACTGGCCCTTCTTGACGTTCACCGCCCGGACGTGGGTCGCCGCGGCTCGTCCGGAGGCGACCAGCAGATCGGTCTGGCGGCAGAGGAACGCGGGGATCTGGAGCAAGTCGATGCGGCGTGCCGCCGGCTCGGCCTGCGACGGCTCGTGGATGTCGGTCGTGCAGGGCACGCCCAGTTCCGCGGCGATGGAACCGATCCACTCCACGCCGGTCTCCAAACCCGGTCCACGGGGCGAGGCGATGCTCGAGCGATTCGCCTTGTCGAAGCTCGCCTTGAAGATATAGCTCAGCCCCGCCTCACGGCAGGCGTCGCGCAGCATCCGCCCGATCGACAACCCCATCTCCCGCGACTCGATCACGCACGGCCCGGCGATCACCGCCAGCGGCCTCCCGACCCCGATCTCGATGTTCTTCACGCGACACAGACGGCTCATGCACGAGGGTAGGAAGTTCCGCCCCCGCCACGCGACAGCCCCCACCCGGCAGCGTCGCAAGGCCCCACGTCCCGCGCATGGGGCTTGGGGCCTTGAAGGCAATGAGGGGTTGAAGGCGGTGAGGGCTGAGGTCGGAGTGCGGGCATCGGGAATGCACTCGGACCTCAGCCCTTATCCCTCGCCCCTTACCCCTCGCCTCTTGCTCCTCACCCCACCACCACCAGACCCAGCGTCGTACCGAACGCCTTCATCATCCGACGGTGCAGGAGCTGCTCCTCTGGCTGGTCCAGCCGCGGCGAGCGCAGCACCCATTCCATCGCGTCACGGCGGGCCAGGTCCAAGAGCGTGCGATCGCGGAACAGGTCCGCCACTTTCAGCGGCGTGCGCCCGCTCTGGGCGGCTTTGAAGAAGTCGCCCGAGCCCCGCAATTCCCAATCGCCCTCGGCGAGGCGGAAGCCGTCGGTCGTGTCCACCAGCAGTTGCAGGCGTCGCTGCGCGTCGGTCGCCTCCGCCGCCTTGCTCGCGGCGAGGTCGGACACCAGCACGCAGACGCCCGACTTCTTCCCGCGGCCCACGCGGCCACGGAGCTGGTGCAACTGGGCCAAGCCGAAGCGTTCTGCCTGCTCGATCACGATGATCGTCGCGTTGGGCACATCGACGCCGACCTCGACGATCGTGGTGGCGACGAGGCACTGGATCGTGCCGCTGCGGAACTGCTCCATCGTCCGCTGCCGCTCGTCGTGGTTCATGCGCCCGTGCAGTGGCGCGATCGACACACCGGCAAGCGGCCCGGAGGAGAGTTCACGCACCAGCTCGCGCACCGACTTGATCTCGGGAGTCGTGCCCTTCGCCTCGGACGTCGCATCTCCCATATCCGACATCGCCTCGGACGCGCTCCCGTCGATCGCCGGAACGACGACAAACGCCTGCTCGCCCTTCTCGAGGCGTTGGCGCACGAAGTCGTACACCTCACCCCGCAGATCGGTGGTGACCGCACGCGTCTTGGTGGGCTTGCGCCCCGGGGGCAGGCCGCGGATCACGCTGACGTCGAGATCGCCAAAGACCGTCAACGCCAGCGTCCGCGGGATCGGCGTCGCGGTCATCACCAAGACATGCGGCGTGCTCTTCTCGTCGCTCGCCTTCTCCCGCAAAGTCGCCCGCTGGTGCACGCCGAAGCGGTGCTGCTCGTCGATCACCGCGAGCGCGAGACTCTTGAACTTCACTTGCTCGGCCAGCAGCGCGTGCGTGCCGAGGATCAGATCGACCTTGCCCGCGGCAATGTCGGCGAGCAGTTGTTCGTTCTGCGTCGAGCCCGTGAGCAGCGCGATCCGCACCCGCGAGCCCTTCAGAATCCCCTCGATCGAGTCCAAGTGCTGCTCGGCCAGCAGTTCTGTCGGTGCCATGAGCGCCGCCTGATGCCCGGCTCCGACCGCGAGCAGCATGGCGTAGAGCGCGACCGCCGTCTTGCCCGAGCCGACGTCGCCCTGAATGAGCCGGTTCGAGGGCGTGGCGGTCGCCAGGTCCTGCGTGATCTCCGCGATCGCTTCGTTCTGCGAGGCCGTCAGCTCGAACGGAAACCGCTCGCGGATGCGCCGGTCGATCTCGGGCGTGGCGCCGAGGGCCGGGGCTTTCAGCTCCAGCCGCAGACGCGAGCGTTTGAGGTGCACCGCGATCTGGAGCATGAGCAATTCGTCGTACGCCAGCCGCCGCAGCGCGTGCTCGGCGTCGCCCTCGTTCTGCGGGCGATGGATCAACCGATACGCGTCGGCGAGCGTCGGCATCTCGCGGGCTACGCGCAGCGGCTCGGGTAGGTGCTCCTCGACCAACGGCAGCGCGAGATCGAGCACCTTGTCGATCGCCTTCTCGATCACGAGCGACTTCACCCGCTCGCTCGCCGGGTACACCGGCCGGATGCGGGCCTTGGTGCTGGGCGGGTCGGCGTCCTCGGCGAGCACGTCGAACTTCGGGTTGGACATCTGCACGCCCGGACCGAAACGCTTCACCGGGCCCTGCACCCGCAGGCGCAGACCGGGGCGGACCTTGTCACGCAGATACGTCTGGTTGAACCAGACCAGATCGAGACGTTGCCCTTCGTCGATGAGCACGGCCTCGAACCGCGGCCGGGGCTTCTTCATCACCACCCGCGTCGCGGTGATCTCGCCGCGGGCGCAGCCAATGCGATCCGGCACCAGCTCCGCCACTGACGTCTCGGCCTCGATCATTTCGTGGCGCAGCGGCAAGTGCGCGAGCAAGCGGCCGAGGTTCACCAGCCCCAGCTCACGCAGCGACGCCGCCACCCGCTCGGTGATCCCGGGGACTTCGGCGATGGGCGTGGAGAGGGAGAGAGGCATCGAAGCGGGAAGGTGTAAGGGCAGGTGTGAGACCAGCAGTCGTGCTCCGCAGACGGTACCCGGCATCTGAGGTGTGTGCGCACTTCCCGCCCGGAGGGCGCACGACTGTTGCCGGCAGATTCATCTGCCGGACAGAGGCCCATCCATTTCTACTTCTCGCCTTTCTGGTTCCCCGCCCCGGAGGGCCGGACGAATCACCCAAGCGCTCGTCCGCTTCTCCTTTCCAACCTCAGCCCTACGACCTCACCCCTCACCACTCACCCCTTCCCACCCACCTCTGGATCGATGCTCCTCAGATACACCCACGAGTAGATTCCCGTGTCGTGCCCGTCGCTGAATGTGATCTTGATCGCGTAGTTCCCCACCAGCTCCGCCCCCGTCGCCACCAACGCCCCTCCACCAACCCCGCCGCCCGCACCCGACGGCAGCACCGTGAGCGGGTTCTTTGCCATTTCCTCGCGGAGCTGCTTCATGTCCGCCGAGGGCGACATCCGCCGCAGGTAGAGGATGGAGTAGTACGACGTCGTGCCGTCGGCCCATTGAACCGTCAGGCCCTTGTCTTTCTTGAGGTCCAGTTTCGCCGGAGGATCCAGGAATGGCGTCGGCGGCGGCAGTGGATCGCCACCGAACGGGCCAGCGGCGGGGCCGTTGCCGGGTGCGTCGCGATGTTCTGGGGCGTTGGATCGAGAATCAGGCGCGGCCATTCGATTCGCACGATAGCCCCGAACGTCCCAGCACGCCCGCGCGCTCCAGCAGTATCCTTTGCCGCCCTCTCCGGAGCCGCCGATGCACGCCCCCCACGCCCCCAACCTCCCCCACGCACGCCACCCCCGCCACGCACTCTTCGCGTCCCTCGCCTCGCTCGCCGTTGCGCTCTCCGCCGCCGCGCAATCAACTTCGGCACCGGCCACCCCCGCCGCCACCCCACCTGCCAATACCGCGCTCACCCCCGCCCCGGCGTGGACCAAGTTCCCGATGCCCAAGCCGGTTCCGATCCAGGTGTCGAGCGTCAAGGGCACCGGCCCGCTGCCGGTCGTCATCATCAGCGACCTCGGCCCCGAGCCGATCGCCTACGACCCTTTCGCCGAGCGCCACGCCGAGCGCTTCACGACCCACACCCTCGCGATGCCCGGCACCACCAAGGACGCCAAGGGTCCGCAGCTCCACCGCGGCGATGTGAACGACCCCGAATGGCTCCTCAACGCCGTCAACGCCGTCGCCGCGTACATCCGCGACAACAAACTCGACAAGCCCGTCGTTCTCGGTCACGGCATCGGCGGCATGGCCGCGTACATGCTCGCGATCACCGAACCGGACCTCGCTCGCTCCTACATCGTCGTCAACATGCTCCCCGCCCGCGGCGTCGGCGGCCCGGGACGCATCCCCTCCCGCGAAGAACGCAACGGCGAGGTCGATCGACTCGAACGGGCCAGCCTGATGGAGCTCAAGCGAAATGTCTGGCTCAACCAGGTTCGCGATTCGGTGCCGACCCAGTGCCGCGACTTCAAGTTCGCCGACGAGCTCGTGAACCAGTACTCGCGGGTCAATGTCGTCGCCATCCGCCGCTACCGACTCGAATCACTCTACCTCGATCTCCGCGACGACCTGACCAACGTGAAAACTCCCATGCTCGTGATCGCCACCATCCCGGACTGGTTCGAGCGCCTCGACCGCCAGGTGCTCGCGGCCGCCTTCCAGAACGTGGGCTACAACCGCCCCAACGTCACCGTCGAGATCCTCGACAACATGCGCGGCTGGGGCATCATCGAAGAACCCGACCGCTTTGACCCGCCGATGCTGAAGTTCCTGGGACTGCCCGTGCCGGAGAAAGCGCCGGAAGCTAAGCCGGAATCGCCCGCCGAGAAGCCCACCGAGAAGTCCGTCGAGAAGAAGGACACGCCGTGACCCTCACCGCTTCCTCCCAGGCCGACGCACTCGTCGCCGCCATAGCCGCCAAAGGCTCGCCCGTCTGCGTGGGGCTTGACCCCACCCTCGAGCAGATGCCCGCGCCGCTCCGGCGCGACGACGCGTGCGAGTCGATCGAGCTCTTCACCCGCGGCGTGCTCGACGCCGTCGCGCCCGCCGTGCCCGCTGTCAAGTTCCAATCCGCCTGTTTCGAGCGCTTCGGCTGGCGCGGCGTGCGCGTGCTCGAAGCCTGCATCAACCAGGCCCGCAGCCTCGGTCTCGTCGTCGTTCTCGACTTCAAGCGCGGCGACATCGGAATCAGCAGCAGCCACTACGCCGCCGCCGCCGCGAGCGCGGGCGCCCACTTCGTCACCGTCAGCGGCTACCTGGGCCTGAGCGGCGTTGAGCCATTCCTTAGCGCTGGCCTCGGCGCGTTCGTGCTCGTCCGCACGAGCAACCCCGACAGCAGCGCCGTGCAGAGCGAGAAGCTCGCCACCGGCCCCACCGTCGCCGAGCACATGGGCTCGCTCGTCCAAGCCCTCGGCACCAAACACCGCGGCAGCACCGGCCTCTCCGCCGTCGGCGCCGTCGTCGGTGCTACCCAATCCCGCGAAGCTGGCGCGCTGCGAGCGATCATGCCCGATCAGATCTTCCTCATCCCCGGCTACGGCGCTCAGGGCGGCACCGCTGACGACATCCGCATAATGCGTCGTGCCGCGCAGCCTCCGGAAAAGTCCGGCGTCCTCGTCACGGCCAGCCGCAGCGTCATCTACGCGAAAGCGAGCGAGGGCCAGCACTGGCTCGACGCCGTGGGCGCCGCGGCGAAGTCCCTCGCAGACGAGATCCGCAACGTCGTCGCGTGACCGGGCGCCTCCTCTCCCCGCATGCGGGGAGAGGACGACTCGATGCGACGCATCGAGTCAGGTGAGGGGATTGCGGGTCGCTCGACGCAGCGACGTCCGGATTCCCAACGCCCCTCCCCGGTCTCGCCAAGCCTCGACCACCCCTCCTCGCTCCGCGGGGCGGGGACGCGCGGACCAAACCAAACTCGGACAACCCCCTTTCCATTTCCCGTGCTTTGTGTTAAGCTGCGGGTTGCTCGCCGCCCTCCGCGGCAGCGTGGAGTGCCCATGTCCGCGCCGCTACCAGCCGATCGCTCCGAAGCCGCCTTCGCCGACTACAAGCTCCCGCTGGCCCGCGAGCACGCGATCGCCGAGGCCAACCGCTGTCTCTTCTGCACCGACGCCCCCTGCGTCAACGCGTGCCCCACGCGGATCGATATTCCCCAGTTCATCCGCAAGATCGCCACCGACAACGTCAAGGGCTCGGCCAAGACCATCTTCGAGGCCAACATCCTCGGCATGTCGTGCGCCCGCGTCTGCCCCGTCGAGGTCCTCTGCGTCGGCGACTGCGTCTACAACAACATGGACAGCCCGCCGATCCAGATCGGCAAGCTGCAGCGCTATGCCACCGACGCCGCCTTCGAGAACAACTGGCGCTTCTTCGAGGCCGGGCCCGACACCGGCAAGTCCGTCGCGCTGATCGGCGGCGGCCCCGCCAGCCTCGCCGCTGCTCACGAACTTCGCCGCTTGGGCCACCGCTGCACCATCTTCGAGAAGCGCTCCGTCCTCGGCGGGCTCAACACCACCGGCGTCGCGCCGTACAAGATGCGGGCCGATCAGTCGCTCCGCGAAGTGGAGTGGATCCTCGCCATCGGCGGCATCGATGTGGAGCTGAACACCAGCGTCGGCGAGCAGGTGCCGCTGGCGGACCTTGAGTCCAAGTTCGACGCCGTCTTCGTCGGTGCGGGCCTGGGTGCCGATTCCACGCTGAACATCCCCGGCGAGTCGCTCCCCGGCGTCGTCGGTGCGGTGCAGTGGATCGAGCACATCAAGCGGGCCAAGGCCACGCTCGACGGAGTGCAGCGCTGCGTCGTCATCGGCGGCGGCAACACCGCGATCGATGCCGTGCGTCAAGCGATCGGCCTGGGCATCCCTCGCGTCACCATGCTCTACCGCGGCGGCGAGGCCAGCATGTCCGGCTACCAGCACGAGTGGGACGCCGCCAAGCAGCACGGCGCGATCGGCGAGTGGCGATCGCTGCCGGTGGCGTTCGAAGGCACCGGGAAAGTCCAACGCATCCGCTGCCAGCGCCTCGACGACGCGAAGAAGCCGATCGCAGGTTCCGACTTCGCCGTCGACGTCGACCTCGTTCTCGTTGCCATCGGCCAGAGCAAGCTTGGCCAGATCCTCGGCTCACTCAGCGGCATCACCATCGACAACGGCCGCGTCGTCACCGACGCGAACGGCTTCACCGGCCGCAGCAAGTGGTACGCGGGCGGCGACTGCACGAACGGAGGGAAGGAAGTCGTGAACGCCGCCGCGGAGGGCAAAGCCGCGGCACACGCGATCCACGACTTCTTGATGGCCGCCAAACGCACGTGAATGAGAGAAGGCATTGCACCGCGGAGGACGCGGAGATCGCAGAGAAGAGATGGAAGAGATTCGATTCAATTCCCTGAAGCCAAACGCCTCGTGCGTGGTTAACACCCTTTCCCTGTCTTCCTCCGCGCTCTCCGCGTCCTCCGCGGTGAAACTGCCTTTGCTACTTCCCGACCTCGCGGGAGGAGCCCATCATGGCTGATCGCGATACCCCCACCAATAAGCCCGACCTCCGCGTCAACTGCGGCGGCATCAAGGCCCCCAACCCCTTCTGGCTCGCCTCCGCCCCGCCCGCGAACTCCGGGCTGCAAGTCCAGCGCGCCTTCGAGGCCGGCTGGGGCGGGGCTGTCTGGAAGACCCTCGGCACGCCCATCCAGAACGTCTCCAGCCGCTTCGGTGGGCACACCATCCGCGGCGTGCAGGGCGCGGGCTTCAACAACATCGAGCTCATCACCGACCGCTCCCTCGAAACCAACTTCCGCGAGATCGCCGAGACCAAACGCCTCTTCCCCAAGCACGCCATGGTCGTGTCGCTGATGGTCGAGACCCGCGAGGAATGGCGCGACATCATCAAGCGCAGCATCGACGCCGGCGCCGACGGGCTCGAACTCAACTTCGGCTGCCCGCACGGCATGTGCGAGCGCGGCATGGGATCGGCCGTGGGTCAGGAACCCAAGATCAATCAGGAAATCACGTCCTGGGCCGTCGAGTACTCGACTGTCCCCGTGCTCGTGAAACTCACGCCCAACGTTTCCAACATCATCCCGCACGGCATAGCCGCCAAGCGGGGCGGCGCCCACGGCGTGTCGCTCATCAACACCATCAAGAGCATCATCGGCGTCGACATCGACCGCTTCGTTCCAGAGCCTCGCGTCGGCGGCCTCTCCACCAACGGCGGCTACTGCGGCTCGGCCGTCAAACCCATCGCGCTGCACATGGTCGCGGCGTTGGCACGCGAGAAGGAGTTCGGCCTGCCCATCAGCGGCATCGGCGGCATCACCAACTGGCGCGACGCGGTGGAGTTCATCCTGCTCGGCTCGTCGTCCGTGCAGGTCTGCACCGAGGTGATGCTCAAGGGCTATCGCATCGTCGAGGACATGATCGACGGCCTCGAGAACTACATGCAAGAGAAAGGCTTCGCCACCATCGACCAGATGGTCGGCAAGGCCATCCCCGCGTTCAGCGAGTGGGGCGACCTTGATCTCAATTACGAGACCGTCGCCAAGATCGACGCGAGCAAGTGCATCGGCTGCCAGGTGTGTGTGGCCGCGTGCCACGACGGGGCACATCAGTGCATCCATCCCCCCCACGATGTTGGCAAGGATGGTTCACGCGTGCCGATCGTCGACGAGTCCGAGTGCGTCGGCTGCAACCTCTGCCAGATCGTCTGCCCCGTCCCCGGTTGCATCACCATGCTGCCCGTCACCAACGGCTACCAACCCGCCACCTGGAATCAGCACGTGCAGCAGGGAAGCCCGCTGCGGCCAAAGAAGGGTGCGCATTGAATCAGAAAAGGCATTTCACCACGGAGAGCACGGAGAGCACAGAGAAGAATGGGGCACAGAAGGAGAGGAGCCGGGTTTTCGGCCTCGGCACAGGATTCGGGCCACCCCTCTTCGAGCCCTTTAAGCCATTTGAGTCGACAATGCCTTGATCCGACATTCCTACTCCGTGTTCTCCGTGATCTCCGTGGTGAATTGCCTTGAAGAGCATTCGCAGAAAGGCCCCCATGTCCAAGATTGTCCGCTGCGGCCTCATCCAGTGCAGCAACCCGCTCAACGACGAGAAGCGCCCGGTCGCCGAGATTCAGAAGGCGATGGT
>JBILLU010000010.1:0-33161 GCA_044375915.1 Phycisphaerales bacterium
GCGTCGGCGATTGGCGGCGCGATGCGGCCCTCGGCGACGATCCATCCGCCGCTGGGCGCCTCGCCCTCCAGCCGATGGATGATCACCTCGTCGTCGTTGAAGCGGACGAGCCCCCGCAGGTTGTAGAAGCGGTAGGGGAAGCGATGGAACGCGGCGCTGCCGTTGGTCAGGCGAACCTCGCCGCGGGTCTTCACCTCGGCGGAGGCGTCGCGCGACACGATGATGTCGGCGCGGACGACGCCCTCGGGCTGCCCGAAGTCGCGGAGGCGTTCCTGCACGAGGTCGTTCGCGAAGCGCAGCACCGGCGAGTCGCGCTTCAACTCGAACTCGCCCAGCGAGAACCGAGCCTCGAATGGCGAGTCGGCGCGGGTGCCCTTGTACACCGCGTTGACGGTGTATGGGATTCCCTCGACGCTGCCGCTCAGCGTTGCGTCGGTGCGGCCGGATGCGAACGTGATCGTGCCCTTGTCGGCCTGCACCCGCATGAGCCGCGGCGGGCCGGTGGTCTCGGCGGGAGCCGTGAAGCCCGGGCGCTCGTAGACGCCGGGGAGGGAGACGCCGACGTTTGCCAGTTCCAGCGTCGCAGCGACGCCCGGGGCAGCGTTTGCACCCGGACCGAGCGGGGCTTGGAACGCGTACTGCAGCCGCGTGCGGCTGATGTCGCCGGAGAGTTGCAGATCGCCGAAGATGGAACGCACGGAGGACGGCACAGTCTCCAGGGGCCAATCGCTCAGCGAGACGTTTTGGAGCAGCAGTTCCACGCCGTCGGGCTTGAGGCGACCGCCGACGGCCATGCCGCGTTCCTCGGCGTCGGGTTTCTCTTTCTTGCGGCGCACTTCCTGGAAGTTGATGGAGAACGCGTCGTCGTCGACGGGCGACACATCGCCGCGGACTTCCATGGACTTGAGGATGGTCAGCGTCTCGCCGGTGTGTTCGCAGAGCTCGATGCGGCCGGAGCGCACGTTGACGCGGGGCAGTTTGCCGGCGCCGCCGCCCGAGGGCAGACGCCACTGCTGGATGTTGACGACTTCGGTTGCGGTGTCCTGGCTGATGCGGGCGACGATGCCCTCTGCGGCAACGGCACGCAGCCCGATCTGCCCGCTCGTCCAGTTGGTCGTGTCGAGCACGATTTCGAGTTTCTCGGCCTCGAAGAACCGTCCCGGTGCGCCGGGAATGCCCGGCATCGACAGCCGCAGCCCGCGCAACTCGGTGCGGCCGTTGCGGTGAATGTGGATCGAGTCCATGCGTGCGGTTGCGCCCACCCGGCTCGAGAGGATCGACTCGATGATCCAACGACCCAGGAACCCACGCGTCAGGGCGTAGTACGTCGCGGGCAAGAGCAGGACGACCAGTAACAGCCGCAGCAGCCAGCGGCGGGCCCGTCGGGGGGCGGTCTTCAAAGGGTTGGGAGTGCTCAGTTGGCTCATCCGTGGGGAGTGCCCGCAGCGGAGGGAGTGTAGAGGCGACGCCAGCCGGGCGCGGACCTGAATAACCAAGAAGTGACCGGCGCGCCTGGAAGGGCCCCAAATCTTGTCGAGCCCCGAGCGTGAGCGAGTGGGTCCTTGGTCGATGAGGCAGGGCAACCCGCTCGCTTACGCTCGGGGCTCGTTGAGGCCGCGCCACGCCATCCGGCGATCGGATACGCTCGCCCCGTGGCCAAAGTGAAAACACTCTTTGTCTGTCGCTCGTGCGGGGCGGTGCAGAGCCGCTGGATGGGCAAGTGCCCGGACTGCGGCACGTGGGATAGTTTGGATGAGGAAACCCACGATCCGAGCGCGGCGAAGGACCCGCAGGCGGCGCTGGTGAGTGCGTGGAGCGAGCTGGCCGAGCCGAAAGGCGGAGCCGGCGAGGACGCGTCCGCGTCCAGCACCACCGCGCGATCGATCGCGGACCTTGAGGACAGCGAAGAGAATCTTCCCCGATCGTCCACGGGCATCCACGAGTTCGACCGTGTGCTGGGCGTCTCGCGGGACGCGGCGGGTGTGGTCACTTCCGGCGGCATCGTTTCCGGGTCGGCCGTGCTGGTGGGTGGCGAACCGGGCATCGGCAAGAGCACGCTGCTCTTGCAGGCGGCGTCGGGCCTCTCGCGGCGCGGGACTCGTGTGTTGTACGTCACGAGCGAAGAGTCGGCATCGCAGGTGCGGCAGCGTGCGGTTCGGCTGGGTGGGGCGAGCGAGAAGGAGCTGTTTCTGCTGAGCGATACGAATCTCGCTCGGATTGTGGAGCAGACTCGGAAGGTGATGCCGCGGGTGCTGGTGATCGATTCGATCCAGATGATCTACCGCTCGGACATTCCGGCGGCGCCGGGGAGCATCACGCAGCTGCGTCGCTGTGCGTCGGAATTGGTCTATCTGGCGAAGAAGAGCGGGATCGCGGTGGTGCTGGTGGGGCATGTGACGAAGGACGGGCAGCTTGCGGGGCCGCGGTTGCTGGAGCATCTGGTGGACACGGTCGTGTCGTTCGAAGGCGATCGTTACCACGCGCACCGGGTTGTTCGCTGCATCAAGAACCGCTTCGGGACCACGCTGGAGATTGGTCTCTTTGAGATGACCGGGGAGGGGTTGAAGGAGGCGCCGGAGAGTGCGGGGGTGATGCCGCTGGCTTCCGGGGGCAGCGTCGAGCCGCGGATCGGGAGCGTGGTGGCACCCATCATGAGCGGCTCGCGGTGTGTGCTGGTGGAAGTGCAGGCGTTGACCGCGACGGGGTTCCTGGGTGCGGCGAAGCGCAAGGCGAGCGGCATCGACTCGAATCGGCTGGCGATGCTGATCGCGGTGCTGGAGCAACACGCCGGGCTGCGGCTGGCGGACCGGGACATCTTCGCCCAGAGCGTGGGCGGGCTGAAGGTTGCGGAACCGGCGAGTGATCTGGCGCTCTTGCTTTCGATCGCGTCTGCGCAGATGCGCAAGGCGCTCGATCCGCGGACGTGCGTGGTGGGTGAGGTGGGTTTGGGGGGCGAGATTCGGCCGGCGGCGCAGCTGGAGGCTCGCCTGATCGAGGCGTCGCGGCTTGGGTTCACGCGGATACTGCTGGCGCCGGGTCAGCGGGCGCCGAAGAACGCGAAGATCGAGTTGGTGGCGGTGAAGAACGTTGATCGCGCGATCGAGCAGCTGGGCTGAACCGTCGCGCCTGGTGCAAGGCCAAGGCAATTTACCGCAGAGAGCACGGAGAACACGGAGAGGGGATTTGGTCGGGCCGCCCGGGGATCACGGCGCGTGCAGTGCTCTTGATGCCGAGCCATGACTTTCTGTCTTGCCCTGTGATCTCCGTGATCTCCGTGGTGAATTGCTTTCTCTACACGGCCTCGGCGTCGCCAACCACTCCGGTAGCTCCATGGGCCGTCCGTCGTGGTCCACGCAGGCGGCCGTCGTCTTTGCTTCGCCGATACACTTCTGGCATGGGACGCCCGAACCTCAGAATCCCGCAGGCGTTGATCGACGCCGAGCCCGCCATCCGGCGGGCGTGCGAGCGGTTTGGCGTCCGCGAGCTCGCGCTCTTCGGGTCGGCAACCTCCGATCGATTCAACGCGTCCCACAGCGATGTCGATTTCCTGGTCCGCTTCCGCGACATGCCCCCCAGCGCGAAGGCTGACGCCTATTTCGGGCTGCTCGCCTCTTTGGAGGATGCACTCGCCCGTCGCGTTGACCTCGTCGAGGCCGACGCGATCACGAACCCTTACTTCAAGTCCTCGGTGGAGGCTTCGCGGGTCGCGTTCTATGCAGCCGCGTGACGTGCGGAAATACCTGTTCGACGTGAAGACCGCCTGCGACGCGATCACGGCGTTCGTCACCGGTCAGACCTTCGAGGAGTATCGTCGCCAATTGCTCCTGCGGTCCGCCGTGGAGCGCCAGTTGATCACCATCGGTGAAGCTCTGAATCGTGCGGCGAAGGTCGACAAATCGATCGAGACCACGGTCTCCGACTTCCGCTCGATCATCTCGTTCCGGAATATCGTCGTTCACGGCTACGACATCCTCAAGGACGACACCGTCTGGGGCGTCGCCGTCGGCAAGGTTCCGAAGCTCCGGCAGGAAGTCGAGGCTCTCCTCGCCAAGCTCGACGCGGCGGCATCCTGATCGCGATCGCCCTCACCGGCTCGCCAACCACTCCGGCAATTCCATTGGCCGCCCGTCGTGGTCCACGCACGCGAGCGTTGTCTTGGCGACCGCCGCGGAGATCGGGAGCGGGTCCTTGGCGTTCTCGCGTTGGGTGACGACGACCTCGTATTCGTGTTCGATTTTGATGCGGCTGCCGCCGACCCAGGTGGTGCGGACTTCGACGACATCGTCGTAGAGGACGGGGCGGCGGTACTTCACGTCGAGCTTGACGATGACGAGGAAGACGCCTCGTTCTTCGAGGGTTTTGTAGGAGATGCCGCTGGTGCGGAGGAGTTCGGTGCGGCCGATCTCGAGCCAGGGAACGTACGACGCGTGATGCACGACGCCCATCGGGTCGCACTCGCAGTAGCGGACGCGGACGGACGAAACGCCGGATCGAGAGACGGATGACATGGCGGAGCGTACGAACGGAAAACAACGGGCGACGCCAACGCGTCGCCCGCTCGAAGTCAACAGGTGAAGGTCAGCCTACCGCTTATCCCGCGTGATCTGGGCGTAGGCGTTGTGGCTGTGGATCGACTCGAAGTTTTCCGAGTTGATCTGGTACCAGGTGATGCGGTTGTCGTTGTTGAGGCCGACAGCGAGGTCGCGGACGATGTCCTCGACGAACTTGGGGTTGTCGTAGGCCTGCTCGGTGACGAACTTTTCATCGGGGCGCTTGAGCACGGCGTAGACGGGGGCGCTGGCCGCGTTCTCGAGGTGCTTCACCACGTCTTCGATCCACAGCGAGGGCTTGCCCTTGCTGGTGCTCGCCTGGAAGCGAACTTTGGCTTCGATCTCGCAGCGCTGGTTGTGGGCGCCGTACTCGCTGATCTCCTTCGAGCACGGGCAGAGGCTGGTCGCCGGGGCGGCGACGCCCATCACGAAATCATCCACGTGATTGGCGCGGCACTCGAACGTCACCTTGTAGTTCATCAGGCCGGGCTGCTTGGAGACCGGGGCGAGCTTCTTGATGAAGTAGGTGAAGCTGGCCTCGAAATGGGCTTCCTCGGCATCGAGGCGCTTGCAGATGGCGCGGGTGAGTTCGGGGATGCGGTCGGGCGTGATGGGCTCGCTGGTGTGGTCGTTGAGGACTTCCAGGAACCGGCTCATGTGCGTGCCCTTTTTGTAGTGGGGCAGGGCGACGTACATATTGATGGTGGCGACGGTGGTCTGCTCGCCGCCGTCGGGGGTGCGGAGGCGGATCGGGTAGACGACGTCCTTGACGCCGACGCGATCGATCGCGACGTTGCGCTGGTCCTGCGAGGATTGCACGTCGATCATCGCCTCGCGGCGGACCGATTCCTTGGCGGGGTGGCCCGGCTGAGATGCGTGCGCTGAGTTGGGCGCTGAGTTGGGCGAGGATGAGCGAGAGGTAGCCATCGTGGGAAGGTCGAGCATTTTTAGTGGGCTAGAGAGGGGCGGACTTTAGGATTCCGCCGAGGCCGGGACGTTTCGGGATGTGGTCGGCACAGGTGATTTCGCTGCGGCATCCGCCGCGGATTCGCCGCAAACCCCACCGAGACATACCGGCGACATACCCCGATGCCCGATGCCTCCCCCTCGTGCCCAGTGCCTTCTAGTCATGCCTCAATGCGACAATCGGGTCCTGTGCCGCGGCTCGACGGGCTGGATAGATTCCGAAGATCAGCCCGACCGCGACCGCGACGCTGAAGGCCAGGATGACCGAGCCGAGCGTGACGTGTGTCGGCAGGTTCACCGACTGGCTGAAGTACTGGCCCACCAGCGGCGTGTTCGGGAGCTTGGGCGCGATCCACTGGATGAACCACGACGAACCGACGCCCAGCGCGACGCCGATGAGCCCGCCGCCGGTTGAGAGCACGCTGGTCTCGACGAGGAACTGATTGAGGATCGCCGAACGCGTGGCGCCCAGCGCACGGCGGATGCCGATCTCGCGGGTGCGCTCGGTTACGGTCGCGAGCATGATGTTCATGATGCCGATGCCGCCGACGAGCAGGGAGATGCCCGCGATGAAGCCGAGCACGAGGTTCCACGTGAGCTGGCTCTTTCGCGCGTTCTCGAGCAGTTCGTACGGCACGATCATCGTGACGTCGATCTCATCGCTCCGGCGCGAGTCGATGATCCGCTTCAATCGCTTTGCGTCCGGGAGGACTCGGTCGCGATCCGGGCAGGCGATGTAGATCTCGCTGATTTCCACCGAACTGTTCTGGAAGTTGCCGCTGCTGCCGCGGAAGACCATGTCGCCCATGACGGCGCGGGCGGTGGTGATGGGCACGTGGACATCGAGGTTGAGGTCGCGTCCGACGAGGGCGGCACCGGCGCCGCCGGCGAGCCCGATCGGGGCGAGGACGCCGATGATGGTGAAGGCCTTGGAGTCGATGCGGATGGTGGCGCCGAGCGGGTCGTCGAACTTGAAGAACTCGCGTGCGACCTCGTTGCCGATGACGCAGACCATTGCCTGCTGATCGAGATCGGCGTTGGTGAGGTAGCGTCCGCGGGCCACGTTCAGCTTCGCGACGTTCTGGAACTCCGGCGTCGTGCCCACCGCCTGGCTGGTGCGAGACAATGCCTCGCGGGACATCTTGCTGCCCACTTCCTTCAGGGGCACGATCGCTTCCGCATCCGGGAAGTTTTCCTTGATCACTTCGAGGTCCGCCCGCAGCAAGCCATAGCGGCTGATCCAGCTCGAGCCGCCCTTTTTGTTGTTCTGGTTGGCCTGGCTCTCGGCGGGTTTCTGCGAACGCAGGATGATGTTCTTAGCGCCGAGCTGCTCGATCTGGCGCAGCGCTTCCTGCTTGGAGCCCTCGCCCAGGCTCACCATCGCGATCACGGCGGCGACGCCGAGGATGATGCCCAGCGCGGTCAGGAAGGACCGCAGCAGGTGCAGGCGCAGGTTGCTCAGGCCAAGTCGGATGGTTTCGAGAAGAAAGATCACGCCAGCATGGTATCGGAGAGGCTGATAGCGGATTGGGCTGGTCCGGTTGCATCCGCTGGCCGATAGAACACCCGACCAGAAGCCGGGAACCGTCCCGCGTCTCGTCCGGATTGATCCACGTGCACGCCGATTCTTCCAATCCCCAGCCCAATCCTCAGCCGCCGCGGAGCGAGCAGGCCGAGACGCCGCGTGTCGACGTCCGCGAGGAACGCGAAACCCCCCGCGGCTGGTCCTACCGCGTTCTCGTTCGCCAGGGTCCGCAGCCCGCCGCGGAGCACCGCATCTCGCTCAGCTGGGTCGATCACCAGCACTACTGCGGCGGCACCCAGCCCCCCAGCATCACCGTCGAGCAAGTCGTCCACGCGCTGCTCGATGCCATCGACCGCCATGCGCTCGCACAGACGCTGCCGCCCCAGTTCGGCACCGCGCTGCCGACTCGTTTCGACATCTCGCTCGCTCGGCGCATGGTGCCGGGGCTTGATGCGACGCTGCGGAAAGCGGGCTGAGAATCACACTGTGACTCGATGCCGTGCGTCCCTTCGCCACGAAGCGGGGAGGGGCGTTGGGCGTTCGGATGCATTTGCGTTGACGGACCCGCGGTCCCCGCACCTGGCTCGACGCTTCGCGGCGAGCCGTCCTCTCCCCGCAGGCGGGGAGAGGAGGCGCGCGCAGCGAGTTCGGAACGAGGCCATGAACTCCCTGAACGCAAATGGTCTCACGCCGAGACGCTGAGGCTGACGAGTTTTCGAGGAAGACTCGGATCTCCGCGTCGTCGGGCTCACGGGCTTGAACCGCGCTGATCGCAGATGTTGCTCCGGTCGATCCGAGGCTTCGTCGCCAAGGAGTACGAACATCACTTTGGTTTCACCATCGGCCCGAGATACGCCCCCGTAAAGCTCCCCTTGCTCTTCGCTACCGTCTCCGGTGTGCCTTGGGCGACGATCGTGCCGCCGTTGCTGCCGCCTTCGGGGCCGAGGTCGATGATCCAGTCGGCGCACTTGATGACGTCGAGGTTGTGCTCGATCACCACCAGCGTGTGACCCGCGTCGGCGAGGCGGTCGAAGACGTGGACGAGTTTGCGGATGTCTTCGAAGTGGAGGCCGGTGGTGGGTTCGTCGAGGACGTAGAGGGTTTTGCCGTAGGGGTTGGCGGCACGCTGGCGCATGGCTTCGAAGCGCTCGGCCCACTTGCTGGACTTCTTGGCGTCCTTGCCGCCCTTCTTGTTCTTGGCGGGCCCCGCGGCATCGGCGAATTCGTCGAGTGCGTCGCCGGCTTCCGCTTCCTCGTCCGCCGGAGGTGCCGCGCTGCCTGCCTTGAGCAGTTCCACCTGTTCCAGAGCGCCGAAGGTCTTGCCGAGTTCGGTGGCCAGCTTGATGCGCTGGGCCTCGCCGCCGGAGAGCTGCGTGCTCGGCTGGCCCAGCGTCAGGTAGTCCAGGCCGACGTCGTGCAGGCACTTCAGGAAGCGCAGGATCTTGGGATGGTTCTCGAAGAATCCCAGCGACTGCTCGATGGTCATGTCGAGCACGTCGGCGATGGACTTGTTGCGGTAGAGAATCTCGAGCGTTTCGCGGTTGTAGCGTTTGCCGCGGCAGACTTCGCACTCGACGAAGACATCGGGCAGGAAGTGCATCTCGATCTTTTTGAGGCCCTGACCTTCGCAGGCCTCGCAGCGGCCGCCGCCGGCTTCGCCGCGGACGTTGAAGGAGAAGCGACCGGGTTTGTAGCCGCGGACTTTGGCTTCCTTGGTGGCGACGAAGACCTTGCGGATCTCGTCGAAGATGCCGACGTAGGTGGCGGGGTTGGAGCGCGGCGTGCGGCCGATTGGCGACTGATCGACCTCGATGACACGGTCCAGGGTCTTGGGCCACTTGAATGACCCGTGTGTGCCCGGCTTCTCGCGGGTGCCGACGAGTTGGTTTTTTGCTGCGGTGAGCAGGATGTCGTTGACGAGCGTCGACTTGCCGCTGCCGCTAACGCCGGTGACGCAGACGAGTCCGCCGGTGGGGATGGCGACGTCGATCTTCTTGAGGTTGTTGTGGGCCGCACCCTTAATGGTGATGGCGTTCTTGTGATCCATCGTGCGGCGCTTCGACGGCACCTCGATCTTCTTCTTGCCCGACAGGTACAGACCCGTCTGCGACTCGGCGACCTTGCAGATGTCGGTGACGGTGCCTTGGGCGACGATGCGTCCGCCGTGGACGCCCGGCCCGGGGCCGACGTCCAGCACGTAATCCGCGGCACGGATCATGTCTTCATCGTGTTCGACGACGAGGACGGTGTTGCCGATGTCGGCCAGATGGCGGAGGGTTTTGATGAGGCGGTCGTTGTCGCGCTGGTGGAGGCCGATGGTGGGTTCGTCGAGCACGTAGCACGCGCCGACGAGGCCGCTGCCGACCTGGGTGGCGAGGCGGATGCGCTGGGCCTCGCCGCCGGAGAGCGTCGCGGTCTTGCGGTCGAGCGAGAGGTACTCAAGCCCCACGCCGGTGAGGAACCGCAGGCGGTTGTTGATCTCCTTGAGGATCGGCTCGGCGATGACGATCTGTTCTTTGGTGAGCTGCAGTCCCTCGATGTAGGCGATGGCGTCGAGGATGTTGAGGCGAGAGAGCTCGGCGATGTTGAGATAGCAAAGAGACGGAGAGACGGAGTTCCGAAGAGACGAAGTGGTGGCGACGGAGTCTTCAGGCTTCGTGTCTTCGTCTCTGCGTCTCTTCGTCTCCTCCTGCCGCGGCCGTCCGATGACCGAGTCCGAGTACACGCCCTTGGTGTAAACGCGGTGCGTGCTCTTCATCAGCACGTGCAGCGCCTCGATGCGCAGGCGATCACTGCAGCACTCCGGGCAGGGCGTGTTCGACATGAACTGCCCCAGCCACTCCTTCACCGTCGGGTTGTCGGTCTTCTTCCACCAGTCGTTGAGTTCTGGCAAGACGCCCTGCCACTGGAAGCGGCCGAGCGCGGCTTTGGCGGCTGCCTTCTGCTCGGGCGTCGGGCCGTGCATGAGCAGCTTGCGCTGCACCGGGCTGAACGTCGAGATCGGCGCGTCGTACGAGACGCCGAACGCCTTGCAGAACTTCTTCAGGCCGCGCTGGAACCAGGCCCGCACGGCCATGTTCTTCGCGTACGCCTCGATCGCTCCTTGGCCCAGGGCCTTCTGGTCGTTGGGGAGCACGAGATGTTCGTCGAGCTCCAGCAAAGTGCCCAGGCCCGAGCAGGTCTTGCACGCGCCCTGCGGCGAGTTGAACGAGAACAGTCGCGGCTCGAGTTCTTCGAGCGCGACTTCGGGATGGTCGGGATCGGAGAAGCGTGTGGAGTAGGTGACATCGCGCCAGCCGCCGGGTGCCGCGGCGTCCTCAAACGACACGGTGAGCGAGCCTTCCGCCAGGCGCAGCGCCGCCTCGATCGACTCGGCCAGGCGCTGGCGCGAGTCCGCCGCGATCCCGATGCGGTCGATGACGGCGTCGATGGAGTGTTTCTCGAAGCGGCCGAGCTTCAGCGGATTCTCGTTGGGGTCTTTCAGCACATCGCGCAGGTCGACGAGGTTTCCGTTGACCCGCGCCCGTGTCCAGCCTTGCTTGACGAGGTCTTCGAGCACGTCGCGGTGGAAGCCCTTCTTCCCGCGGACGACGGGGGCGAGAACCATGGCCCGAGCCTGCTCGCCCGGCTTGGCCTTTTCCATCACCGCATCGACAATCTGCGTGCTGCCCATCGCGCTGATGACGCGACCGGAGCGTTCCAGCACGGCGCCGTCTTTCTTCGTCTTCGTCGGGGCCCAGGAGTGGGGTGTGCCGCAGCGTGCGAATAGCAACCGCAGATAGTCATAGATCTCCGTCGTCGTCGCGACCGTTGAGCGCGGGTTGCTGCTGGCGCTGCGCTGCTCGATCGCGATGGTGGGGGGGACGCCCTCGACCTCGTCGACGTCGGGCTTCTTGAGCTGCTCGAGGAACTGGCGGGCGTACGCGGAGAGCGACTCCATGTACTTGCGTTGGCCTTCGGCGAAGATGGTGTCGAAGGCGAGGCTGCTCTTGCCGCTGCCCGACAAGCCCGTGATCACCACCAACTGATCGCGGGGGATGGTGACATCGATGTTCTTGAGGTTGTGCTCCCGCGCCCCGCGCACCCGGATCACCCGCGCGTCGTACGCCGACTTCGCCCTCGCACCCAATCCCGCCTCCCGCGCGCCCGCGTCGCGCACCGGGCGCACCTCCACAGACAAACCCTCGCCTCGCTCTGAGGCTTTGCTCGTCGCCGTCGGCACGCTCGACTCCTCTCGCTCAGAATCCTTCTTCGAACGCTGGCTCACGCTGGTCGCTCCCGCGGCCAGTGTAGCGGCACGCAAGCGGCTTATCGCTTTTCGTTCGGTATGGAGCCTTGGATTCCCTGCGGGGTTACGGGTGTTGCGGAAGTCTCGGTCCCAGAAGGGCTTGTCGAGCCGCCCCACATTGTTTTCTGCTCTGCCTCGCGGCGCTGCGCCTCGGCGCGGCCGCGGGCCTTGAAGAACCCGAGCAGAAGGAAGCCGATCGCCACTCCCGCGAGGTAGACCGCGAGCCGCCCGTAGAACTCGTCGCGTGAGCGCCGCTTGTCCGCGGGGTTGGGTGCCGGCGTTGGCTCGGGTGTACTCACGCGGAACGGTACGGCGGTCGCTGCGGGCTGGCATGGCGCGGGGCCTGGAAGGCCCCGCCCCCCGCTCCCGCCGCGGAACGAAAACGAGAGGCCGCCCCTCCCAGGTACGGCCTCTCGCACAAATCATCCGCCGCGTCGGTGATTTCCCGCCGCGACGGGAGAAGAGCAACGGTG
Organism: Phycisphaerales bacterium; assembly: GCA_044375915.1. Lineage (GTDB taxonomy): Bacteria > Planctomycetota > Phycisphaerae > Phycisphaerales > UBA1924 > JAFEBO01. The sequence continues at coordinate 11,803 of JBILLU010000010.1, forward strand.
ATTCACTGGACCGCGCTCACCGACGCCGCCGCGCCGCGGCGAGACAGATGAAACCACCCAGCGCCAGCGCGCCCGGGGCCGGGACGACTGCCATCGCGGTGATGATCGATCCGCCGCCGATCTCGCCGATCATGGTGCCCTGACCGGTCGCCAGATCGATCCGCCAGAAGGTGCTGCGGGCGAGCAGGTTGTCGCGCACGACCGCGTACGCCAGACCGGTCATGCCGGAGATGTCGAACCCGCCCAGATCGGTCAGGTCCGCGCCGATGGAGCCAACGGTCATCAATTGACCGCTGTTCGCCGGGTTCTGGATCGCCAGCACGTCCAAGCCCGTGTCGAGCACGTACAGCGTCGTCGTGGTCGCGCCCTTGAACGAGTTGGTGTACGCCGCGTGCACCACGTTTGCGTTCTTGCCGAAGTTCGGATCCCCGCTCTTGTATGCCAGCGGGGTGTCGACAATCACCGCGCCCGTGTCCGGGTTCAGCCGCAGGTTCTGATCCACGTCGCTGACGACGCGGATGCGGTCCACGGTCGGGTTGAAGTCAAAGCCGAACGACGATCCGTTCAGCGGCGTCGCGAAGGACGGCCCGACCTGCGTTGCGGCGCCGGTCATGCGGTTGATCTTGTAGAGCCGATTCATCGAGCCGAGCGCGTAGAGCTCGCCGGTGTTCGGACGCATATCGAGGCCATGAATCACCTCATTGGCCTGAAGGCCCGAGATCGCGACGCCGGAAAGCAGGGAGGTGGGGGACCCGCTGTCCCATGACACCAGCGTCTGCTGGAGCGTCACGCCGTAGACCAGCTCGGCCTGCGTCGACCCGGCCAGCACCACCAGCGGGAACGCGGCCGCGGCGAGCACGTTGAGAGACCTCTTCATCATGAATCTCCTTCTTCCTCTCCCTTCCTCTCGGAAGGACCGCTCGCTCGGGGCGTGCGGCGACCGCCGAGCGCCAGCGGGAGGAGCTCCGCAGAACGGCCAGTCGCACGCCACGATGTTCGAGTCGGACGCCGGTCTTCCGAGGTCTCCGGCAGGCCGGATTTTGGATCACGAAGATTCAAGTCGCAAAACTGGCATCCGCATGCGTTGTGCGTCGAAAGAAGGGCGAACACGCACGGAGCCCTCCCCCGGTGCCGGACACGATCCTCCAACGAGTTGCTCGAGGTGACAACGCCGCGGTCGCGGCGTGCCTCGATGAATTCGGCGGTATGGTGTGGGGTTTGGCCGATCGCTACTTGCGCCCGCTCGGCGAGGACATCGAGGACGCGGTGCAGGACGTGTTCGTGGAAGTCTGGAAGAGCGCGGGACGCTTCGACCCCGCACTGGGTTCGGAGGCGGCCTTCATCGCGACCATCGCCCATCACCGACTCATCGACCGCGTCCGGCGCGCTGCGCGACGGCCAACCCTGCACGTCGACGATCCCGGCACGCTCGCGGAGGCGAAGATCCACCAACAGTCCGACCACGCCGCCAACCGCGACGATCTCCGCCGTGCCGCCGAGGCTTTCAATGGCCTGGATAAGGACGAGCAGCAGGCCCTCTGGTACTCGCTCTATCACGGCGTGCCCCACGAGAAGATCGCGACGCTGGTGCAGGCCCCCGTTGGCACCGTGAAATCCCGCATCCGCCGCGGGTTGATCCGTATGCGCGAAGCGCTCACCGGGACGCGAAAGGAGGTCGCGTCATGAACACGCAGCCTCTGGACCGCGTGATCGACCTGCTCGCCGGCGCGAGCGCCGGTGGCCTCGACGCCGTCGAGCGTCAGGAACTCGACACGCTGCTCGCCCAACTCTCGCCCGCCGACCGCGCCGTTGCTGACGCCGCCGCCGCCGACTTTGGCCGCCTCAGCGGCGCGACGATCGCCAGCTGGTCGGTCGACGCCAAGCCGCTCGCGGCGGATGTCCGCGGTCGATTGCTTGCGAAGGGCGTTGAAACGATCGCCAGTAGTCGTGGCGGCGGAACGAACACCACGGCGCCGGGCATGCGTCCGCGCGAGATGGTGGCGTGGCTGACCGCTGCCGCGTCGCTCGCGTTCGCCGTGCTCACATGGAACAAGCCGCCCGCGATGCCGGAACCGGCCGCGCCGGCGTGGCAGGCACGCATTCAGCTCCTGCAAGCGGCTGAGACCCAGACCGTCGCCTGGTCGACGACCGAGGACAAGGATGCCAAGGGCGTGAGCGGCGACATCATCTGGAACGGCAAGGAGCAGCGCGGCTTCATGCGGTTCAAGGGCCTCGCCGCCAACGACCCACGCGTCCAGCAGTACCAGCTCTGGATCTTCGACAAGGGCCGCCAGGACGAGTTCCCGGTCGACGGCGGCGTCTTCGACCTCGCGAACGCGAGCCGAGACCCCAAGACCGGCGATCTTGTTGTCCCCGTGCAGCCCAAGCTTCTGGTGAGGGACCCCTCGCTCTTCGCTGTCACGATCGAGATCCCTGGCGGCGTGGTGGTGACGAAGAAGGAGCGGTTGCTGCTGCTGGCGAAGGCGGGGGAGAAGTGAGCAAAGGCAAAAGGGCCAAAGGGCCAAAGGGCCAAAATTCCAAAGGGCCAAATCGAGGCAGCCGATTGCGGCTGCCTTTTTCTTTGCCCGATGCCCGATGCCCGATGCCTGATGCCTGATGCCCGATGCCTTCCCCTAGTGCCCAGTGCCAAATACCTACTTTCCACTGCCTTTCTTCCTCATCTGCTTCGTGATCTTGACGCCGGGCATGCCGGGGCGTTTGCGGTTCTTGGCTTCGGCGTTGGCGGACAATTCGGATCGCCGCACTTTGGTGGAGCCGCCCGACTTCGTCGCCTTGTCGAGCTTGGCTTCAAGTGATTTGAGCTGATCGCGGAGCACCGCCGCGGATTCGAAGTCGAGTTTGGCCGCACTCTCGCGCATCTCGGTGCGGATGGTCTCGATCAGGTCTTCGATCTCGTACTCGGTTTCCTTCTCGTAGAGGCTTTCCCTCGCCTGCTTGCGGCCCTTCAGGCTGATCTCCATGCCGCGGCGGATCTCTTTCTTGATCGTCGTGGGGACGATGCCGTGGGCCGTGTTGTACGCGATCTGCTTCGTGCGGCGGCGTTCGGTCTCGCCGATGGCGGCCTGCATCGCCGGCGTCATCTGGTCGGCGTACATGATGACGAGCGCGTTGACGTTGCGTGCCGCTCGGCCCATCTGCTGGATGAGACTTGTCGGCGAGCGGAGGAAGCCTTCCTTGTCGGCGTCGAGGATGCACACCAGCGACACCTCGGGCAGATCCAATCCCTCGCGCAAGAGGTTCACGCCGACGAGCACATCGAACTCGCCGAGCCGCAGGTCGGTGAGGATCGCGACGCGTTCGAGTGTCTCGACCTCGCTGTGCAGGTAGCGCACCCGCAGGCCCTTCTGGTCGAGGTAGCTCGTCAGGTCCTCGCACAGCCGCTTGGTGAGCGCGGTGACCAGCACCCGCTCGCCCTTGGCGACGCGCTCTTGGCAACGCTCGATCAGGTCCGGCACCTGACCCTGGGCGGGCTTGACCTCGATCACTGGATCCAGCAACCCCGTCGGGCGGATCACCTGCTCAGCGACTTCGCCGCCGGTGCGCTGCAGCTCGTACGGCCCGGGCGTCGCGCTCACATACACAATCTGCGGCACGATCGCCTCGAACTCCTCGAACCGCAGCGGGCGGTTGTCGAGTGCGCTGGGCAGACGGAAGCCGTGGTCCACGAGCACCGTCTTGCGGGCCTGATCGCCGTTGTACATCGCGCGGATCTGCGGCAAGGTCACGTGCGATTCATCGATGATGAGGAGCCAGTCGCGGTAGTTGGGGCGGGAGGGAAGAGACGCAGAGACGGAGAGACGAAGAGACGAAGTGGTGGAAGCTGCATCTTCCACTCCGTCTCTTTGTTTCTCCGTCTCTTCGTCTCTCCGGACCGCGGTCGGTGCAAAGTCGAAATAATCCATCAATGTGTACGGCCGCTCTCCCGGCTGGCGGCCGTCCATGAAGCGGGAGTAGTTCTCGATCCCCTGGCACATGCCGGTTTCTTCGAGGAGTTCGAGGTCGTACTTGGTGCGGCTGATCAGGCGCTGGGCTTCGAGCAGTTTGCCTTGTGAGCGCAGTTCCATCACCCGCGCGTCCATCTCGGTGCGGATCGATGTGAGCACCGACTGCATCTGGTCCTCGGGCATCATGTGGTGGACGGCCGGGAAAAGGAAGAACTGCCGCTCTTCCGCGAGGACCTCGCCGCTGGTGGGGTTGATGAGGTCGACGCGATCGATCTCGTCGCCGAAGAGTTCGATGCGGACGGCGTACTTCTCGTATGCGGGCCAGACCTCGAGGGCGTCGCCGCGGACGCGGAACTGGGCGCGTTTGAACTCGATCTCGCTGCGGGTGTACTGCATCTGCGAGAGCGCCATCAGGAAGTCGCGGCGATCGACCCGCGAGCCCTTGGTGATGGTGAGGACGCGCTCGCCGTAGGAGACCGGATTGCCGAGGCCGAAGATGCACGACACGCTCGCGACTACGACGGTGTCGCGACGGCTGAGGATGTTGCTGGTCGCGGCGAGCCGCAACTGGTCGAGATCGTCGTTGCGTGACGAGTCCTTCTCGATGTAGATGTCGCGCTGGGGGATGTACGCCTCGGGCTGGTAATAGTCGTAGTAGGAGACGAAGTAGTTCACGCTGTTCTTGGGGAAGAACTCGCGGAGCTCCTCGTAGAGCTGGGCCGCCAGCGTCTTGTTGTGGCTGATGATGAGGGTTGGCTTGCCGAGGTTCGCGATGACGTTGGCCATCGTGAAGGTCTTGCCCGTGCCCGTGGCGCCCAGCAGACAGACCGCGGGTTTGCCCTGTCGCAGCCCTTGCGTCAGTTGCTCGATCGCGCGGGGCTGATCGCCCATCGGCTTGAACGGCGCGACCACCTCGAACGGACGCTGTGAAGAAGACGTCGGCACGGGCGAGGGTAGAGGGCACTCGGCACCTGAAGCACCGGCACCCTGCGGCACTGGAGTCGTGGACGGGTGGGGGACAGTCGTGAACCCGGATCTCGGCCGACAGACGCCCGAGAACAATCTCTCCGCGCCGGAGTTTCCGACAGGACTGTCACCGCCTGCCAACTCAGCCCTGTTCGACACCCGTCCCGGGCCTCCGCCGCTCAACGCCGACGCTCCAGCGTCCGATCCACCGTTATGCGCTGGCTCGTGGACAAACTCCGGAAGAAGCAGGCTCCGCCCGCAGCCGAGAAGCCCGCGGCGGACAAGCCCAAGTTCACCCGCACGTCCAAGCGGTACGACACCCGCATGACCGACTGCGCCCTGGGCAGCATCGTCGACCTCTCCACCGAGGGCGCCCGCATCGTCACCCGCAGCGAGCCCGCCGTGAAGCGCGGCCACGTGTTTGAGATCTCCCTGACCTGCGGCGACGTCAAGATCTTCGCCCTCACCCGTGTCGCGTGGACCAGTCAGGTTCAGAAAGACGTCTGGAACGTCGGCCTGCACTTCTTCGACGCCGACGCTCAGACCCGCTCCGACATCGAGCGACTGCTCGATGCCGCTGCAAGTGGCCGTGAGATCCTCCCGACCAGCGTCGAGGTTGAGGATCTTTACGCCACGCTCGGCATCGCCCCCAGCGCGACCGCCGACGAGATCCGCGCCGCCTATCGCCGCCTCGCCCGCCTCTACCACCCCGACTACGCCCCCGACGAAGAGTCGAGCCGCAAGTTCGCACGCATCAGCAAGTGCTACATGGTGCTGCGCGATGAAAGCCTGCGGCGCCGGTACGACGAACTGCGCAAGGCGGCTTAGCCCTTCACTGCCGCCAGCAGCTCGCGCGGCTCCTGCCGCGACAACGCGATCACTGCCGGTGCCGCCGCCAGCAGCGTCAGCCCGATCACGATCAACCATCCGATGCCGATCGCGTCCCACTGCGGCCGCAGCGCGAGGTCGATCCCGGCGATCACCGCGTTCAACCGCTTCCCGCCGTACGAGCCCTGCAGGCCCATCAGCGTTCCGAGCAACGCCGCCGAGATCGCGACCACCACGGCTTCGGCCAGCACGAGCCGGCAGACCATCCAGCGCGACGCGCCGACCGCTCGCAGCACGCCGAACTCAAACCGCCGTCCCTCGATCGCCGCGACGATCAGGTTTGCCACGCCCAGGCTCGCCACGAGCATCGACATCATCGCGATCGCCGACACGATGTACAAGCTCCGGCCGATCGCGCCGTTGATGACGTTTTTGAGTGTGCGACCCGTGCCCACGTCCAGCACGCCGAACTCCATCATGGCCGCCCGAACGTCCGCCGCCACTTTCGCGTCGTCGGTTCCCTTGGCGAGCGACAGGGAGATCAACTGCGTCGGCGGCTCGTTGCCTCCCAGCAGCCGATCCCGAAGAGCGGCGCGTGAGCCGAACACGGCCGACACCGCCTGATCCACGTACATATCGCCCAGATCAAAGAAGTTGCTCACCACGTCCAGCCCCGGGCTGGTGACGACGCCCACGATCTCAAAGTCGCTGCTGCGGCTCTGGTACTTCACGTTCACGCGATCGCCCAGGCCCAGGCCCTTGCTCGCCAGAAACTCGCGTGCGACGATGATCGCGTCGCCGTCGTTCAGCCGCTTGTGGGCCCGGGCCTGATCGCCCTGCACCCACGTGATGTTCATCATGCCGAAGAACGAATCCGGATCGAAACCGATGAACATCGTCTTGAGGTTCTTCATCGGCCCGATGCTGTTGCCGCTCGTCTCGACCCGCACGATCGACAGCGGCGTCGCGCCCGTGATGTCCGGCATCGAGCGCAGCTTCTCCACGCTCTTGTCCGACAACGCCAGCCCGGTCACAAAGGCATCGGGGAATTGCATCTTCCCGAGCCAGTCTTGGGCGAAGCTCGCACCCTGTGTCCAGATCGCCACCATCAGCGCGAGGCCCGCCATCAACGCGCCCGCCGTGAACCCGTGGCGATACGGCGTCCTGCGGATGCTCCGCTCCAAGAGCGTCGCAGGCACACCCAACACCCGCGCGATGAGCCTCCCGCCAATCTCCACCACGCCCGCCGTCAGCGGCACGCCTAGCAGGAAGTACCCGAAGAACATGCACGGCAAGGCCAGCGACACGTACAACAGGAAGATCGCGTTGGGCGTGTTCGCGAACGTCACCACGAGATAATGCGTCAGCAGCATCACCACGCTGATCGCCAGCACCTTCCAGAGCGCCGACCGCTTCGGTACGTCCGCCCGCGACGAGAGTGCCTTCAGCGGCTCCATCCGGGCCGCCCGCCACGCCGGGAACGCCGCACCCAGCAGCCCCGCGAGGATCGAACCGACCACGCCGACGCTGAGCCCGAACCACGGGAACGCCAGTTCGATCTTGAAGTCCGCCTGGAACCACCAGATCACCAGACTCGCGATCGCAATTCCCAGTGGCGCACCCAGTAGCGAGCCAGCCGTGCCGATCAAGAGGCCCACGAACACCTGCGACGCCGCGATCTGCCGTCGGGCCGCGCCGATGCAGCGCAGGATTGCCAGTTCGCGCTGGCGTTCCACGACGCCCGTCGTCATGCCGGTCAGGATGATGAACGCCGCGGACAGAAACGCCATCGTCGACGCGACGATCAACCCGATCTGGTTCGCGCGCAGATTCTGTTCGAGGTTCGACGTCACCTTTGCGGTCGATTGCAGCACCGCGTCGTCGGGCATCTCGCCCCGGTGGGCCGCCGCCGCTGCCTCCGCGTCGGCCGTGTCCTCGAGCACGATCTCGATCTCGTTGTACCGCCCCGTCTGATCCGTCGCCGATGCGAGCGCATCGGGCGTCATCCAGCCCCGCGGCCTGCCCCCTAAGACGCCCGGCGGCGCGATCCCGACAATGGTCAGTTTCGCCGGCGGCTTCCCCGCCGGGATGAACTCGATCTGTTGCCCGATCGCGACCTGATACTTCTCCCGCAGCGCCCGGGCTTCGTCAGCGCTTGCCGCCGTCGCTGGGCCCAGGTCCTGCGTCGCGTCGGCCTTGCCTTCTTCGACGTCGGGCACCGTGCCGCTGATGAGCGCCGACAGGGTTCCGCTCCGTCGCCCCGCCTTGCTCTCGACGCCGCGGAGCCGATCGATTACTGTCTGATCGACCGCGATCTCGGTCGCGATGATCGGCATCCGCCCTTCGGCCAGCGTCACCGGCCGATGCACGTCATCGAAGCCGGGGCGAAACGACTCGAAGTACACGTTTACGGCGAAGGATCGAATCGTGCGGGGAAGCGACGAAGGGCTGGAGCGACCAAGCGACGAAGGGTTGGAGCCATCGGATTTGGCTTCGTCGCCGGCGTTCCAGACCGGCCTCACCGCCCGCAGCGCCGCCGCGGCTCGCAGCCGCCCCTCGGCGGCCTTCACCTCCGGCCAGCGCCGCACCTTTGCGAGTACTTCCTCGTCGAGCGGTTTGGCGGACGCGGGCGTCACGATCTTCAGGTCCGCCGTGCCCACGGCGCCAACCATGCGGCTGCGCAGCGACTCGGTCACGCTCGCCATCGCCGTCGCCACGCCGCAGACCAGGGCGGCCGACAGTGCGACCACCAGCAGCAGCAGCACGCTGCGGCTAGGTCGCTGCGACAGACTGCTGATAGCGAGCCGCCACGCCGCTCTCATCGAGGCCCTCCGTTTCGATCCGCGCCTTCACCCGTCCGTCCGCGATTACGAACACGCTGCGGCAGTGGGCCGCCGCCGCCGGCTCGTGCGTCACCATGACGATGCTGATCTTGCGCTCCGTCGCGATCTCGGCCAAGAGGGTCCACAACCCCGCGCTGCTCGCACTATCGAGATTGCCCGTCGGCTCGTCCGCGAGCACGATCGGCGGTGCGTAATGCAGCGCCCGCGCGATTGCGACCCGCTGCTGCTCGCCACCCGAGAGCGCGTCGGGCCGGTGCTCGAGCCGATCGCTCAGGCCGAGTCGCGCCAGCAGTTCTTTCGCCCGCGAACGGGCCTTTGTCTGTTCATCGCCCGACAAAATGCCGGGCAGTTCGGCGTTCTCCACCGCCGTCAGCGTGGGAATCAGATTGAACTGCTGGAACACAATTCCGATCTGCGTCCGCCGAAACACCGTCGCCTGCGAGTCGCTGAGCTGGTCGATGCGTTGGCCCGCGAGGGTGATCGTGCCCTCGTCGGGCTTGTCCAGGGCTGCAAGCAGGTGCAGCAGCGTGCTCTTGCCGCTGCCCGATCGCCCCATGATCGCGTAGAACCCGGGGTCGTCGATCGTCAGGTCGACGCCTCGAAGCGCAGCGACCCGGCGCTCGCCGAGCTGGTACGACTTGTGAACATTGGTGCAAGAGAGCATGGGGAAGGTGCCGAGGTGTCTAGGTGTCGAGGTTTTCAGTGATTCGGATTCGGATTTCCCTCGACAACTTGTCACCTCGGCACCGCGACACGGATCCGCTCATCCCGCCGGATGCGCCTTGTCGTAGGCCGCCGCGTCCATCAGCTTCGCCAGACCCGACGCGTCCGACACCTTGACCTTCACCAGCCAGCCCTTGGTGTACGGGTCCTCGTTGATCAGGCCGGGGTTGTCGTTCAGCGCCGCGTTCACCTCGGTGATTGTGCCGGCCACGAAGCAGTAGATGTCGCTCGTGGTCTTGACGCTCTCCACCTCGCCCACGATGTCGCCCGGCTTGAACGCGGTGCCGATCTTCTTCATCTGGACATAGGTCACGTCTGTCAGCGCATCGACGGCGAAGCGCGAGATGCCGAGGGTCAGTGTGTCGCCATCAATCTTGTGCCATTCGTGCGACTCGGAGTACTTGCGGTCCGCGGGGCTGGGCATGAGGTTCTCCTGAAGTGATTGCTAGCGTAGCGGCAACCGTCCCTGCTGGGAGTCAGGCTCCCGACCGAGGAGTTGGCGGCCGTCCGAGAACAGCAAACTTGTTCGCCATTTTTTTTAGGGTGTCCGACCCATCGGGTTTGACACGCGGTGCTTCTTCGTGGTATCTTGATGCCGTTACCTTTTTCCCCTCCGGACGGTCGCGGCTGAAAGGCCTCGACCGTCTTGTGTTTACCGGCCGCCCGCGACCACGAGGACGCCTGCGGGCTCGCGTGCCGCAGCGTCGCTACAGTGCCCCCGAATGCTGTTGACCTTGAACGCCTCATGCCTCCGCGGGCAGCTCCTCGGACAGCCCGGCAAGTCCCAGCCCACGCTGGCCCTCGCCGACCTGCCTCAATACACCCGCGAAGTCCTCGGTTTGGGCGGGCTCAATCTCTCCACCGACCTTTTGGTCGGGGCCGACCGCCGCAAGCTTGAAGCCTTCCGCGAGCGGGCCGATCGCGCCGGTTGCCCCTGCCTGCTCCTTATCGAGGCCCAGTCGCAGAACCTTGGCACGGCCGACGCCGCCGCCGCTGAAGCCGCCATCGAGCGGATGCACCGGGTCATCCAGGCCGCTCAGATCCTCTCCTGCACCGCCGCCGCGATGCGGGTCGAAGCCCCCGACGACGACAACGCGATGCAGCTGGTCTGGCAGCGTCTCCGCAAGATCGTCGACCGGGCCGAACGCCTCGAACTGAACCTGCTCATCAGCCCGTCGAAGGGCCTGACCTCAAAGCCCGAACGGATGACGGACCTCATCAAGAAGGTCGGCGGCTTCCGCATCGGCACGCTCCCCGACTTCCAGTTCGCTGCCGAAGCGGCGGGCAGCGACGACGAAGCAGTCACCTACCTGCGTCGTATCACGCCCTACGCCTCCGCGGTGCTGGCCTCGACGCTCGATTTCTCTGACCCGCCCGAGGCTGGTCTGAAGCTGCCTCCGAAGTCTCCGGCCCGCAAACGGGATGAGGACGACGACGAGGACGAGGCCCCGAAGAAGAAGTCCGCTCGCACCGACATTCCTCCCGACGACGAGGAAGCGCCGGCAAAGCCGGCGAAGGGCAAGAAAAAGGCCAAGGCGGATGCCGCGCCCGAAGCCGAAGCCAAGCCCGCGAAGGGCGCGAAGGCCAAGAAGGCCGATTCCAAAGCCGACAAGGCACCCGAGGCCGCCAAGCCCGCAAAGGCAGCTCCCGAGGCCGACGACGAGGACGACGAAGTCGAGGAACTCGACGATGCGGCGTTGGAAGACCTCATCGCCGACATTTTCGCCGGCGAGGGTGGCGATTCCAACACCCCGCCCCCCGAGCCCCTCCCCGCCCACAAGGCCTACGACCTCTTCAAGATGGTCTCGGCCGTCGCCTCGGTGGGCTTCGATTCCACGCTCGCAGTGGACTACAGGGGTGGCGGGGATGTTACACTGGGCATCCGGAAGAGCCAGCGCCTTCTCCGGGCAGCGCTCGACCACGCCGCCGCTTCGGCGTGACCGAGTTTGTCCGGTCGTTCAATCTGAGTTCGCGCGCAGCCACGCCGCGGCATCGGAACAACTCCGTCGCCGCTCCCCGCAGACAGGACGTCGGGAGGATCGACCATGAACGCGACGCGTCAGCAGACCGAGCAGGAACTCGCTTTTGAGATGATCGAGGTCGTCGAAGTCTCGCACGCCGAATCGTGCTCGGCGATGGACATCGAGCGAGTGGTGTGCGACAAGGACCCCGCTACCCTTGGCGACTCCGGTTGCCTTGCCATGCTGTCACCCAGCCAACGCATTGTCATCACCATCGACGGCCCCGCCGGCACCGGCAAGTCGTCGGTCGCGCGGGCGCTGGCCAGGCAACTCGGCCTGGACTTCCTTGACACCGGCGCCATGTACCGCGCCGCCGCCGCGATCTGCATCGACAACAAGATCGATCTTGCCGACAAGGCTGCCGTGGTCGCCCGCACCGCCGCCGCCGACCTGCACTTTGACTGGACCCGCGATCCGCCCACGATCCTCGCCCACGGGCAGCCCATCGATCACCGCATCCGCCACAAGGATGTCACCGAGGTCGTCTCGCCGCTCGCCTCCATCAAGGAACTCCGCGAGCACATGGTCCGCAAGCAGCGGATCATCGGACAGCAACATCCCCGCCTCGTCACCGAGGGCCGCGACCAGGGCTCTGTTGTTTTCCCCGACGCCGCGGTGAAGTTCTACCTCGACGCTTCGCCTGACGTTCGCGCCCGCCGCCGCGCCGAGCAGATGGTCGCGATGGGCTCCGCCGCCGACCTTGGCACGATCACCGCCGAGATCCTCGAACGCGATCGCAGCGATTCCACCCGATCCGACGGCCCGCTCATGTGCCCCGGCAACGCCATCTGCGTCGACACCAGCGACCTCAACTTCCAGCAGGTCGTGGACACGCTGCACCGCCACGTGCTCGCTGTTGTCGGCCGCTGAAGACTGTCACTCGCGACTCTGTTCACCCGACCGTGCGAATTCGCGCGGCGTTCACACGCAGCATCCAGATGAGCAGCGGCCCGCCGACCAGCGCGGTCATCACACTGAGCGGCAAGCGCCCCGAGCCCAAATCGATCAGCCGAACCAGGCAATCGGCCCCGACCACCATCACGCCTGACAAGCACGCTGCGCCCACAACGAGCGGCCCGTGCCGCGGCCCGATCGTCATCCGCACGAGGTGCGGGCAGACCAGCCCGACAAACGCCACCGGCCCCGCCAGCGAAAACGCCACCGACGTCAGCACGCCGGCAAGCAAAAACATCTCGAGCCGCAGCCGCGTCAGTGCCACGCCCAGTGACCGCGCTTCATCGTCGCTCAGCGACGCCGCATCGAGCCACCGCCCGCGCCACACTGTAAACGCCAGCCCACCCAACGCGAGCACGCCGGCCAGGATGATGCCACGCCAGCGGAGTTCTTCGTTGATCGAGCCCAAGAGCAGCCGCGCCGCCGCCACGCCGCGATCCGGAAGAAACTGCTGCACCAGCGACGACGCCGCGGCCGCCACGACGCCGATTATCACGCCGGTGAGAATGAGCGACACGGGCTCCACCGTCCCGCGCCGCTGGGCGAGCAGGTACGTCAGCATCAGCGCTCCGATCGCTCCCGGCAGCGCGATCCCGATGTCCACGCTGCTCTGTGCGATTCCCATCCCCGCGTGGAACGCCGCGAGCTGCCACAGCATGACGGACAACCCGGCGCCGCTCGACATGCCCAAGACATCGGGAGCCGCCAGCGGGTTGCGGAACAGGCACTGCAGCAGCACCCCGCTGACACCCAGGCAGATGCCCACGATCGCCGCCGCCGCGCCGCGCTGGGCGCGGAACTCGAAAATCATCTCCGACCCCGGCGGCAGCGGCCCGCCCACATGCAGCCGCCCATAGATCGACAGCGCCAACGCACCGGCGAGCAGAAAGAGGATGGCCGATGTTCGGGACACGGGTGGTCTGAATCTCCTGAGGGATGCGTTCAGAGCCGCGGGTATTTATCCGCGCGGCAAGGGCTCCCGATCGACCGCGCGGAGGGCCTTCGGTGCCCCGACGCCCGGTCGATTCCGCCGCCCCCCGGACGTATCATTCGCCCCTGCACCCCTCCGGGAGCCTTCCCGTCTGGAGATTCGCGTGGCCTCGAACACCTTCCGCGTCAAGCTCGTGACCCCGTCCGCCAGCCTGCTCGATGAGTCCGTCGAGAGCGCGATCGTCCCGCTCTGGGATGGCCTCATGGGTTTCCTCCCCGGCCGCGCCCCCATCCTCGGCAAGCTCGGCTGCGGCGAGCTCCAGCTCACCTTCGGCACCGACGCCAAGACCAAGGCCAACGGCGGCAGCACCTCGTACTTTGTCGATGGCGGCGTCGTCCGCATGGCCGAGGGCCAGCTCACGATTCTCGCCGAGCGTGCCGCTCCGGTCCGCGAGCTCGTCGCGGCCGACGCCCAGGCTCAGCTCACCAAGGCCAGTAACGACCGCATCGCCATGGACGACCCCAACCGCGACGCCAAGACCGATCGTCGCGACCGCGAGATCCGTGCGGCGAAAGAGAAGATGCGTCTGGCCCGCGGCACGAAAGCCGTCTGACTTCCGACGCCCCTCCCCGCGAAGCGGTGAGCGATGATCAAGTCATGATCAAGCGCAGCGACACCGGGCGAGCCGTTTCGAGCCCGGTGTCTTGACGCGCGTCCGTGCCGGCGGGTCGCTTCACCCGAGGCCGACCGCCAACGCGTCGCGATCGCTGAGCATCCCGCCGTCGGAGCGATGCTTCACCGTCCCGTCGCGCTTCCACGAGCGCTCGCACCGAGGCTCGTTCCGCAGGTCGGTGATCTTCGCCGCGCTCGCGCCCTTGTCGGCGCTCACGCGGCTCACGCCCATGAGGTCGGCCAGATCGTGCGCGTCGAACTTCGCCAGCGACCCGTCCGGGTCCGGCAGCGCGACGCCCATGTCCAGCGGGTTGTCGACACCCAACTCGGCGCGGGCTTTCTCCATCGCCAGCATCGCGCCGGCGCGGGCCGTGACGACCTTGGCCCAGTCCGCGTCGGGCTTCACACTCAGATCGGTGATGAATGGCTTGAGGTGGACGCACACGTCATCGCCCGCGGGGTTGGCGGCGGTGGACCACAGCGCGCGATATGCCTCGTCGGCGGTGTGGCACAGGATCGGCGCCAGCAGGCGGCACAAGCCGTCGGTCAAGTCCCACAGCACCGTTTGCGTCTGGCGGCGGCGCTTGGAGTCCTTGGCGTCGCAGTAGAGGCGGTCCTTGACGGCGGCGAGGTAGACCGCGCTCAGGGTGTCGTTGCAGAAGTCGTAGAGCTTCAGGTGGGCGGTGCGGAAGTCGTAGCGGTTGAACGCATCGACCACTTCCTTGGCGAGGGTTTGGAACTCGCCCAGCACCCACGCGTCGATCGACGTGGTGGGGATGGACTTGAGATCGACGCAGTGCCCGGCTTGATTGCCGTTGGGGCCATCACACGTGGGCGTGAAGTCGGCCAGGTTGCTGAGCATGAAGCGGAGCGTGTTGCGGATCTTGCGGTAGCTCTCGCCGGCGGCGTTGAAGAAGTCGCGATCGACCTTCACGTCGTTCTCGTAGGCGAGCGAGGAGACCCACCAGCGGAGGACGTCGACGCCGAAGTCGTTGAAGAGGTCTTCGACGGTGTCGCCGCTGGACTTGCTGAGCTTGCGGCCGTCCTTGTCGACCATGAAGCCGTGGGTGAGCAACGTCTTGAACGGCGGCACGCCGGTGACGCCGAGCGCCGGCAGCAGCGACAACTGGAACCAGCCGCGATGCTGGTCCGAGCCTTCGAGGTAGAGATCAACGGGGTAGCCCAGCCCGCGCTGGCGCATGACGGCGTTCCACGACGAGCCGGACTCGAACCACACGTCGAGGATGTCGTTGCCCTTCTTCAGGCCTTGACGGGCCCCAAGCGTGAGCGCGGGGCGCAGCGACGCCGGCAACTCGGCATCCTTCGTCTCGTCATACTGCTCCAACAACTCCGCCGGCCCGAGCTGGAACCACGCGTCGGAGCCCTTGGCTCGCACCACCGCGCTCACCGCGCGGACCATCGCGCCGGTCATCACGCTCTGGCCAGTGGGGAGGATGAACGACGGGATGGGCAAGCCCCACGCACGCTGGCGGCTGATGCACCAGTCGGGGCGGGACTCGAGCATGCCGCGCATGCGGTTGCGGCCCCATTCGGGGACGAAGGCGACGTCCTGAGCCGTGCTGAGCAGGGCCGCGTCGCGGAGGCTGCGTTCGTTCATGAATCCCGGCGCGGTGGCGGAGCCGCGTTTCTCGACCGACACAAACCACTGCTCGGTACACCGGAAGATCACCGGCGTCTTGCTCCGCCAGTCGTGCGGATAGCTGTGCATGAACTTGTGGCTGTAGAAGAGGTGGCCGCTGTTCTTGAGGTGGTCGGCGACTTTCTGGTTCGCGGTCCAGATGTCGAGGCCGCGGAGCCACTGGGGCACGCTGGCGTCGTACTTGCCGTCGTGCAGCACCGGGCAGTAGACCGGCAGCCCTTCGCGCAGGCCGGTCTGGTAGTCCTCCTGGCCGTGGCCGGGGGCGGTGTGGACGAGTCCGGTGCCGTCGTCGAGGGTGACGTAGTCCGCGGCCATGACGGTGAAGACTTTGTCGAGCGACTTGGGTGCACTGCCCGCGGGCGCGTGCGCGACGCTTTCGCCTCGGGCCAGGTCCACGAACGGATGGCGATACTTCAGCCCGACCAGCTTCTTGCCCGGAGCCGTCGCCAGCACGGTCACTTCCTCACTGCGAGCGTTCTGCGTGACCTTCTCGACGAGGTCTTTGGCCATGACCGTGATGTTGCCGTCGACGAAGACGAGCGCGTAGTCGAAGTCCGGGTTCACCGCGATGGCGAGGTTCGCGGGCAAGGTCCAGGGCGTGGTGGTCCAGATGGTGAACGACGGCCGCTGATTTGGCCGCACGCCCGGCGCGGGGCGCGTCGCCTTGGACTCATCTTCCGCGCCGTCGTCGTCGCCTTCATCATCCGAAGCCTTGGGCATTCCGAACGCGTCGTACACAGCTTCGGCGTCCGCGGCTTCGAAGTCCACGTACACGGAGAGGTCCTCGCGGTCCATGTACTCAAGCTCTGCCTCGGCGAGGGCGGTCTCGTTCGCGATCGACCAGTGCACCGGCTTGAGGGCGCGGTAGACCAGCCCCGCGTCGAGCAGGCCGGCGAGCACTTCCAGCACGCCCGCCTCGTACTCGGGCTTCATGGTGAGGTAGGGGTTCTCGTAATCTGCGAGGGTCAGCAGCCGCGTCATCTGCGTGGTGTGCAGCTTGTGGAATTTCTCGGCGTACTTCTGGCACTCGCGGCGCACGGCCATCCGGCGCTGGTCTTCCGTGAGTGTCAGCAGCTTGTCGATCTTCTTGGTCTCGACCAATTCGGTCATGACCTTGTGTTCGATGGGCAGGCCGTGGCAGTCCCAGCCGGGGATGTACGCGCAGTCGAGGTCCTGCATGGTCTTGCTGCGGACGACGAAGTCCTTGAGCACCTTGTTCATCAGGTGCCCGAGGTGGATGGAGCCGTTGGCGTAGGGCGGGCCGTCGTGGAAGACGAACTTGGGCTTGCCGGCGCGGCTCTCGCGGACTTTCTTGTAGAGGCCAAGCTTGTCCCAGCGCTTCAGGCTCGCGGGCTCATTCTGCACCAGGCTCGCCTTCATCGGGAACGAGGTCTGCGGCAGGTTCAGCGTGGCCTTGTAGCGGTTCTTCTCCTCACCCTTGGCTGCGGCGGGAGTGGTCGGGCTTGGAGTGGTGGGGGTGGTGGGGGTGGCGTGGGTGGGCGGGGTGCTCATGGGAGTCTCGGGAACTCTGGCGCGACCAGTGGCCGCGGGTGTGATCGGATCAAGATCAAGTGGACGCAGATGTTACGGGAGTGCGGCCGAGCCGCCGAACGCGACCGCCCGCCGCCGTGACGCAAACGTCACAACGGTCGGCGGCGATGCCCCGCGAGGCCTTGGATCACACTGGGGAGTGAAAACTGGTCACAACCCGCAAGCAGACCACGGCCCTCAGCGGGGCGTGGTAATTCGAATGCTGCGGCGGGTGCGGACCATGCTTGATTGTTGTCGGCCAATCCGCGGCGTTCCATGAGCACGCGGAGGCGGAGCCGCGACTAGTGCGGCACTTCCTTCACCGCGTTGCGGTTCCACGCCGGGACGCGGACCACGATCGGCCCATCACCGGTGATCTCGCACTGGCAGCTCAGGCGGCTGTGACGCGACAGGCCGGGGGCTTCCTCCACACGATCTTCCTCGGCCTCGGTGGCTTCGGTGAGGGAGTTCATGCCCTTCTCGACGTGGACGTGGCATGTGGAACAGGCGCAGACCCCGCCGCAGGCGTGCTCGATGTTGATGCCGTGCTCGAGGGCGAGCTCGAGTAGCGTGCGAGTTCTCGGAGCTTTGAGGTCGATCTCGGCCCGATCCAGCCCCATGCCCTCGGCGTCCTCGATGAGGAACTTGACCGCGATGGTGGCCGGGAACTTGTTGGTATCGATCTCACGGATGTGCATGGGGGGTCCTTCGGCGTGGGCGAGATGGTAGAGCGGGGGCGGGAGAAAGGGCCAAATTGCCAAAGATCCAAAGGGCCAAATGACAAGGCAGACGGCGGTCCGAATTTGGGCCTTTGGACATTTGGATCGTTGGTCATTTCCGCCGCGAACCTATCATTTCAGTCCATGCCTTCGCTCCTCGTCGAGCCTGAAAGCCCTCTCGCCGGCACGCTGGACCTCAGCGTCATTGCGCCCGCTCACAACGAGCAGGACAACGTCGCCGCGCTCGCAGAGGAAGTCCGGGCGGCCCTGGAGCCCACCGGGATCAACTGGGAACTCATCATCGTCGACGACGGCTCGACCGACCGCACTCGGGCCATGGTGCAGGGGCTGATGGCCAGCCGCCCGTGGCTCCGCTGCGTGGCGATGACCCGCACGCCCGCGGGTAAGGGCAACGGCCAGTCCGCGGCGTTCCACGCCGGCATCCGCGCCAGCCGCGGCAGGCTGGTCGCCACCATGGACGCCGACCTCCAGAATGACCCCGCCGACCTGCCCGCGCTCCTGAAGACCCAGCGCGACACCGCTGCCGACCTCGTGCAGGGTGATCGCTCGCACGCCCGCAAGGACAACCTGATCCGCAAGGTCGGCTCGTTCGTCGGCCGCTCGTTTCGCAAGATGCTGCTGGGCGACAGCGTTCGCGACACAGGATGCTCGCTGCGGATCATGCGCCGGGCCTACGCCCTCGCGCTGCCGCTGGAACTCCGCGGCATGCACCGCTTTGTTCCAGTCACCATCCGCGACTTGGGCGGCACGATCGTCGAGCAGCGCGTGAATCACCGTCCGCGTCACGCTGGCGAGACTAAGTACGGCCTGGGCATCACCAAGCGGGCCATCCCCGGCCTGATCGATCTCTTCGCGGTGCGATACTTCCGCTCGCGGCGGCGGAGCGTCGCCGCGATGGATATTCCGCCGTCGAACGCGGGCACGCCGCAGGCGAAGGTGGTGGAGGTGAAGCCCGTCGCAGTCGGCGCTGGGGAGTCCTCGTCCCGAGGTGGACATTGAAGTGGGAACCCGCGGCCTTGATGGGGTTGCTCATCCTGCTGGGCCTGTGGCTGGTGGCCGGACCCGTCGGCGGCCGCGGCGTAAAGCCCCGTGAGAACGCGATCGTCACCGAGCTGCGCCTCGGAAGCAGCCGCGGCGTGGTCGAGGTGACCGGTTCAGCCTCGGATCAGAAGTTCCGCGTCCTTACCCGCGACGGTTACGAGTCGCCGGAGATGACGCGCGATCAGTTCGAGGCCACCTTTGGCCCGGCCGTCGCCCACGAGGCCGCCGACGGCCGCGCGAACTGGGTCTTCCGCGTCCTCAACATCACGAGTTGGGCGAGTTTGTTCTGGATCAGCGTGGGCTTCGGCGGCCAGATTCTTTTCAGCGGCCGCATGTTCCTGCAGTGGCTGATCAGCGAGCGGCACAAGCACAGCGTGATCACGCCGTCGTTCTGGTGGTTCAGCCTGTTGGGCGGCGTGTGCCTGTTCGCGTACTTCGTGTGGCGGCAGGACGCGGTGGGCGTGATCGGGCAGTCGTCGGGGATCGTGATTTATGCGCGGAATCTGCGGCTGATTGCGAAGCAGAAGAGGCGCGAGGCGGGGAAGTAGCCCGGACGCCGAAGGATCGGAGAACGCGGAGGGCGCCGAGGAAGCGGAGTTTCGCGGAGACGAGGCATTGGGTTCGAACCAAGCCTTCCCTCCGCGTCCCTCCGCCCTCTCCGCGACCTCCGCGTTCTCTTCGACCCCCACCGAATCCACTCCCAAATCCCCGGCGGGCGGAAGTCGCTATCCTCTTCCCCGGCGTCCTGACCGACGCCCCGGCCGGAACAGGCGGCCGCGTGTTCGACAATTTGGGGATGGGGGGGGATGGGGCGTCGTGGTGGTGCAGAGAGCGAGCGCGGGGTTTCCCGCGGCGATGGCACACCATGCAAGTCCTCCTCGACGACCAACCCCTGACGATCGAACGGCCCACCCTCGCCGCCGCCCTGCGCGCCGCGCAGGACGTCGCCCGCGAACGCGGCCGCATCATCGTCGAGGCCTTTGCCGACGGCCGCCCGATCTCCGACGACCAACTCTCGAACCCCGACGACACGCCGTCGGAACTGGGCCGTGTCGCGTTGCGATCCGCCGAGCCCAAGGCCCTTGTGAGCTTCACGCTGGTGGACGCCGCGGATGCCCTCGTGCACGTCGCTGATGATCACGAGGACGTTGGCGGCAAGATTCAGTCGGGCGAGACGCAGGAAGCCCTGGCCAAGCTCGGCGAGTCGATCGCGACATGGCAGGCGGTCTGCGACATTTTGAACAAGAGCGCGAGCCTTCTGAAGCTCGACCTCGACGCGTTGACGCTGGACAGCGACCCGACGCCGCTGTCGACCCAGTTCACTTCGATGCTCGACAAGCTCGGCAGCATCAAGACGGCGCTTGAGTCGCAGGACTTCTCGGCACTGTCGGACATTCTGCTCTACGAGATGGCGCCCTTGGCGCGCCAATGGTCGGCGACACTGCGTGAGATCGCCGACCGCGTCCGTGATGGGCGCATTCGTTCGGGGGCCTAGCCGAGAGAGCACCATGGCGAAGGCACCGGCGAACCCGATCGACAAGCTGATGGACGAAGCGAGCGAGGCGTTGCTTGCGACCGAGTACTTCACGGTCGTGAAGCTGTGCAAGCGGGCGCTGGAGCGGGCTCGCGGCGCGGACGACTTTGAGCGCATGTCCCGCATCGTGCTGCCGCTGCAGGAAGCGCGGCGTCAGATCCGCCAGATCGCCTGCGACGCCGGCCCGCGGCTGCTGGTGACGCAGCGGCTCAAGCCCAGCGAGATGCAGCCGGGGTTGTACCTCTGTCAGGTCCCCATGATCGCCGCCGAGGCACGCGATGTACGCGAGTTGGCGGAGTCGAAGTCGATCCCCGCGATGGTGCTGTGCCGCGAGCCGATGACGCGCAGTGGCAAATGGCCGATCGCCGCCGTCACCAAGGGCGGCTTGGTGGACACGGTGACGATCCGCGTGCAGGTGACGCCGCCGGCGGGTGTGCAGGCCACGCACGATCAGCCCGGCTCGACGATTACCCGCGACACCAATACTGCGGTGCCCGGCCCTGAATGGTTCCAGTCCGCGGGCGAAGCACTCGGTGACGCGGCGATCGCTCGCGTGAAAGCCGAACTCCCCGCCAGTTGGCGCGTCGATGAGTTGATGCTCTATCTCGAGGCGATCCCGGATCACGAGAAGCTGCACCAGCGACTCGCCGAGGCGTGCCGCGATGCGGCGCGTGAAGGTCCGGCCCCGGTGGAACGCCGCAGCGTCCTCGCCGAGAACCCGTTCTCGTTCTGAATGTTCCGCTCCAAGCCGGCGCGTCAGTTGTCGCTCGGCTCGTTGCCCGTCGCCTGTTTGGCGTAGGGATCCGGCGGCAGGGGCTCGCTGGTCATGATCACCTCGACCCGCTGGTTCGTGCGATCGCTCGACCGCGACCAGGTGTTGGGCACGATCCGATCGTTGTCGGCGCACGACACCACCCGCAACTGGCCGCTCGGCACGCCGAGTTCGACCAA
>JBILLU010000011.1:0-32988 GCA_044375915.1 Phycisphaerales bacterium
TGTCCAGCGAATGCTGAAAATTTCGAGTGATTCGAGCGATGGAGGCGTCCTTATGCCGTCCGGACCCACCGCAAAGAAGCCGAATCATCCCACCGGGAAGTCTTCTAATCCCGATCCCGTGGTCACGAGTGTCCCCGCGTCCGCTCAGCCCGCTGCCAAGCCCACTGCCGCGCTCAAGCCCGGCACCCTGCCGCGGGAACTCGACCTGATCGCCGACTTCCCTGGGCTGAAGACCCCCACCCCCGAGGCGTGGCGAGCGCTGGTGGACAAGGACCTGGCCGGGGCGCCCTTCGAGAAGAAGCTGATCACCCACACCTATGAGGGTGTGTATCTCAAACCTCTTTATACACGCGCGGAGTTGCCGCCGGCGCCGGCCGAGCACTCGGGTGCGGCACCGTTCACGCGGGGGGCCTCGCCGCTCGGTCTGACCCAGTGCGGCTGGGACATCCGCCAGGAACGCAGCGAGCCCTCGATCTCAGGCGTGCGCGAGGCGATGCTCGAGGACCTGCAGTTCGGGGTGACCTCGATCATCCTGCGGCTCGACGCCGCGGGACGGGCGGGGCTCGATCCGGATGACCCGAAGGCCGGCGCGCTGGTGGCGAGCGATGGTTGCTCGCTGTCGGACGCCGCGGACTTTGATGATGCGTTCGACGGCGTGTACCTCGACATGATCGGCGTCGGCCTCGAAGCCGGCGCTTCGTTCACGCCGGGGGCGGCATTGCTGGGCGCCTTGTGGGATCGCCGCAAGATCGCGCCGGAGAAACGCCGCGGCTGGTTCAACGCCGATCCGCTGGCTGTGCTGGCACGCGATGGGCACCTGCCGTACTCGGTTGAGACCGGCCTTTCGCTCGCGGCGGACCTCGCCGCGTACACGTCCAAGGCTCTTCCCGCGGCACGCTCGATCCGCGTCGGCACCGCGCCGTATCACCACGCGGGCGCGACCGCGACGCAGGACCTGGCGTTCTCGATGGCGACGGCGCTCGAGTACCTGCGGGCAATGGCCGCCGCCGGCCTCACCGTCGACGCCGCGGCGAAGCAGATGGTCTTCTCGTTCGCGGTGGGCACGTCGTTCTTCCTGGCGATCGCGAAGCTCCGAGCGGCACGCCGCCTGTGGGCGCGGGTGCTGGAAGCCAGCGGCGGGACGCTCGACGAATCGACCGCGATGCGGATGCACGTGCGCACGAGCAAGCGCGTCATCACCAGCCGCGACCCGTGGGTGAACATTCTGCGGAACACCGCGTGCGTCTACGCCGCGGCGGTGGCAGGCGCCGACGCGATCGGCAGCGTGCCGTTCGATGCGGCACTGGGCTTGCCCTCCGCGCTCGCACGCCGCGTGGCACGCAACACCCACCACATCCTGCAGTCCGAGTCCCACCTGCACCGCGTGTCGGACCCCGCCGGCGGAAGCTGGTACCTCGACAATCTCACCAACGAACTGGCCGAGAAGGCGTGGCTGATCCTGCAGTCGATCGAGGCCCGCGGCGGAATGGCCAAAGCACTCGCCGACGGCTGGGTGCACGAACAGATCGACAGCGCGTACGAGCCGCGGGCGAAGAACATCGCGCTGCGCAAAGACGCGATCATCGGCGTGAGCGACTTCCCGAACGCGGGCGAGGAGCCGGTGCGCCCGGCGAACTTCGCCCTGCCGCCGATCCGGGCGGCCGCGATCGAGCGGATGAAGTCGCGGCGGAGGGAAGGCGTCTTCGCTCTCGCGGTCTCGGGCACGCCCGGCGAACGCTCGGCCCAGCTCTTCGCGGCGGCCAAGGCCGGCGCGACGATCGGACAGATGTCGCGCTCACTGTGGAACGAAGCGACCGGGGTTGATCTCAAGGCCGCCATCGCGCCGCACCCGTTCGCGGAGTCGTTCGAAAATCTCCGCGACGCGAGCGACGACTACGCCAAGGCCCACGGCCACCGTCCGCGGGCGTTCCTAGCGAGCATGGGCTCACCGGCGCATCACCTCCCGCGCACGAACTTCGCCAAGAACCTCTTCGAGGCCGGCGGGTTCGAGTTGGCAGCCAGCGACGGCTACGCGAAAGCCGCGGAAGCGGTGGAGGCGTTCAAGGCCTCAGGCTGCGACCTCGCGGTGATCTGCTCGACCGACGCACTCTACGAGACGCTGGTGCCAGAACTGGCTCCCGCGTTGCACCGCGCGGGCGCGAAGACGGTGGTCCTCGCCGGCAACCCCGGCGACAAGGAAGCCGCGTACCGCACCGCGGGCGTGGATCGGTTCATCTTCGTGAAGTGTGATGTGGTCAAGGTTCTTGCCGAGCTGCTGAGCGCGGAAGGAGCGATGTCATGAGCGTGACGATCCCCAACTTCTCGACTGTGGCGCTGGGCTCCAAGCGCGCTGGCGACTCAAGCACCGATGCGTGGCTCTCCCGGGCCGAGCGCTTCACCGGCAAGAAGATGTCCGACCTGCTCTGGCACACGCCCGAGCAGATCGATGTGAAGCCCGAGTACAGCGCCGACGATCTCGCCGGCATCCAGCATCTGGATTCGTTCCCCGGTCTGCCGCCCTTCGTGCGCGGGCCGTACGCGACGATGTACACGCTCAAGCCGTGGACCGTGCGTCAGTACGCGGGCTTCAGCACCGCCGAGGCGAGCAACGCGTTCTACAAGCGCAATCTCGCGGCCGGGCAGAAGGGGCTTTCCGTCGCATTCGATCTCGCCACCCACCGCGGCTACGACAGCGACCATCCGCGCGTGGCCGGCGATGTCGGCATGGCGGGCGTGGCGATCGACAGCGTGCTCGACATGCGGACGCTGTTTGACTCGATCCCGCTCGATCAGATCAGCGTGAGCATGACCATGAACGGCGCGGTGCTGCCGGTGATGGCGATGTACATCGTCGCCGCGGAGGAGCAGGGCGTGAAGCCCGAGCAGCTCGCGGGCACGATCCAGAACGACATCCTCAAAGAGTTCATGGTCCGCAACACCTACATCTATCCCCCGCTGCCCTCGATGCGGATCATCGGCGATGTGTTCGAGTTCTGCGCCAAGCGCATGCCCAAGTTCAACAGCATCTCGATCAGCGGCTACCACATGCAGGAAGCCGGCGCCACCGCCGACATCGAGCTCGCCTACACGCTCGCCGACGGGCTCGAGTACGTCCGAACGGGTGTCGCCCGCGGACTGAACGTGGACGACTTCGCCCCACGGCTCAGTTTCTTCTGGGCCATCGGCATGAACTTCTTCATGGAAGTCGCCAAGATGCGGGCGGCGCGGCTGCTGTGGGCCAAGATCATCAAGTCGTTCAACCCCAAGTCGGCCAAGAGCATGTCGCTCCGCACCCACAGCCAGACCAGCGGCTGGAGCCTCACCGCGCAGGACGTCTACAACAACGTCGTCCGCACCTGCATCGAGGCGATGGCCGCCACGCAGGGGCACACGCAGAGCCTGCACACCAACGCACTCGACGAGGCGCTGGCGTTGCCGACCGACTTCTCGGCACGCATCGCTCGCAATACGCAGCTCTTCCTCCAGATGGAGACCGACACCTGCCGCGTCATCGATCCGTGGGGCGGCTCGTACTACGTCGAGCGCCTGACGCACGAACTGGCGAAGCGGGCGTGGGATTTGATCCTCGAAGTCGAAGACCACGGCGGCATGGCCAAGGCGATCGAGGCGGGCATCCCCAAGCTCCGCATCGAAGAAGCCGCGGCACGCACGCAGGCCCGCATCGACTCGGGCACCCAGGCCGTCGTCGGCGTGAACCGCTACAAGCCCGGCACCGAGGATCAGGTCGACGTCTTGAAGATCGACAACACCAAGGTGCGCGAGTCCCAGATCGCGCGGCTCAAGAAGCTCCGCGCGGAGCGCGACAACAAGAAGACCGAGGCCGCCCTTGCGGCATTGACCGCGGCGGCGAAGAACAACAGCGGCAACCTGCTCGAACTCGCCATCGACGCGGCCCGCGCGATGGCCACCGTGGGAGAGATCTCGATGGCACTGGAAAACGTCTACGGCCGTCACGAAGCCTCGGTCCGCTCCATCCGCGGCGTGTACGCTGGACAGATGGGCGATGCGTCCAAACTGTTTGAAGATTGCAAGATGCGCGTGCAGGCCTTCGAGAAGCGCGAAGGGCGTCGGCCGCGGATCCTGATCGCAAAGGTTGGCCAGGACGGCCACGACCGCGGCCAGAAAGTCGTCGCCAGCGCCTACGCCGACCTCGGCTTCGATGTCGACATCGGACCGCTCTTCCAGACCCCCGAGGAAGTCGCGCGTCAAGCCGTCGAGAACGACGTGCACGTCGTCGGCGTCTCTTCGCTGGCGGCGGGGCACCTCACGCTGGTGCCCGCGCTGAAGGCCGCGCTCGAGAAGGCCGGACGTCCCGACATCGCGATCGTGGTCGGCGGCGTGATCCCGCCGCAGGATTACCCGACGCTCCTGAACATGGGAGTCGCCGCGGTCTTCGGCCCGGGCACGGTGATTCCAGATGCGGCACTGAAGGTGCTGGACGCGATCGAGAAAGCAAGTGCGTGAAACACGACGCCGCCAACCTCGGGTGCCACTGCCCATCGCTTTGCTGGGCGGTGGGAATCCGCGGGTTCGGGCGATGTGAGAGAATGGCGGCGCCCCGCTCTGCTCTCGTGGCGCAGCCACACTGCCGAGCGAAGCGCTCGGCAGTGGCACCCCGCGGTTGCTCCCGTTCTGGTTGGATGACGCATGACCAACTCCCCTGACAAGTTTGGGCTTTCGGTGGACAAAGCAGCGGGCAAGGTGCCGCCCGCCGCCGTCGCTTCAAATGGTCCGGTCGCGAAACGCCGCACGCTCTCGCTCGATGAGTACGAACACGGCGTCATCCGCGCCGATCGGGCCGTGCTGGGGCGGGCGCTGTCGCTCATCGAGTCGGTCAACCCGCAGCACGAGCCCTTGGCGCGGGAGCTGCTCGCGCGGGTACTCAAGAAGACCGGCGGCTCGATCCGGGTCGGCATCACCGGCGTGCCCGGCGCGGGCAAGTCCACCTTCATCGAGCGCCTCGGCGTCACGCTCGCCGATCGCGGGCACAAGGTCGCGGTGCTGGCGGTCGATCCGTCCAGCAACATCTCCGGCGGCTCGATTCTGGGCGATCGCACCCGCATGGCGCGTTTGTCGGCCCATCCCAACGCTTTTATCCGTCCTTCGCCCAGCAGCGGCGCGCTCGGCGGCGTGGCCCGCAAGACGCGGGAGTCGATGCTGCTCTGCGAGGCCGCCGGGTTTGATGTCGTGCTCATCGAGACCGTCGGCGTCGGCCAGTCCGAGACGCAGGTGGCGGAGATGTCCGACTTCTTCCTCGCGATCATGATCGCCGGCGCGGGCGATGAACTGCAGGGCATCAAGCGCGGCATCCTGGAACTGGTAGACATGATCGCGGTGAACAAGGCCGACGGCGAGAACGAACGCCGCGCCAAGCTCGCCGCAAGCGAATACGCGGCCGCCGTCCGCATCTTCCAGCACCGCGACCCCAGCTGGAGCGTGCCGGTCACGACCTGCTCGGCCGTCAGCGGCGTGGGCATCGTCGAGATCTGGGACCGCATCCGCCAACGCGTGGACACGCTCCGCGCCAGCGGCCAACTCGCCGAGCTGCGTCGCACACAAAGCCTCCGCTGGATGCACGCCATGCTTCAGGAACACCTGCACCGGCGCCTGACCGAGAGCCCCGAGGCGCGGGCGATATTGGCCCAAGCCGAGCACGACGTGCAGAGCGCCAGCGTCCCGCCGGTGGTGGCGGCGGAGCGTGCCGCGGAGTCGATACTGCGCGAAATTGCGAACAAGATGCAAGCAAAGAAATAGATACGTCCTATAAAAACGCTTCTGGTTGTTACAAAAGAAGAAAAAGAGCATCCATTCTTGATTAGATGATCACTTGGTCATATATTGAACCCGCTGAGACGATTCGTGTATTGGGGACACAACTCGAACGGAAAGGGATCTATGAACAGCCCGGAAGCCGTTGCCAACCCTGGAGTCTCGACCGCGGCGGTCGCTTCGCTGATCGCCGCCAAGGGAGTGAATCACATCGGGATCGCGGTCCGCTCGCTCGACGCCCAGCGGGAGTTCTACGAGGGCGTGCTCGGCGCTCGGTTTGAGTGCATTGAGGAAGTGACGAGCCAGAAAGTGCGAGTTGCCTTCTACGCACTCGGGTCCATCGACAATCCGGTCCGTCTCGAATTGCTCGAGCCGACCAGCCCCGACTCGCCCATCGCCCAGTTCATCGAGAAGCGGGGCGAGGGCCTGCACCACGTCGCCTACACCGTCACCGACATCGCCGGCCGCCTGTGCGCGCTGCAGCAAGCCGGTGTGCGGCTCATCGATGCCTACCCGCGGGCCGGTGCCCACGGCTCACAGATCGCATTCCTGCATCCCAAGGCCTCCAACGGCGTGCTCACCGAACTGTGCGAGCCCCAGCGCCCCGCCATCATCCACGCCGCCTGAACACGCACGACCCGAAAGGACGCTCGCCGTGACCACCTCCAACGTCTCCCCGAGCAACCCGGCAGCCAATCCCGCGGCACCCGCGGTCTCCGGCCCGCCCAAGGGCAGCAACGTCGTCACCATGGCCGACCGCTTGACCGAACTCAAGGTCAAGCGCGAAAAGGTCGGCCTCGGCGGCGGCGCCGAGCGCATCGCCAAATTGCACGCCTCGGGCAACCTCACCGCACGCGAACGCATCGATGCACTCATCGACGCCGGCTCCTTCCAGGAGCGCTACGGCTTCGCGACCCATCGCTGCACGCTCTTTGGCATGACCGGCAAGGACCTGCCCGCCGACGGCGTGGTCACCGGCTCAGGCCGCATCGACGGGCGCACCATCCACTTCGCCAGCCAGGACTTCACCGTCGGCGGCGGCGCGGTGGGCGAGGCCCACGCCGAGAAGATCGTGGAGATGATGCGGACCAGCCTCAAGACCGGTTCGCCGTTCGTCTTCGTGAACGACTCGGGCGGAGCACGCATTCAGGAAGGCATCGATTCGCTCTCGGGCTACGGCAAGATCTTCTATCACAACACGCTGCTGTCGGGCGTGGTGCCGCAGATCTCGCTGATCTGCGGCCCGTGCGCCGGCGGTGCGGCGTACAGCCCGGCGCTCACCGACTTCGTCATCCAGACCCGGCGTGCCCAGATGTTCATCACCGGCCCCAACGTGATCAAGCAGGTGACGCGCGAGGACGTGACCGCCGAGCAGCTCGGCGGCGCCGAGGCGCACATGCACTACTCGGGCAACATCCACTTCATCGCCGACAACGATGTCGAGGCGACCAATATCTGCCGAAAGCTGCTGAGCTTCCTGCCCGCGAACAACGCGGAGGACCCGCCGTTCGTGGCACCCGACGAAGCCCTGGGCAGCGTGCCCGCGCTGAACGAGGTCCTGCCGAACGACGCGCGGTTCACCTACGACATGCACAAGGTGATCAACCTGCTGGTGGATCGCGCCGACTTCCTTGAGGTCCAGGCCGGGTTCGCGGGCAGCGTGATCATCGGCTTTGCTCGCATCAACGGGCACAGCGTCGGCATCGTCGCCAACAACCCCGGCGTGAAGGCCGGCGCCCTCGACATCGACTCGTCCGACAAGGCCTCGCGCTTCATCCGCTTCTGCAACGCCTTCAACGTCCCGATCGTCACCCTCGTCGACACGCCCGGCTACTTCCCCGGCGTGCAGCAGGAGTACGGCGGGATCATCCGCCACGGGGCCAAGCTGCTCTTCTCCTACTCCGCCGCCACCGTGCCCAAGATCACAGTGATCGTGCGCAAGGCCTTCGGCGGCGCGTACGTCGCGATGGCGAGCAAGGACCTGGGCGCCGACGCGGTCGCTGCATGGCCCACGGCCGAGATCGCGGTCATGGGCGCTGAAGGTGCGGCGGAGGTGATCTTCAAGAAGGAGATCAGCGAGGCCGCCGACAAGAACGCCAAGAAGACCGAACTGGTCGCGCTCTACCGCAACACCTTCAGCAACCCGTACGTCGCCGCAGGACGCCGCATGGTGGACGACGTGATCGAACCGAGCGAGACCAAGCGCTTCATCGCCATGTCGCTGCACGTGCTCAAGAACAAGCGCGAGCTGCGTCCGGAGAAGAAGCACGGGTTGATTCCGTTGTGAAGAAGGGATTCACCACGGAGGCACAGAGACACAGAGAGGAGGATTTGGGAAAGGCAAAGAGAGCCGGAGCCGATCTCGCCTACGTCGGGCGCGAGGCGTCGAAAATCACCAACGAGTCCCCGGTTCGCATTTCATTCCCCCAACTCTCCTCTCTGTGTCTCTGTGCCTCCGTGGTGAGAATCGAATCATGAACAAGCCACTAGCAAACATTCCCACGATCCCCCCCGAGCACGTCGTCGTGATCGCCGCCGCGGTGGCCGCGGCGTGCGGACCGCGGGCACGGGCGACGTGGATCACGCCGCTGGACGAACGCGACAGCCGCGCGAGCTGGCTGAGCGACGGCCGCTCGCAGGTCATGTCGATGCACGCGCCGCGTCGCAACACCATCGATCGAAGCCCACTGGATCGGAGCCTGCCATGAAGATGCGTATCACCGTCGAGGGCAAGAAGTACGACGTCGAGGTCGAGATGCTCGACACAGCGCTGCCGACCGCGGCCGCTCCCGCGGCACCGATCATCAAACCCAAGCCTGAAGTCAAGCCCGAAGCCAAACCGGAAACCAAGCCCGGCGCGGTGATCGAGACCAAGGCCGAGGCGAAAGCCGAACACAAGCCCGACCCGAAGGTGGACGCGAAGGGCTGGCACCAGGTCTCCGAAGGCAAGCCCGGCGAGGTCTGCGCGCCCGTCTCCGGCACCGTCGGCGAGGTCCGCGTGAAGATCGGGGACACCATCAAGGTCGGCGACTCGCTGGTGGTGCTCGAGGTCTCCAAATTGGTCTCCACCGGCGAGCAGGCGTTCGCCGGCTCGATCCGCTCGCTCCTGGCGGGCACGGTGAAGGACATCCTCGTCAAGAAGGGCGAGAACGTGAAGCCCGGGCAGGTCTTGGCCAAGGTCGGGTGAGCCGGGCCAGACGATCGATCCCGGATTCTCGCTGTCTCGATGCCGCACGCCGCCGTGACGCGGCACCGACGCCGGCATGAGCATTCGCTACGCTCTCGACGTGCCAGGCGACATCTCTCACTCCCCCGCATCGCGGCTGCTCGCGTGGATCGACGCAAAGCGGTGGTGGCTCTTCGCGTTCGCCGCTCTCCTGCACGCCGCGTCGTTCAGCGGCGCGTGGCGCGTCGGGCCCGATTCTGCCGTCTACCGCGGCACCGCCCGCAACGTCGTCGCCGGGCTTGGCCTGATCTTCAACGAGCAGCCGTACACCCACGGCTTCGCCGGGTTTCCGCTACTGCTGTCGTGGATCGAGCGGGCGTTCGGCGACGTGGCGTGGCCCGCCGTCGCCGTCGTGCACGCGATGGGCCTGCTCTCGGTGGTCCTCTTCTACATCATGCTGCGTCGCCACTGCGGCCGCCCGACCGCGGTGCTTCTCGCGCTCGTCTTCGCGGTGAACTCGACACTGCTGCGCCACTGCAGCGAACTGCTCGCGGATGTGCCGTTCCTGCTCGGCTGCGCCATGACCCTGCTCGGATACGAACTCACCTTCGCCCGCGACCCGGCGCACAAGCCGCGCTGGGTGCTCGCCACATTCCTGCTGATCCTCGGCACCGTTCTCATGGCGTCGATGCGGATCGTCGTCCTCGTGCCGCTGTGCGCGATCGCGCTCGATGCCCTTTGGCGCACCCGGCGCTCCCGAGCACGGTGGGCGGCGATCGGCGTCATCGGCGCGGTCGCGGTGATCGGCGCCGGCGTGCGATTGCTCGATCCCCGCATGGCCGGCGGATTCCACCTTCTCCCCAAGGAACGCGAGATCGTCGAGCTCGTCATCGACCTGGGGCCGCGCCTCCAACGCATCGCGGCTTTCACCGGGAACGAACTCCTGCTCCGCGTCACGCCGAGCGCGATGCTCGGCAACCGCATCGGAGTCTGGCCCGTCGATCTGCTCTTCTCCCTCGTCGTCTTTGCGACCGGAATCTTGCTGCTGCGTCGGCGCGTGGCGTGGGGCGCGTTTGCGGCGTTCTCGCTCGTCCAGTGGCTGCTCTTCTTCCCCGACGCACGCTACTTCCTGCCGCTCTTGCCGCTGCTGGCGCTCGCGTGGTGGGACATGGCCGTCGGCCTCGCGTCCCGACTCAGCGAGCGCCGCGGCCAGTGGCTGCTGGTGGCGACGCTCGCGCTGCTCATCGCGCCCAACGCCCTCCGCAACCTGGGCTTTGTGGTCGAGCAGCACCGCACCCCGTTCCTCGATCGCTATCAGGGTGGACGTTTCCACGCCCTGCAGCCGCTGATGGAACAGGCACGGCTGACGCTCCCGCCCGACGCCGTGCTCGTCGCCGATGAGTTCGTCGCCGCACCGCTGCATTACTGGAGCGGCCGGCGCACCGTCACCCGCCGCTTCGGCGAGACGCTGCAGGCAATCCCCGAAGGCCGCCCGGTCTTCCTCGTCCTGCCGAGCGACGCCGCGATCGATGCCGACGTGCAGGCACTGGGGCTGGTGCGCGGCGAGACCGTCGTCGAAGTGCCGCGCGGCGATCGCGCCCCCGCCGCCGTCGTCCGCCTTATCCCGGCACAACCAGCGAACGGCAATCGCTGAGCGACGCGACGCAGTGATCCACCCGGATCTCTTTCGCTTTCGCTTCGGCGAGCATCGCCTCGCGCTCGTCCGGCGGCGCAAGCAGGATAGTCTTGCATCCCGCGGCGGCGCCCGCCGCACAATCGCGGAGCGCATCGCCGATCATCACACTCGCGCCGAAGTCGATCTCGGGGAAATCCCGCTTCGCGTCGAGCAGCATCCCCGGCGCCGGCTTGGCCCGTGGCCCGCTGCCTGTGGGGGAGTAATAGATCGCATCGAGCCGCACGCCGAACGGCCGCAGCAGCGACGCCATGTACGCATGGATGCGATCGACATCGGCCGCGGTGATCCGCCCGATCTCCACGCCGCGCTGGTTGCTGATGACGATCAGCCGCAGCCCAGCCCGCTGCCACGCCGCGAGCGTCTCGCCGACGCCCGGCAGCAGCACAAAGTCCTCCTCACGCGACACCCAATCACCGACGATGCGGCGATTGATCGTGCCATCGCGGTCGAGAAAGACGGTGGAGAAGGGGCGGGAAGGCAAAGGGCCAAAGCTCCAAAGGGCCAAAGTGCCAAATGAAAACAGACGCACGCCATCTTTGGCCTTTGGGATCGTTGGCCCTTTGAGAACCTGCCCCCGCGCCTCCTCTCCCCGCTTGCGGGGAGAGGACGACTTGAGGCGGAGCCTCAAGTCAGGTGAGGGGATTTCGGGTACCTCATCGCAACAACCATCCGAACGCGAATCACCCCTCCCCGCTGCCATGCTGGTAGGGCGGGGCGGGGCGGGACGGGGCGGGGAGGCGCGACACTCCGCCGCTGGCTCTAAACTTCCCTGTGACTTCCAAGCCCGCTCCCACCCCTACCCACACCTTGGCCCACGACACGGACTCGATCACGCGGCTCGTGCGTGACGATCTCCACGTCGCCGCCCGCACGCTTGAGGCGTTCCTAGGCGTCGACGCCAACGTCCGCCGCATCGCCGAAGCCTCGGCCATGATCTACGAGGCGATCCGCAGTGGAAACAAGCTCCTCGCCATCGGCAATGGCGGCTCCTGCGCCGACGCCGCCCACTTCTGCGAGGAACTCTCCGGCCGCTTCCGCGACGAACGCCCCGCGCTCCCCGCCATCGCCTGCAACGACGCCGGGCACATCACCTGCACCGCCAACGACTACGGCTACGACGCCGTCTTCTCCCGCTGGGTCGAGGCCCTGGGCCACAGCGGCGACGTGCTCATCGCGCTCTCGACCAGCGGTAACTCCGCCAACGTCATCCGCGCAATGGACGTGGCGAGCGAGCGTGGGCTCAAGACCATCTGCCTCCTCGGCAAAGGCGGCGGCAAGCTCGCGGGCCGCGCTGATCTGGAGTGGATCGTCGCGCCCGCGGCCGGCGACACGCTGCACGCCGACCGCGTTCAAGAGATCCACATGCTCATCCTGCACAACCTGGTGCGGGCGATCGAGCTGCGGATGTTCGGGACCTGAGCTTCATCATGTCCGGGTGCCACTGCTTGACCTGCTCGGAGGTCAAGCAGTGCAGTGGCACACAATCGCGTCGCAGCCGCACGGGTTGACCCCGAGCGGTCAACCCGTGGCACCCAAGGCCATCGGGCGACCGAGTGTCACGGCACCCGCACCAAAAAGCTCGGCCGCAGCTGCTCCGTCGGCCGGCCCTGCGCGTCCACACCCTTCTCCTTCATGCCCGCGCCGTTCACCAGGCCGTGCGGGAACTTCTCCTGCAGTTCGCGCAGTCCCTTGCCCGCCCCGGGACGGAGGCTGAAACCGTCATCAATCTCCTGCTGGGTGAACAGGCCCACCGTCACCGTGCTGCCCGCGTTGTCGTGGTAGTAGAACGCGTCGTTCCCGTCCTTGCGGAGCGTGCGCACCGCCTCCTCCGCGGCCTTGCGGCATTCCTTCAGCTCCGCCGCGGTGGGGCGCCCGTTGGGGTT
This sequence comes from Phycisphaerales bacterium, assembly GCA_044375915.1. Lineage (GTDB taxonomy): Bacteria > Planctomycetota > Phycisphaerae > Phycisphaerales > UBA1924 > JAFEBO01. The sequence continues at coordinate 12,536 of JBILLU010000011.1, forward strand.
GGTATAGATATTGATCTGCAGCGTGTACTCGACGTTCCGCCCGTACCGCTGCCGCGCGTTGCGCAGGTCCCACTCGGGCATCGAGCCCTTCACCGCCGTCGCCTGGGGCGGGACCAAGTACGCCATCGCGTACGGCCTTTGCCCATCGATGTTCAGTTCCTTCACCCGCTTCAGCAGCTGCTGGGCCTCGGGCTGCGTCGGCGACTCAAAGCTGCCGGCAACGATGACCGTCCCCTCGCCGCGGATACGAACGACGGCTTCGGGCACGCCGCTCGAGCGCACACTGCGGAGGGCGGCCTGCGTCGCCCGCGCGTCGGGCTCGGTCTTGAGTGTCAGCAGCAGCACCGACCAGGTCCCCGCCTCGGCCTCGGTCGCATCGCCCGCCTCGTCGACGCTCGCGACCGGTGCGTTGCGATCCGGGAAGAGCTCTTTGCCTTGATCGCGCAGTGATGGATCCACCTCCGGATCACGCGGCTTGGACGCACAGCCCAAAAGACTGCACGCCGCCGCGATGCCGACCAAGCACACGCCCATTCTGATGCCCGATGCACGACGCCCAACGCCCTGTACCACGACGCCGACATGTTCGCATTTTGATCGCATTTTAGTTACTCGGAAAATGATCGGATGCCATTTGGTATGAAGAGGCAAGATCGGCGCGACCCGACCCGGTTTTTTTTCGCGCATCCCGGTACCCGACCGGGTTCAAAGCCATTTGGAGCAGACACTTGCAGTCACTTGACCCGAACATCCAAGATTGAAGTTCTTGGCGATTGGCCGTCGATACATTCGGCAACTCGTCCTGTTCTCGGCCCGCGCCACACGCTCGGACCCGAACAGGCGAGTGCTCCGCCGGCGCATCGGGTCGGCGTGGGGCAGGGTCGCGAGCGGTCCGCGATGTGCGGACACCCGGTGGGAGACCGGGTCGTGCTCGATCGATCTTCACAACCTTGGTGGAGGTTGTGCCCCTCGCAGAGCTGATCCGTTGCGACGGCCACAAGGAGTTCGACATTGGACGCGAATTCTTCGGTTGGTGGTGTGGGTGGGGGGAACGCGGGTATCGGTGCTGCGGCTGCGGCCAACAAGGCCCAAGCCGCCGCCGCCGTGGGACGGTACGCGGGCACCGCAGGACCCCGTGGGCGTGAGGTGAGCGCCCCGATCCAGCGTGCCGGCGATCAGGTCGATTTCTCGACCGTCAGCCGTGCCGCGGCTCCGTTCCTCGAGAAACTCAAAAAGGGCCCGCCCATCCGCGAAGCGGTCGTGGCGCAGGTTCGCAAAGAGATCGCCGAGGGTTCCTACGACACGCCTGAGAAGATGGAAGAAGCCCTCGACGGGCTCATCGAACACGCGACGGAGAAGGACCCCTTCTGATTGCCCCGCTGCGGTGCGTTCGACCCGATCTGACTCTGTTCGGACCCAACGAATGCCATGAGAGAGAGCCGCACCCGGCGTCGAAAGACGCCGGGTGTTTGGTTTTTGCCCTTCGCCCCCCCACCCACCCGCTTCTACCGCTTCGCCGCCCGAAGCGCCCGCGTCTTGGCCGCGATCCGCTGCTCGTACCAGTAGAGCAGGTTCGCATACGCGATCCCCGCCTGACCGTCCAGGATCGCGCCCTTCAGCAGCACCGTGTGCAGCCAGCGCAGCGGCGCCCGCCCCGGCAGGCTCGCCGCCAGTGCCTTCAGCGCCCGCCGACGCTGAATCGCATCCGCCGCGAAGACCGCCGCGACCGACGCCCGCTCGCCGCGGCTCTCGGCCTCGACGATCTGCCGCGCCTCCTGCTCGCTGTACTTCTCGTGCCGACGCCGCCAGTCGTCGAGGCCCTTTGAGAAGTTGTAATGCACATAAGGCGAGCGCAGCGTCCCCAGCGTGCCCGCAGTCTCTTCGCGCTGTCCATGCCCATGGTCGCCGAACCGCATGCGGCCCTTGTGGAACAGCCGCATCTGATACGCCGGATAGCCGCTGGATCGCTTGATCCACGTGCCGTTCAGGATCGTCTGGTTCGCAACGTAGTACCCCGCGTGCGGCGGATTGCTCCGCAGAATCTCGTCGATCTCACGTACCAGTTCCGGCGTGAAACGCTCATCGGCGTCGAGGTGGAAGACCCAGTCGTGCTTCAGCGGGATGTGGTCGATCGCCCAGTTGCGCTGCTTGCCGAAGGACTCGAAGCGGTTCACGTGCACCGACGCGCCCGCCGCCTTGGCCAGGTCCACCGTCCGGTCGCTCGAGACCGAATCGAGCACATGCACATCGTCGCACCACGAGCAGCTCGCGATCGCGGCCTCGATGTTGATCTCTTCGTCGAGCGTCAAGATCACCACCGAGACCGGCGGCCTGGGTCCTTGGTACGTGCGGGTGATCTCAGCGAGCGGCTTGGGCATGGCTTGAGACAAGGAGTTTCACCGCGGAGGACGCAGAGGACGCGGAGAGAGATGGATTCTCCAGAAGAAGGACAGAAGAAGCGCGCTCCAGCGGGTCAGTCAGATCGTCCCTGTTCGACGCCCCCGCCCAACTCTTCGCCTCTTCTCTGCGCTCTCGGCGTCCTCCGCGGTGAAATGCCTTCTCCTTCCGGCGTCTGAGAACCGCCCCCCGCCGCCTTCCCGGCAAGAAATGCAGGGCAGACAGACATCGGTTCAACGTGGTCCGTCGGACGACTCAAGGGTGGCCTCAAACACCCGTCAGGAGCGCGATATCCGATCAAGGCAGGGCGACATCCTTACGATACAAGAACGGCGCGGCGTTCTCTTGGCCGACGGTTTCGCCGCGCCCGCGTCTGGATCGTCGCTCGGAACCTCTCTGGGAGACGCTCTGGGGGCAACAATGCCCGCCCCGCCGTCCTCTGGCGGGGTCCGAGAACCGGCCGTGCCGCTCTCGCGTTGGATACGACACTGGTTCCCCGCCCTCATGCCCTCACGCCACTCCGACAAGCCCCGCATCGCGATCCTGAACCAGTTCTACGTTCCGGACGTGGCGTCGACGGGTCACTTGCTGCACGAGCTGGCGACCGACCTGGTCCGCCGCGGCTTCTTTGTGCAGGTGGACACCTGCCGCCCGTGCTACGGCCCGCGTGAGACCTGGCAGCCGGTGGAACTCCGCGAGTGGCGCGATGGCGTGTACGTCCGCCGCCTGATCACCACCCGCTTCAGCAAGGACATCCTGCCGGGGCGCTTGCTCAACTTCCTGACCTTCATGGTGCCGGCGACGATCCGGATGATGCTGCTCAGCCGCAGCGACACCGTGCACCTGTACACCACCAATCCGCCGTTCCTGGGCATCATCGGCGCGTTCGTGAGCTTCTTCCGTCGCCACCGCTACGTGAAGCTCCTGCACGACGCGTACCCCGAGATGGCGGTGTGGGTGGGCACGATCAAGAAGGGCGGCCTGATCGATCGGATCTGGCACGCGGGCAACAAGCTGATCTATCGCCGCGCCGAGCACACCATCGTGCTGTGCGAGAGCGCGAAGAAGCTGGTTTGCGAGAACTACGGCCTCGACCCCAATCGCGTGCACGTCATCTACAACTGGGCCGACGCCAACGAACTCCGCCCCAAGCCCAAGAGCGAGAGCACCTTCGCCAAAGAGCACGGCCTGATCGATCCGTTCACGGTGCTCTACTCGGGCAACCTGGGCCTGTACTACGACTTCGAGACTCTGCTGGGTGCCGCGGAGCTCCTTCAGAACGAGAACTTCCGCCTCGTGCTCGTCGGTGCTGGCGGCCGCAAGTCGTGGATCGAAGAGCAGATCAAGAAGCGCGGCCTGAAGAACACGCTGCTGCTCCCCTACCAGCCCTTCGAGAAGCTCCCCGACTCGCTCACCGCCTGTGACGCCTCGTTCGTGACGATCGCCAAGGGCATCGAGGGCATCAGCTTCCCGAGCAAGCTGTACTCATCGCTCGCCGTCGGCCGCCCGATCATCGCCATCAGCGAGGAGCGGAGCGAGCTGAAGGACATGGTGGACACGCACGATGTCGGCCGCTGGTTCAAGGTCGGCGATTCGCAGGGCCTCGCCGAAGGTCTGCGGCACATGATGGCCGACCGGGCCAAGACCGATCAGCAAGGACGCAACGCCCGGGCCCTCTTCGAGCGCGAGTTCACGCTCGAAGCCGCGGGCGAGAAGTACGCCAAGGTCCTGCAGGCGGCGTTCCCGCCCGGGTCGCCGGCGCCAAAGCCCTCGGGCTACGTCGCGACCTGATGCGGCCCGATCCGCCGGGGCCCGATCGGGCCGCGTTAGACTCGGTCCATGCACATCGCACAGTTCGTGATCACCGTCCGCGACTACGACGAGGCGATCCGCTTCTACACCGACACGCTCGGGTTCGAGCTACTCGAAGACACGCCGCGGGGCGAGGGCAAACGCTGGGTGCGGCTGCGCCCTCCGGGCGCCGACGGCCGGGGCTGCGACATCCTCCTCGCCCGCGCCGCCAACGAGCGCCAGGTCGCCAGCGTCGGCAACCAGACCGGCGGCCGCGTCTTCGTCTTCCTGCACACCGAGGACTTCGAATCCACCTACCAGCGACTCCGCAGCAAGAACGTCAAGTTCCTCGAAGAGCCCCGCTCGGAGGACTACGGCCGGGTCGTCGTCTTTGAGGACCTCTACGGCAACAAGTTCGACCTCATCGGCCGGAAGTGATCGGCGGGTGCCGACGTCGTCCGCGACTCCCATACCATCGCCCGATGATGTGCATCTCCACCCTCGCTGCAGGCTCGCCCCCGGCCAACGCCGGTCTCTGGGGCCTGTTCACCCAGTCGTTCGACGTCTTTACCGTGCTGCTCCTGGTCGGCTCGCTGGTGGCGGTGACGATCATCGTCCGCTGCATGCTCGACGTGCGCGAGAGCCGCATCCTGCCCGAGGTGAGCGTGAACCGACTCACCGATCTCGCCCGCGCCGGTCGCGAGGAAGACCTCCGCGCCTTCGTCCGCACCGACGAGAGCTTCCCGTCTCGCGTGCTGCGCGAAGTGCTGGCCGCGGGCCGCAGGGACCGCGAATCGATCCGCGAGACCGCCGAAATCGCCGCCAGCGATGAGTGCTCGCGCTGGTTCCGGGCGATCGAGCCGCTGAACATCATCGGCAACCTCGGACCGCTCATCGGCCTCGCCGGCACCGTCTGGGGCATGATCATCGCCTTCACCTCGCTGGGCGAATCCGGTGGCCAGGCCGGCCCCACCGACCTCTCGCTGGGCATCAGCAAGGCCCTCTTCCACACGCTGCTAGGCCTCACGCTCGCCATCCCCTGCCTGCTCGTCTTCGGGTTCTACCGCTCCATCGTCGATCGCATCTGCACCCGCGCGATGGTTGTCTGCACGCAGCTCGTCGATCTGCTCCCCGCCGACGGCACACGAGGCCCCAGCGAGGCCGAGCTCAAGCCCTCGACACGCGAGAAGGCTCACGCCTAGGCCATGCGTCGGCGCTCCAACAACCTCCGCGGCGGCACGCCGCACGTCAACGTCACGCCGATGATCGACGTCGTGATGTGCCTCATCATCTTCTACCTGATGGTCGGCCATCTCGCCTCCGGCCGCAGCGGCAGCGTCAGCCTGCCCAGCGCCGGCCAGGGTGAGCGCGCCGAACAGTCCGCCCCGATCGTGCTGAACCTCGCGCCCAGTGACGAGCCGGACGCCGCACCCGACGCCGCACCTGTGCTCACCATCGGCACCGAGCGCGTCGCGATGCAGAACCTCACGCAGCGCCTCAAGGACCTTGCCGCCCTCACACCCGGCGCCGAGGTGCAGATCCGCGCCGACCGCCGCCTCGCCTACGGCAGCGTGTCCCCGGTCCTGAACGCCTGCCGCGAGGCGGGCCTGCTCTCCGTCAAGCTCGTCGCCCAGCGCGGCGTCGCGCCGCCGGCCGATGCCGGAGGCGGCAAGCCATGAGCCGCTCGCACGTCTTTCGCCGCCGCAACGCGCTGGCGACCCACGAGCTGCACTACGGCCCCAACATGACGCCGATGGTGGACGTGGTGATGGTGATCCTGGTCTTCTTCATGGCCAGCGCGAGCGTCCTCGGGCCCGAGTGGCTGCTCAAGACCGCCCTGCCGCCCGCCAAGCCCTCGCCGATCGCGCCCAGCCCGGACATCACCCGCATCGAACTGCAACTGGCGATGAACGCCGGCGTCGTCGTCGTCCGCGCTCGCGAGGGCGGCGAAGCCAAGATCGAAAGCGGCGGCATCGACGACGCGATCCGCTTCCTCAACGAGGTTGCGCAGCGACGCAGCCCCAAGCAACTCGCCGTGGTCGTCCGCCCGCGCAGCGAGGTTCCCTACGAGATCGTGGTGCAGCTGCACGAACTCTGCGCCCGGCTGGGGATCGAGAAGATCGGGATACTGGATCCGGCGAAGCAGCCCTGACGCCGCTCACCCGAGCACATACGCCCGCTCGTTCCACAACTTCTCCACCAGCGCCGGCACGGCTCCGACGGGGCGCAGCCCGGGGCCGAGCGGGTTGGGGCTGTCCTTGCTGTTCAGCCGCGGGTCCTGGCCGCAGGCGATCAGAAGATCAACGAGTCCGTCGAAGTCGCTGACGCTCACGAACTCGGGCTCGATGGTCGCCGGCCTTGTGGCGGTGCCATCCTGGATCGCTTGCAGATCGCCCATGTTGTGGTAGTTGCCCAGCGGCAGGCAGACACACGTCGCGTCGTAGCCCGCGGCACAGAACACGCTCGCCTCGCACGCGCCGCCGGACATGAGTTTGCGCTGCCACTTCCACTGCCGCGCCTTGTCGGTCTTCTGCGACGCGGTGGGCGTGGCGGGCCCGCCCGCGAGCGCCTCGGCGCACTTGGCGATCGACTCGCTCAGCGTGGGCGAGAAGATCGTCATGCGGTCGCCCACCCGGACGATCGGCCCCCCGCCGATCGGCGAATCGTGCGGGAAACTGCGGCTGTTCTCAAGCGCAATCACGGTCGCGCTCTTGGGAATCGTGCCGTCGCGGCACGCGGCGATAGCCCCGATGAAGCCCACTTCCTCGGCGCGCGTAAAGAGCAGCCGAACGTCGCGGGCGGTCTCTTTCTTACCCGCAATCACGTCGAACGCAGCCAGAGCCGCGACCAGCGCCGCAAGGTCGTCGCACGCCTGCGTATAAATGCTGCCGCTCTCGATCCGAGCCAGCGGCAGGTCCCACACCGCGACGTCGCCGAGCGAGAGCCCCTTGGTCGTGTCGTTGGGGTTGGTGAGTTCCGCGAGATAGTGCTTGAACGGCGGCGTCCCGACGCCCTCGCGGGCCGGGGCGGGCGTCTCCCCGGTCAACACAGCGACATGCCGGGTGTGCGTGGTGGAGTGGATCGCGACCTTGGCGTTCTTGAAGTAGTCGTCCATCACCCCGCCCCGGAACGACAGCTCGACGCAGGACGGGCTCACGATGCGCTCGATCACAAACGCCGGATGATCTAGGTGCGCCGTGAAGTACACCGGGGCAAGGTCGGTGGCCCGGGCGTCGCGGATCGAGACCGTCATGTTGCCGCTGCGGTCGGTCGCCAACGCCAGCGACGGCCGCTGCTTCACCCAACGCTGAATCCACTCGATCACCCGCTGCTCACGCCCCGCGGCGGTCGGGATCTGGGTCACTTCCAACAGCCAGCGATGGTGCTCGTCACGGACAGCAGAGGAGAGAGACGGGGGCATGAGCCATCGTACGGCGCGGCGCTCATCCCGACACCTCGCACGCCGGGGCCCCCTATTCCGTCGCCGCCGGCTGGTCGCGTCTGCTACATTCCTTCCGTGGCCAGCAACCGTCCGCCCCTCATCTCCTGCCAGCAGGTCGCCAAGATCTTCGACGGGCGCGCCGTGCTCGAGTCGATCGACCTCGATGTCTACCCGGGCGAGACGATGGTCATCATGGGCGGGTCGGGCTCGGGCAAGTCGACGCTCCTGCGGGTCATCATCGGGTCCTTCGCCGCCGACCGCGGACGAGTCATGCTCTTCGGGCAGGACATGGGCCCGCTCGTCGGCCAAGGCGGCATCGGCGGCGACGAGGAGAAGCTCGCCGACGTCCGCAAGCGCTTCGGCATCCTCTTTCAGTCCGGCGCGCTGTTCAACTCGATGACCATCGCCGAGAACGTCGCCCTGCCCTTGAAGGAGCACACCGACCTCTCGCAAGAGATCATCGACATCCAGGTCAAGATCAAGCTCGAGCTCGTCGGCCTGCGCGAGCACGCCCACAAGTACCCCGCCCAGATCTCCGGCGGCATGAAGAAACGCGCCGGCCTCGCCCGCGCCCTCGCCCTCGACCCCGAGATCCTCTTCTACGACGAACCCTCCGCCGGTCTTGATCCCGTCACCAGCGCTCAGATCGATCGCCTGATCGTCGATCTCTCCCGCCAGCTCGGCGTCACCAGCGTGGTCGTGACCCACGAAATGGACTCGGCGTTCGTGATCGCCGACCGCATGGCCATGCTCGACCGCGGCAAGATGCTGAAGGTCGAGACCCGCGACTGGTACGACAACTTGCGGAAGTTGTCCGACGCCGACGCCAAGGACCTGCCGCAGACCGAGCGACTGATCCGCCAGTTCCTCCGCGGCGACGCCGAGGGGCCGATCACCGAGCGCCGCTCCGAAGCCGCGTTCGAGGCCGATCTGCTCGGCGTGCCGGTCGAGCAGATCCTGCCGACGCCCAGCCTCGAGCCCACCCGCAGCACCGCCGGCGGCACCCGCTCCGGCCTGTTCGGACGCTTCTCGAAATCCAAGGGGTGAAAGACAGTTCACCACAGAGAGCACAGAGACCACGGAGGAAGACAGGGAGGGGACGAACAAGTCAGATTCCAACGGGGTCCAAAGCCCCTGCCTTGAACCCATGTCTCGCTCCGTGTCCTCTGCGCTCTCCGCGGTGAAATGCCTTTTCTCCCCGCCGCCCCCCTGCTCCGCTCCACCCCTCCTCCCCTTCCCCGACCTTTTCCGCTAACCTACCCACGAAATGTCCCTCCGAAGCCCCGCCCGTTACTCCGTACTCGCCGGCCTGTTCCTCCTGGGATCGGTCGTCTTGTTCATCGCCATCGCCTTCTCGCTCACGAGCGCGATGGAGTTCCTCAAGCCCGCGCACAAGTTCGTGGTGAAGTTCCCCGTCGCCCAAGGTGCACCCGGCGTGAAGGCCGGCAACTCTGTGACGCTCGGCGGCCAGATCGTCGGCCGCGTCACCGGCGTCGAGTTTGACCCCGCCACCGAGAATGTCCTGGTCGCGATCCGCATCGCCGCCGAGCACAAGCTCTACGCCAATGCCTTGATCGCGCTCGACCGCCCGCTCCTGGGCAGCCAGAGCACCATCAACATCTCCGGCATCGGCACGCCCGACAAGGGCCTGCTCAAGGACGGCGACACCATCCTCGGCGGGCTCGCGCCCCCGGCCCTGCTCACCCAAGCCGGCCTCAGCAGCGAGAAGATCAAGGCCATGGTCGATGACCTGCAGGCCACGCTCAAATCCGCACGCACGCTCGTCGAGTCCAATTCGCCCAAGATCAACACCATCATCGACGATGTCGGCGCCGTCACCAAGAGCACCCGCGAGAGCTGGCCCAAGTGGACCGCCAACATCGATTCGACCACCACCGACATCGCCGAGTTCAGCAAGACACTGAAGCCGATGGCCGAGAACTTCAACGCCCGGGTCGATGACTTCGGCAAACTGGTCGGCAACGTCAACAGCGTCGTCGACGAGAACAAAGCCACACTCCGCGACACCATCAGCCAGGCCAAGGGCGCGGTCGAGGACGTTCGGACGCAGTCCATCCCGCTGCTCAACGACGGGCTCAAGAACTTCCGCGAGGCATCGGTCGCGACCAACAACTGGATGGCGACCGAATTGCCCTCGCTCCGCCGCACCGTCGCAAATCTGCGGCTCACCAGTGATCAGGCCAACCGCGCCATCGGCGAGATCCGCGCCCAGCCCTGGCGCTTGTTCTTCCAGCCCGCCAAGAAGGACCTCGAGGCCGACGCGCTCTTCCGCGCCGCGACGTACTACGCCGACGCGACCGCCGCGGTGCGTGCCACCAGCGAGAGCCTGACCAACGCGATGGCCCTGGCCCAGGCCTCGCCCGCCGGCACCGGGCCCACGCCCGAGACGATCGCCGAGCAGCTCAAGCTGCTCCGCGACTCGATGCAGGAATACAAGAAGGCCGAGCGGGACCTGCTCGACGTCCTGATCCTCCAGGCGGGACAGAAGCCGCCGGTGCCCAAGGGCATGGAGCCGAAGGAAAGCAAGTAAGCCAGTTCGCCGAAGGCATTTCACCGCGGAGGACGCGGAGAGCGCGGAGTTCGGAAGAAGGCAATTCACCACGGAGATCACGGAGACCACAGAGAGAGACAGGTGGGAACGAAAAGCCCCGTGCGAGCGGCCTCTCCTTCCTTGAACCCATGCCTCCCTCCGTGTCCTCCGTGATCTCCGTGGTAAACTGCCTTTGCCTTCTCTGCGTTCTCTGCGTGCTCCGCGGTCAAGTGCCTTGAGAATCGGGGGTGCGCTCGTGACCCAACGCCGACACCATTACGAAGCCGCATTCGAGGACTTCCTCCGCTCCTCGCGCATCCCCTACGTCGCGGTCGATGAAGCCAAAAAAGCGCTGCTCCCCGAGTCCGCCTCGCCGCGGCTGGAAGTGCACCGCGCGGATGTTGACCGAGCCTCGTCGGTCAAATCCTTCGACTTCGTCATCTACGGCGAGTCGCAGAATCTGCTGCTCGAAGTCAAGGGCCGTCGCGTCAGCCCTCGCACCCTCGCCGCCTCCGCCCGCTCGCGGCTGGAGAACTGGGTGACGCAGGACGACGTCGACAGCCTCGCCACTTGGGGCTCGCTCTTCGGCCAGGGCTTCGAGCCCGCCTTCGTGTTCGTCTATTGGTGCGAGGAGCAACCTCCGGACGCGCTGTTCCAGGAGATCTTCGAGAGCCGCGGCCGCTGGTATGCCCTGCGCTGCGTGCTCCTCAGCGACTACCGCGCCAACATGAAAGTCCGCAGCCCCCGCTGGCGCACCGTCGACATCGCGTCATCACGCTTCGAACAGATCAGCCAGCCGTTCACCGCCGGGCGCTCGCTGCGAGCCCACGCCGACAGCCAGGTGCCCCTGCTGGAACCCATCGGCTGAGCCGCCACCAGCTCGCCCGATCCACGTTCAGTTCCCGCTGCGGTTCTGACGCATGTACGCCCGTTGCCGCTCCGCCGTGGTGGACCCGAACGCCGATTCCTCGCGACCCTTCTCCGGAAACACCGCGCGGTCCAGCCACGTTTCGCTGCGATACGCAGGCTGCACATCCGCCGTCCCCGCGTTCGGCCCCGACGCATCCACCACCCGCTCATAACAGCCACCGAGCATCGCGGCTGCCCCAAGCAGGGCGACGGCTCGAGCCATCGACCGCGCGGGCGGGTACCCGCGGCTCGAAGAGCGATCATCGTGACGGTTCAAACAGATCTTCATAGCGGCTCCGGTTCTCTCTTCGCTCACGCGGGGTTCGGGGTTGCTGCGACCACCGCCTGCACCGACACACTCTCCGGGGCGGGCTGGATCAAGTCGGCCAAGGTCATGCCCTTCGCCGCCTCGCGTTGGGCGGCACGCAGACGCGCCAAGGCCGGCGGCAGGCTCTTCTCGGCCTCCGGGTCCAACGCCTTCACGCCGTCGCTGATCGTGTAACCAATGGTCAAGAGCTGCTCCACCGGGATCGCGCTCGTCCCGCGCGCCAGCGTGAAGAACTCGTCGCCCTGGATCGGAATGCCGGGCAACAGGATCGACGCGGGCGAGCTCGTGTTCTGCACCGCGACCTGCAGCAGCAGCCCCGAACGCGCGAGCTGACGCAGCACCTCTCGAAGCACCGACTCGTGCAGCCGCACCTCGCCCTTGAGGTCCGCCGCACACGTCGGCTTGCCCTTCTCGAAGTTCTTCGCGATCCCGACCATGATCGGGATGACCACGCCCGAATCGATGATCGCCGGCTCGCTGGGACCGCGCGCCGCCGCCAATGCAAACAGGTTCGGCCCGAGCGACCGAAGCCGCCCGAAGAGCTGGATCGACCGCGCGATCTGCAAGCCAAAGAGGATGATCAGCCAGGTGCAGTAGATCAGGAAGAGTGTCAACGGCAGCAACGCCAGCGATCCATAGAAGCGGCTGTAGCTGCTGGTCGGCTGGCTGACCTGCAGGACGTACCAGCGGAAACCGAATTTCAGCATCTCCCACAGCACGGCCGCGAACAGCGCGCCGACCGCCGCGGGCAGGAACCGAACCCGCGCGTTGGGCACGGTGAAGTAGATCACCATCAGGATCACGCCGGTGATGCCGATCTGGATCGACAGCCCCGCGAGCTTGAGCAGCGCCGAGGCGACCTCGCCGGTGACGTTGCGCTCGATGCCCGACTGCACCCAGGCGTTGATCTGGTTGCCCACATAAAACGTGCCCACCAGGAACAGGGCGCCCAGCGTCATCAGCGTCCAGTACTGCATGATCCGCCGCGACCAGCTCTTGCCCGCCGGCGCTTCGTAGATCCGGTTGAACGCGTACTCGATCTCAACCACCATCGACACCGCGGCATAGATCAAGAGCAGCAGCGACGCGATACCGATGCCCGTGAAGCTGATCGACTTCACCCCGCCCGACAGACTCTTCACCCACTCGTCGAGCTTCTCACGCTGGATCACCGGACCGGTCACGACCGGCTTCTCGGTGGCTTCTGCGGGCTTGGCCAGCTCGGGCGGGTTCTGCTGCGCACTGTCGCTTGCGTCGCCGCCGTCCTTCGGCGCGCTCTTCTCTTCGATCTGGAACACCTCGGCCAGCCCACTGAATCGCAGCGAGCTGTCCACCACTTCCTTGATCCCCTTCTCGCTCGCGAACGCGCCCAGCATCGACAACGCGATGATCAACACCGGCACCAGCCCGAAGATCGTGCGGTACGCGAGCGCCGCCGCCATCAGCGGCATCTGCGCCCTGTAGAAACCCGACACCGAGATCGACAGCAGGTTCAGCGTGCTCGGCTTGGTACCCGGCGGCAGATTCAGCGCCTGGATCGCCGTCAGGTCCGGTCGATCGTCCTCGTCCTTGGGCCAACCGATGGTGTCGATGATGTAATCGATCACCCAGTGGCGTTGGGGTTTCTGCCAGCCGTTGTTGTTGGGGGGTGTGGACACGGTGGGAAGGGGTGAGGGATCAGGACTTAGGACTTAGGGCTGAGGACTGAGGTTGGAGTTGGAGTTGGAGTTGGTCGTTCGTGATCGGACCGCGTGACGCGCCTCCCCGCCCCGCGAAGCGGGGAGGGGTGGTCGAGGCTTTGCGAGACCGGGGAGGGGTGCTGTGGGTCCGGATGTCAACACGCGTTGGTACCCGCAATCCCCTCACCTGACTGGAGGCTTCGCCTCCAGTCGTCCTCTCCCCGCAAGCGGGGAGAGGAGGCGCGGCGGCGCCTTCCGGGCTCTCCTGTTTTCGCTGTTCGTTCTTCGCTTTCTATTCCTCAAACTCCTCCGGATCGATCCCCTCCACCTCTCCATCTTCTTGGGAAACCCCGGGCTTTTCGATCGCAGGCTTCGCCGGGGCCGCCCCACCGATAACCCGCGGCCTGCGCTTGCCCGGACCGGCCGACGCCGGACGATTCTTGCGTTCGCCACCACCCCCGCCCCCACCAGCCCGGCGCAGCAGCGTGTCCACCAGCTTGCGCCACTCCTTGGCTTCCTCGCGGCTCATCTCACGCCACGCGCCAGGGCCGATCTCGCGCAGTCGCAGCGGCCCGATCGCCACCCGCGTCAACTTGCGAACCGGATGCCCGATCAACTGCAACGCCTGCACGATGTACTCGTCGCGGGTCTCGGTGGTGATGATCTCGATCGCGGTATTGCCCGCGCTGCTCCCGCCACCGCCACCCATCTCTTCGATCGCTTCATCACGCGGACGCCGCCCCTTGGCGGTGTGAGCCGCGGCCCGGTTGGTCTGAGCGTCGGGATCGAGGGCCCGCACTTCCAAGCGGATCCGCCGGGTGCGCTGGCGCTCGTTGGGACGCGCGAGCTTACTGCGGGAGGCGTTGAGGCGAGGGTCGGCGGCGTTCCGCGAGCCCGCCGCGCCGGGGCGAGACGCCCCCCCACCCACGGCTCGCTGTGCCGCACCGCGCTGGCCCGGCCCGCGTTGACGTGCGTCGCGCGGGTTGGGCGTGCCGGCCTTCTCGACCTCGAACTCGCGCTCAAAGACGATGACGCCCTTGCGAAGCTTGGCCATGGTCGCGCCGTCGAGCGTGCCTTTGACGCGGGCGTGATACACCCGCTCCACGCCCGAGCGCGGGTGCGAGAGCACGCTCGCAAGCTTGGTGTCGCTCGTGAGCAGCATCAGCCCGGTCGCGTCGAAGCCCAGCGTGCCCACGGGGAACAAACGCGGGGCGCTCGGGTGGCTGACATAGTCGGCGACCGTCGGCCGTCCTTCGTACTCATCGATCGGTGGCGTCGCCAGAACCTTCGACGGCTTGTGCCACAACAGATACAGATGCTTGGTGAGGGCCTTGATCAGCCGCCCGTCCACGCGGATCTCGTCCTGCTCCGGGTCAACAAACACCGGCAGCCGATCCATCCGCTCGCCATTGACCTCGACGTGCCCGGTCTCGATCAAGCGCTCGCACTCGCGCCGGGCGGCGACGCCGGCATCGGCCATGATCCGCTGCAGGCGCACCTTCCCCGCGGGTCCTTGAGATGGAATCGAGCGGCGTGGACGTCCGGCACGGGGCATGGCCAATCGTAGTGACGCGGTCAGGTCCGCTCCGGCTGCGACGCCCGTGCACTCCGCCGCGCCCGATCGTGCGCTTCCATCGCCTCAAACCACAGCGCCAGGTTCAGCATCGGCCATGCCAGATGCCACAAGCGCGACGGCCCGGCGCACACCGCCTCGATGATCTCCGGCCGGTACACCGCCCGAAGCGCCTCGCTCTCGAGCGCCGCACGCCGTGCCGCACCGATCCAGTTCTGGAACGGCAGCGGGAAGCTCGCCTTCTCCCGCGTCACGATCGCGCCCGGCAGCCGCGGCCCGAACGCCTCGCGGAGCGCGACCTTGGTGTCCTGCACGCGGCGCTGGCCGTCGGTCCGGGCCACGAACTTGCGGTGCATCGGCAGCCGCTCCGCCAGACCGGCAACGACAACATCCGCGAAGGGCGTGCGTCCCTCGACACCTTCGAGCATCGCCGCCGAATCCAGCCGGAGCAGCAGCGATGCCAGGTTCGTCCGCCGCTGGAAGATCAGGTGCGACTGCAACGGGTCGTGATGCCCGAGCATCGCCGCAGCTTCCTCGCAGCGGGCGAACTCGCGGGTGAAGTCCTCGCGGATCGCCACGCCGTGATCCACCCCTTCAAGGAACTCCGGCGCGAACGCCTCGTGGTACGACTCGGGCGTGAGCCACGCGTTGGCGAGCATCTCAAACTCGCCGGGCGTCAAGGCGTGCGGGTTGGCCAGCCGCTGCTGGATCGCGTGCGTCCCGTCGCGGAACTGCGCCGCCGCCAGGAGCGCCAGGTCGTAGCCGCCAAACAGCTCGTCGGCCCCTTCGCCGCTGAGCGTCACGATGCACCCGCGGGCCCGCAGCGTGCGCGCCACCTCGTTGATCGCCACTTCATTGGGCGTGCTCAGGGGCAAGAGCGTCCGCTCGACAATCTCCCGCCAGCGCAGCTCGAACAGCTCCTGCGTCACCACCGCCTCGGTGTGCGTCGTGCCCAGATGCTCGGCCATGTGCCGCGCAAACGCGAAATCATCCTGCCCCGGGGCCGACGCACCCTTCGCGCCCGCGGCGAAGCTCATCAGGTCCTTGCCACCCAATTCCTTCTTGGCGACCGTCGCGATGATCGAACTGTCCAGCCCGCCCGAGAGCAGCGTGCACAGCGGCACATCGCTCCGCAGGTGCAGCCGCACGCTCTCTTCCACCACCGCACCGACGTCGGCGCTGATCCGCGCCGTGAACGAATCCCACAGCGAACGCCGCGTCACCCGCAGTTCACCGGGCGCAAACCGCACCCGCATGACCGCACCCGGCTCGAGCAGCTTCACGCCCTCGATCAGCGTCCGCTCCGCAAACGACGTCCGCGACGTTGTCAGGTACGACACAATCCCCAGTCGATCCGGCGTCGGCTCGATCAATGGATGCTGCAGCATCGCCGCGATCTCGCTGGCAAAGACCAGCTCCGGCGACCCATCACGTTGCACCTCGGCAAAGTACAGCGGCTTGATGCCCAGCGGATCCCGCGCCAGCCACGCCACCCGCCGCTCCAGATCCACGGCACACAGCGCGAACATCCCCCGCAACTTGTCAAACGCGTGCTCGCCAAACACCCCGAACGCCGCCAGCACCGTCTCGGTGTCGCTCTGCGTGCGGAACCTGACGCCCATCCGGGTGAGATCCGCCCGCAGCTCAGCGTCGTTGTACAGCTCGCCGTTGTAGACAATCGCGAACCGTCCGTCGGCCGACACCATCGGCTGTGCCGCCTCGGCCGACAGATCGACGACCGCGAGCCGCCGGTGCCCGAGCACGCAGCCCGGACGCTCCAGCAATCCCGCGCCGTCCGGACCGCGATGCGCCATGCGATCCCGCATGGCGACGACAGCGTCCTTCCAAGACGGATCCGGTTGACGAGAAGACGACAGAATGCCCGAGATGCCGCACATCGCAGCGTCTATCGGCCAGATCGGCAACGCCCCATCGAAGTCCGCGCCCGTCCGCCACTCCGCCGCCGCCGCGCCTCCTCTCCCCGCATGCGGGGAGAGGACGACTTGAGGCAAAGCCTCAAGTCAGGTGAGGGGATTGCGGGCAGCCAAACGCAGGAACTTCCGAACGCCGAAGGCCCCTCCCCGGTCTCGCCCCCCAACCAAGCCTCGACCACCCCTCCCCGCTTCGCGGGGCGGGGAGGCGCGATCTGCTCGCCAGCACGATCGACCTACTTCAGCAACCGCTCCAAGTAGTGAATATCCACGCCGCCCTTGCGGAAGTCCGCGTTGTTGCACAACTGGATATGCAGCGGGATCGTCGTCTTGATCGGCCCCACCGTGAATTCCTTCAACGCCCGCACCGCGCGATCGAGCGCCAGGTCCCGCGTCTCCGCGTGCACGATCAGCTTCCCGATCATGCTGTCGTAGTTCGGCGGCACCACATACCCGGCCACCACATGCGTATCCATCCGCACGCCCGGGCCGCCCGGCGGCTCCCACGTCGTGATCTTGCCCGCGCTCGGGCGGAAGCCCATCGCCGGGTCCTCCGCACAAATGCGGCACTCCACCGCGTGGCCGTGGATCTTGATCTCTTCCTGCTTGTACGGGATCTTCTCGCCGGCCGCGATCTTGATCGACATCTTCACGACGTCGACGCCGGTGATCAGTTCCGTCACCGGATGCTCCACCTGCACGCGGGTGTTCACCTCGAGCATGTAGAAATCGCCCTTGGCGTCGAGCAGGAACTCGCACGTCGCCGCTCCGGCGTACTTCACGCTCTGCAGCAGCTTGCGGCACGACTCCGCCACCTTGGTCAACTTCGCCCGATCAATGTTCGGCGCCGGCGCCTCCTCGATCACCTTCTGGTGCCGCCGCTGCATCGAGCAGTCGCGCTCCCACAGGTAGATCGCGTTGCCGTGCTTGTCGCCCAGCATCTGCAGCTCGACGTGCCGTGCTTTCTCGAGGAACTTCTCGATGAAGACCGCGCCGTTGCCGAACGCCGCCTGGGCCTCCTGGCTCGCGGTGCGGAGCTGCTGCCGCAGCGTCGCCTCGTCGCGACAGATCTTCATCCCGCGCCCGCCGCCACCGGCCGAGGCCTTGATGATGACCGGATACCCGATCTCGTTGGCGACCTTGACCGCCTCGTTCTCATCCTCGAGCGCGCCATCCGAGCCGGGGAAGACCGGCACGCCGTTGGCCTTGGCGGTGCGCTTGCACTCCACCTTGTCGCCCAGTGCCTGCATCGATTCGGGCGACGGCCCGATGAACTCAATCTTGCAATCGCGGCACGCCTGCGAGAAGTCCGGACGCTCCGACAGGAACCCATACCCCGGATGGATCGCATCCGCATCCGCGATCTCGGCCGCCGACAGCAGCCGCGCGATGTTGAGGTACGACTCCTTGGCCGGCCCGGGCCCGATGCAGATCGCCCGATCGGCGAGCTTCAGGTACGGCGCGTCCTTGTCGGCGGTCGAGTACACACAGACCGCCTCGACGCCGAGTTCGCGACAGGCCCGGAGGATGCGGAGAGCGATCTCTCCACGGTTGGCGATGAGGATGCGTTTGAACATGAGGGGGGCAGGGGAGGAGGGGAGCAGCGGAGCAGGGAAAAGACACTAGTCGTTGATGCGGGTGACAAGGCTTCGTATGAGGGCGTTCAGGATGCGATCGGTTTCTTCGATGAGTTGAGCGGTTTGAGGGTCAGAGCGAACAAGCTTCAATCGCGTCGCCAGTTCGAGCTGCGTCGAGAGTTCGGCCAAGGAGCCCCGGGCGATCCGCAGGAACTTCACGTAGTCCTTCCGCGAGTGCCGTCCGTGCCCTTCCGCGATGTTGCTCGGCACAGAAACCGCGGCTCGTCGGAGCTGCTGCGAGAGGGAGAAACGTTCCGATTCTGGAAGTTCCGCGGCCACCGCGTACACCCGCTCAGCAAGCTCCATGGCACGCTGCCAGGCGATGAGGTCGCGGTGATTGCGAATCGGAACGCCCACGGCCATTCCTTCCCTGCTCCGCTGCTCCCCTCCTCCCCTGCTCCCCTTCTCAGGGCCTCACCAAAAACAACTTCTGCCCAAACTCCACCGCATCCCCGTTCTTCACGAGCACCTTCTCGATGGTGCCGGTCTTCTCGGCCTTGATCTCGTTGAACACCTTCATCGCTTCGATGAGGCAGACGACCGTGCTGGCGGTGATCTTGGTGCCCGCGGCGGCGAAGGGCGGGCTGTCGGGGTTGGCCGCGGAGTAGAACGTGCCGACCATCGGCGATTCGATCGCGATGAGGCCCGCGTCGGAGTCCGCCTTCGGGGCGGCCGGGGCGGCAGTGCCGCTGGCGGCTGGGGCCGGAGCCGCGGCCGGTGCCGGCGTCAGGGCGTAGCCCGGAGCCCCACCGCCACCACCACCGCCGTAGTACACCGGCGAGTGATTCACCACCCCGCCCTGCGGCCCGCGGCGGATCGTCACCGTTTCCTTCTCGTCCTGCAGATCCAACTCGGTCAGGTCGTTCTCGACCATCAGCTTGACAAGGTCCTTCAGCTTGCTCGGATCGATCATGGTGTAGCTCTCAGTCAGGGATCGTTGCGAACGCCTCTTCCCGTCCCGCCTCCTGGGGCTCTCCATCCTATGAACAAAAGAACCCAAAGGCACGCCCGACCAGTTCACGAACTCCCGTGCGGCCGGCCGCGACGCATCGGCTCTCCAAACCTCGCCCGTCCGCGACTTCATTAGCCCTCGCGCCCCGCGGCGACGCACGACCTTTCGCGCCGACGCCGACGCCGTGAAAGGACATGCTTATGCGCCGCCCGATGCTCTCGATCATCTTGACCGCGCTCAGCTTCGCCGCCTTTGCCGGCCCGATCGCGCCGCCCGCAGGCCCCATCGCCCCGACCAACAAGCCCCTCGCCGAGGTCGAGCCCCGCATCGCCATCAACGACACCAACACACCCGGCGATGCAGACTCGCTCTTCAAGATCACTCAGCCCGGCTCCTACTACCTCACCGGCAACATCACCGGCGTCGCCAACAAGCACGGCATCGAGATCACAGCGAGCAACGTGACCATCGATCTGGGCGGCTTTGTGATGGCTGGCGTGACCGGCTCACTCGACGGGATCACGAGCACCGATAGCACGGTGGCCGATGTCTCTGTCCGCAACGGTTCTGTACGCAACTGGGGAAATCAAGGCATCGATATCTTCGACAACGCGACGGGCGTCGTGATCGAGGGTGTGCTTGTCCGCGAATGCGTCATCGGCATCCGCCTCGGCGATCGTGCCCGTGTGCGGCTGTGCACCGCGAGCAACAACTCCGGGAGTGGCATCCTCGTCGGCATGTCGTCGCAGGTGGTCCAGTGCACCGCCGAGAACAACCAGACCAATGGAATCTTCGCCAACGACGGCAGCAGCGTCATCGACTGCATCAGCAACTCAAACACCGGCGCGGGAATCAGAACGGGCGTCAACGCCATCATCCGCGGATGCGTCACCCAACTCAACACCAGTCACGGCGTGATGATCCTCGGCAACTCACTCGTGTCCGGCGTTGTGTCCGCCAAAAACGGCGCCGGCGCAAGCCTCGGCGCGGGCATTCTGGCCACCGGCAACGCAAACCGCATCGAAGACAATGTCTGCAACGGGAACGACCGCGGCATCGACGTCGATGGCCTCCAGAACATCATCATCAAGAACACCTGCTCGGGAAACACCCTCAACTGGACAATCGTCAGCGGCAATCACTACGGACCGATCATCGACAGAACCGCCGTTGCCGCACCCCCGTCGGTGAACGGCAACAGCGCAACCGAGGCCCTGGGATCCACCCACCCCAACGCCAACTTCACGTACTGAACAACGCCGC
>JBILLU010000012.1:0-32806 GCA_044375915.1 Phycisphaerales bacterium
CGTGGCACGGTCGGCGGACACGGCCCAGGGATACCGCCTGAATCGAAAGACCTTCGTCGCTGGCCGATTCCTCGAGCATTGCTGGCAGCCGGAATGGCGCTTGCGATTGGTCCGCCGCGGGCTGGCCAAGTGGGGCGGCATCGACCCGCACGATCAACTGGAGATGTCCGCCGGCGCGAAGGAAGGCACGCTCGAGGGAACGCTGCGGCACGATTCATTCGTGTCGTTCGCGGATCACATCGAGCGTCAGGCGCGGTACGCACGGCTGCACGCCGAGGGTCTCTTTGGGCAGGGCAAGCGGAGCGGCTTTGTCGAGATCGCGGTCCAGCCCAGCGCGGCGTTCATCAAGCAGCTGGTCCTGAAATCCGGCTGGCGCGATGGCTGGCGGGGCGTGCTGGCCGCGGCATCAACGGCGGCGGGCACACTGATGAAGCACATCGTGCTGTATGAATTGACGGCGATGCAGCGGGAGAGCGGGCGATAGCGGGTCAGGCCGCGATCGACTGTTGGAACTGCAGCCCGAGGCGGTAGCTGGTCGCCAGCCGCTGGCAGCGGACGACGCGGCCGATGCGTCGGGGCTGCATCGGGTCGTCAGGGTAAAGGCTGAATGCGGTGCCGGGCTTGATTTCGAGGTCGGAATAGACACCCAGGCCGCCGGGTCCGACGTCGGCGACGCGGACGCTGGTGAGCATGGGTTCGCGACCGTTGCGTTGGAACACCGCGACGGCGGTGCCACTGATGGGCTCGCGCCCGCCGCGACGGCGATCGAACTTCAGGCTCGGGTTTGCTTCCATACTCGGCGTATCGGACCGGGCGTGGAGCGACTTTGGTGCAAGGTCGGTCTGAGGGCCCGGGAAAACGGTTGGAAGCCTGACGCAGGGCGGGACTTCCGAACAAAGTCCGTGCATCGATGGGTTCCGGTCGCGGCCCGGGGGATGGGGTCCCCCGGGGGGCCGCGACTTCATAGAATGGCGACGGCACGACCGGTCGGGCCATGGACGGCGACGAGTTCGAGAGCGGCGCCGGGGGGGCGGGCGGAACGGAGTTCCGCGGGGATTGGTGGAGATTTCGACCGGTTCCTGACGGGCGGCGTGCCCCGTCGGCGTCTTGGTTGTGTGCACGCCTCAGGATCCCATTGACATGAAGCTCGATACGAAGATTGCTCGCACGGTCGGCCTGGTTGCCTCCTCCCGCGCGTTGGGTACGGCCGTTCTGGTGGGTGTGGCGGCCTTCGCCGCGACCGCCGGAACTCGCTATGTCACGGCTCACACCAACGCCGTCGCGGACGCTCCGCGGGTGGCGGTGGTCAACATTGAGGAAGTGCTCAACGGGCTGGACTACCTGAAGCTCGAACAGGGCAAGCTGAAGAACAAGGCCGACGAGCGTCAGAAGGAACTGACGGTGCTCGCGAACGAGCTCGACGAGTTGCAGAAGAAGCTGGACCTCCTGCCGCTGGAAGACAAGAAGCGTCGCGAGCAGGCGGGGTCGCTGGTCGAGAAGAGCGCGACCGCCCAGGCAAAGACCAACGCCTATCAGCAGATCATCAACATCGAGAAGGGCGACCTGTTCAAGGACGCACACAAGATGGTCGCCGACGCGTGCGCCGACTACGCCCAGAAGAACGGCTTCGATCTGGTCATTGTCGATGACCGCGCGATCCGGTTCGACAGCAACATGAGCTCGGACCAGGTGAGCATGGTGATCGCCCAGAAGCGGGTGATGTACGCCGCCGACTCGATCGACATCACCAAGGCGATCCTGACGAAGATGAACAACGAGTTCGCAGCGGGCGGCAAGCCGGCGGCGGCTCCGGCTTCCAAGAAGAAGCCCTGATCGATCGCACTCATCACGCGCCGGCGCGAGCCATCGCGCCGGCACGATTCAGCGTCGTTCACCACGGAGGCACAGGCACGCAGACAAGAGGTTGGGAGGCAAGTGGGATCAGGAGTATCTCCTGCGGCCCGTGCTGAGCCAGCCTGATTGCTCGAGTTTCTCCGCTGCGTTTCCTTGTGTCTCGGTTGCATTGAGTCTTTCGAATCCCATGACCCTCACCATGACCCAGACCGACTCGATTTCCGAAGCCAAGCCCGGTGCGGCAAACAGCGCGGCGATGACCTCCGGTTCGCTCGCCGCGTTGCTCGGTGGTGAGTTGGTCGGCGCGGCGGATATCGCCGTGCGCGGCGTGGCGGGCATCGATCACGCCACCGCCGGCGACGTGACCTTCATCCGCAGCGCCAAGTACGCGGCCCTGTGGGCCAAGAGCCACGCCTCGGTCGCGGTGCTCGTCCGTGGCGTCGATGTGCCGCCCACCGGCGATGGTCGCGCCATCGTCATCGTCACCAACGCCGATGACGCCCAGTTGAAGATCCTGTCCGCGCTCGCGCCCGCGAAGGCCGCTCCCGCCCGCGGCGTCGACCCGAGCGCCAAGGTCGATCCGACGGCAAGCATCGACCCCACCGCGAGCATCGGTCCCATGTGCACCATCGGACCGGGCGCCAAGATCGGGGCCCGCAGCGTGCTCGTCCACGGCGTCTATGTCGGGGCCGAGGCGAGTATCGGCACCGACACCGTGCTCGGCCCCAGCGTCTCGCTGCTGGATCGCTGCGTCATCGGCAACCACTGCAACGTCGCCGCGTCGGTCGTGATCGGTGCCGACGGCTTTGGCTACACCATGCAGCCGCACCCCAGCGGCCGCGGCCGGTACCTCGTGCACATTCCGCACCTGGGGAACGTCGTCATCGGCGATCACGTCGACATCGGCAGCGGCACCTGCATCGACCGCGCCAAGTTCGGCTCGACCAGCATCGGCAGCGGGACCAAGATCGACAATCTCGTCCAGATCGGGCACAACTGCCGCATCGGGCAGTCGTGCATCATCTGCGGCCAGGTCGGGCTCTCGGGCTCGGTGACGCTGGGCAACGGCGTGATGCTCGCGGGCAAAGTGGGCGTCGCCGACAACATCACCATCGGCAACATGGCTCGCGTCGGCGCCAACGGCGGCGTGATGAACGACATCCCCGCTGGCGAGACCTGGCTCGGCGCCCCCGCGATGCCCGCCAAGGAAGCCGCTCGCAACCTCGCGCTCTTCCGCCGCCTGTCGTCGGTGCTGAAGAAACTGAAGATCGGCGACCTGTCGCATTGAGGCCTGCCGCGTGGTGGGTGGTGGGGTACGCCCGCACATGAAGCAATCTGGATTCATCGCAGGACGCGGGCTGTTCACGGGGCGCGAGGCGTCGATCGCGTTCGGCCCGGGCGATGGGCTCGCGTTCGTCGTGGCCGGGCGGCAGATCGCCGCACACGTGCAACAGGTTGTCCCCGCCAACGGCCCGCTCGGCGGGCGCAGCACCAACATCCAGCACGCCAGCGCGTCGGCTCTGACGGTCGAGCACGCGATGTCGGCGCTCGCGGGGCTGAACATCTGGGACGCATCCGTGACGCTCCGCGCCGTCGACGATGCCGGAGCAGAATCAATCGAGGTCCCGATCCTCGACGGCTCCGCGCTCGACTTCGTGCGCGCGATCGACGCAGCCGGACTCGTGTGTGCATCCACAGACGCCGAGGCTGACGAGTCTTCGAGCAAGCCTCGGATCGATCGCGCCGAACGCGGAAAGGCAGAACCGACCCCCCCGCCCCGTCCCTCCCCCCACCATGGGAGGGGGAGTACGCGTCTCGTGCGCCCGATCCGCGTCGAAGATCCCAAGACCGGCGCGTTCATCGAGGCGCGGCCCAGCGAGAGCTTGCGGTATCGCTACGAGTTGTCATACCCGCCGGGGTCGGGGATCGGCGAGCAGAGCGCCGAGTGGAGCGGCGACGCGCGGGACTATCGAACCAACATCGCCCCCGCGCGGACGTTCTGCCTCGAGCGCGAGGCCCAGGCGATGAAGGCCGCGGGGTTGTTCACGCACCTGACGCCGCGGGACATGCTGGTCATCGCACCCGATGGGCGACCCATCGACAACAAGCTGCGGTTCAACAACGAACCCGCGCGGCACAAAATCCTGGACCTGATCGGCGACCTCGCGCTGCTCGGCGGCCGCCTGATCGCCGACGTGCGGGCGGTCCGCTCCGGGCACGCGCTGACGCACGAGTTGTGTCGTCGGGTGATGATGGAAGTGGGCTGAGGAAATAGCCAAAGAGCCAAACGGCCAAAGACCCGATACCGTGTGCATCGATTTGGCCATTTGGCCATTTGGCCATTTGGCTCTTTGGACCTTTGGCTCTTTGAGTCCCCCCATGCTCGATCCCTTCGCTCCCGCCGCCGCCAACGACTCCCGCTCCGCCGATCCCGGCTCGCCCCTGCGGGCGTGGGTCTGCGGCATTATCGCGCTGGTGTGCATTCTCACCGTCATGTTCCTGAACCAGACCGAAGCGACGCCCAGCGCGTCGTCCTCGGCGGCGAAGGCCGTCGCGACGACGGGAACGTTGGACCCTTCCGACCCGTTCATCATGTCCGCGAAGGTCATCACCAAGCTCGCGTACGACCTCGGCGCGACCGATGAAGGCACGCGGAAGATGCTGCTCGCGCAGATGGACAGCCCGTACGCGGATCGCAAGCCCGGCTCCGCGGAGCAGGTCCGCCGCGCGATCGTGACCGCCGAGATCATGGGCGATTCGGGACCTGCCGAGGCCGAGAAGACCTTTTCGGAGCTGGAAAAGGAGTTCGCCGATCGAGCCGACCGCGAAGCCCGCGGGCTTGAGCCGGAAGAGAAGCAGGAGATCGAGGAGATTTCCGCCGACATCGCCGCGCTGCGAGCGATCTACTCCGGCGGCACACTCGACGACGCAACCACGACGCGGCTTGTCGATCGCCACGGCTGGTTCGCCAAGGTCGCGATGACGCACGGCAAGCCCAACTCCGATCCGGTTCGCGCCGATCTGCTCGGCGGCGGGCTGGTGCTCTTCTCCCTGATGATGGGTTTTCTGTTCCTGATGCTTGGCGGCATCCTCGCCGGCTTTGGCTGCTTCGTCGTCGCCATCGTGCTCTTCGCCACCGGTCGCATGAAGCCGCGGTTCGTCAAGCCCGCCCCCGGTGGCTCGTTCGGCTGGGAGCTCTTGGCCGGGTTCACGTTCACGTTCCTCGCGTTCAAACTGACGACATGGGTCGTGGTGCTGCTCACCAGCAGCGCCGGCATGCCGCCGGCGTGGCTGCCGACGTTTGTGCTCCTGGGGCAGTGGCTGGTCGCGCTCGCGGTGTTCACACCGATCCTGTTCGGCGTGACCTTCACGCAGTGGTGCCGGCTGTCGGGGTGGACGGCACCGCGGGGTGTGCTGCGGGAGCTCGCGGCGGGTGTCTTTGGCTATCTCGCGGGCTTGCCGCTGGTGCTGGGCGCGCTGGTGATGTCGCTCGTACTTGACGCCGTGTACCGCTCGGCGACAAGCCAGGGTCCGCGGGATCAGACCAACCCGATCATGGAACTCGCCAGCCGCGCCGACGCGTTCACGCTCATCCTGCTCTTCACCCTCGCGACCATCTGGGCCCCGCTGGTGGAAGAAACCGTCTTCCGCGGCGGGATGTACCGCGCCGTCCGCACCCGCCTCCACGCCGTGCTCGCCGGAATCGTCTCCGCCATCGCCTTCGGCGTGATGCACGGCTACCCGTTCCTGCTGCTGGGCCCGGTCATGGCCATCGGCCTCACCTTCGCCCTCATGCGCGAATGGCGCGACAGCATCATCGGCCCGGCGTTCGGGCACTTCCTGAACAACGCGACGGTGCTGGGGCTGCTGCTGGTGGTGATGGCACTGGCGAAGTAAGGGCGCGTTCAGCGGAGCATTAGCGTGCCTCCTCTCCCCGCATGCGGGGAGAGGACGACTTGAGGCGACGCCTCAAGTCAGGTGAGGGGACTTCGGGTACCTGAACTCTGTGACGCCCGATCCCGAATCACCCTTCCCCAGTCTCGCCCCCCACCCGCGCGCTCGACCAGCCCTCCCCGCTTCGCGGGGCGGGATAGCGCGGATCGGCAGGATGTGGGATCTCTCAGCCCTTTGTCTTCTTCACCGGCGTCACGCTCTGCGTCGCCACATGATCCAGGGCCCGGATCGTCGCGCCGGCCTTGTCGAGTAGATCACGCAGCGTCTCCGCGGCGGCGATCGACTGCTGCAAGAGTGGCTCGGCCAACGCCGCGGGCTTGGCGTCGGGGCCGAACTTGGCGCCAAGGTCAGCGGCGAGCCGCTCGGCGTTCTCGTTCAGCCGGACCAGGTGTTCGCCCAGCCGCGTCGTGTACTCATGGAACGCCTGCGCGTCGGCACGCAACTGGTCGATGCGGCCTTCGACCGTCCGCTCGATCTCCTTCGCGGCGTTCTTGCTGTCGGTGACGGCCTTCTCGAGCCCATCGGTCTGCTTGAGCAACAGGTCGATCTTGTCGGCACCTTCGAGAATGGCCCGATCGATGCCGCGGCGGGCGACCTCGACCTGCTGCTCGAGCGCCGCGAACTCGCCGGCCTTGGCGATCATGCGGTCGTGGATGCGCGACGCCTGCTCGACCATCGTGCCCAGGCCCGGGTAGTTCGTCGCCTCGCCCGGGGGCAGGCCGAGTTTCACCGCATCCTGCGGACCGAGCAGCGTCGCGGCGGCGCGGCAGAGCTGTTCGAGCCGCTGCATGCCCGGGCCGCTGGCGACCTCGACTTCCACGCGGGCGCGGCGGATGCGTTTGTCGAGCTCGCGGACGTCGTGGTCCACCTGCTCGTGCAGCGGAGCCAGCCGCTCCTCCATGCCGTTGAGCATGTCGTCGAGCTTCTGCTGGA
The DNA here is from genome assembly GCA_044375915.1 of Phycisphaerales bacterium. Lineage (GTDB taxonomy): Bacteria > Planctomycetota > Phycisphaerae > Phycisphaerales > UBA1924 > JAFEBO01. Next base: position 6,742 of record JBILLU010000012.1, read on the forward strand.
TCTGGCGTTCGCGGTCGAGGATGGCGCTCTCGCGGGCGGCGGCGTCGGCCTGGCGCTGCTCGCCGCGGCGTTCGATCTCGTTCGCCAGTTCGCGCAGCTCGTCGAGCTTCACCCGCATCTGCCGCTCGGCTTCTTCGATCTGCGTGGCGCCCTCGCGCTGCTGCGTCTCCAAGGCACGCCGGTTCTCGTCGGCGATCGATTCGCTGGTCCGGCGAGCCTCGTCGAGTTTGGTCTCGATCGACGCCTGCAGGTCGATGACGCGGCGCTGGTGATCGACGACGGCGTCGAGCGCCGCACGCTCGCGGGCCTCGATCGACTGCATCGCCGCCGATTCGGACTTGGACAGCCGCTCGAACAGCTCGGCGTGCAGGCTGGTGAGCGTGTCCGCCGCGGCTTTCTCGCGGGTCTCGATGCGGGCGAGCGTGGCGTCGTGGGCGGCCTGCAGGTCGCCGAGTCGGGCGGCGACGAACGCCTCGAACTCCTCGCTGGCGCGGGTGATGTCGTTCTGCCGCGACTCCAGTCGCGTAATCGTGCGTTCGACCGCCTGGCGGCACAGGGTCTCGACCTCGTCGGCCTTGGCGCTCACCAGACCCTGCAGTTTCTGGCGGATCTGCTCGGCGAGCTGCTCGGGGTCCGCGGTGAGTTTCGTGACGTCCTGGGCCACCTGCTCGGCGCGGCTGACGCGCGATTCGAGCGAGGGGATCACCTTCACCGCCGCTTCGAGCCGCGTCTGCAGGTCGCGGGAGACGGTCTGCACACCCTCGCGGAGCGACTTGATCTCGGTGCTGGTGGTCTCGAGCGTGCGACCGTGCCCGCTGGCCTCGCGGATCAACGCCTGCAACGTGGTCGAGTATTCCTCGAACGTGCGCTTATCGACGACCCGCGGCGAGAGGAAAATGTCGGCGACAGCGCTCTCGGGACCGGGCAGCGGCTTGCGCGCAGCAGTGCCGAACCCACTTCCAAGCGCGGTCCCCGCGACATTGGTGGCCGGAGCCTGAGACATCGCGGAAGTATCGGCGGCGGCCGCGCGCCGGCTCGACATTTTCGGACGTTGGTCGGAACCCCCGACTCCCGGGCTTCAGCCCGCGCTGCGGGGTCACGGGTATGAGTTGCGCCTAGGTATTTCACTGGGCACCTTCCGCGCGGGCTGAAGCACACAGCGCGGGTTGGGGGAAGGGATGGCATTTGTGAACTCTGCGAAATCGGACCCAATCCTCCACCAATCACTTCCCGCAGGCACCGCTCGGCGGTAGCCTGCCCACGGAGGATCCGTCATGCGGCATCGCGGCGAAATCGTCTTTGTCTCCGTCATCGCCCTCGCCGCCGCCGGAATGGCGGGGATGCTCGCAGCCCAGGACGACCCCTTCGTCGACCGGTACGTCAACAGCTCCTTCGTCAACTGGGAAAGCCCGCATGTCCATCCGCTTGAGCGCGTGGGCGATCGGCTGCTCGCGGTGAACACCGCCGACGCACGGCTGGAGCTCTTCGACATCGCCAGCGGCCTGCCCTACGCCGCGGGCTCGATCCCCGTTGGCATCGACCCGGTCAGCGTGCGGGCCCGCACCGCGACCGAGGTCTGGGTGGTGAACCACATCTCCGACAGCATCAGCGTGGTAGACCTCTCGACCATGCGGGTCGTGCGAACGATCTCGACCAAGGACGAGCCCTGCGATGTGGTCTTCGCGGGCACGCCACAGCGAGCCTTTGTCACATGCTCCGCGGCCAAGGTCGTGCAGGTCTTCGATCCCGCCGACACCACCCCCGGCGGCGTCGCCCTCAGCGAGATCGCGATCAAGGGCGAGGCCCCGCGCTCCATGGGCGTCAGCCCCGACGGCAGCAAGGTTTACGCGGCGATCTTCGAATCCGGCAACGGCTCGACGATCCTGGGCGGCGGCATCATGCCCGGCGCGATGGTGCTGGGCTTCCCGCCCAACGTGGTCACCGATCCGGTCGGTCCCTACGGCGGGATCAACCCGCCGCCGAACGTGGGCCTGTTGTTCGTCCCTGCCAAGAACCCGGCCGCAGGCTCGCCCCCGCCGGTTGGGCTGATCGTGCGCAAGAACGCCGCCGGTCAGTGGATGGACGACAACAACCGCAACTGGACCGACCTCGTCAGCGGCCTCAACGCGAGCAAATCCGGCCGCCAGCCGGGCTGGGACCTGCCGGACCGCGACCTCGCGGTCATCGACGCCAACGCCCTCACCGTCAACTACGCCACGCGGCTCATGACCATGTGCATGAGCGTCGGCGTGAACCCGGCGACCGGCGTGATCGCGGTGATCGGCACCGAAGCCCAGAACGAGAAACGCTTCGAGCCCAACATCAACGGCACGTTCATTCGGGTGGAAGTCGCGAACGTCGATCCGGTGTCGCTGGGCGCGAGCGTGGCGGATCTCAACCCGCATCTCACGTACACCAGTTCGAGCATCGCTGCGGGCGAGCGGACGAAGTCGCTGGGCGATCCGCGGGCGATCGCGTGGAACGCCGCGGGAACGACCGCGTACATCGCCGGAATGGGCTCGAACAACGTGATCGCGATCGATTCCAGCGGGTCACGCCTCACTCCGACACCGATCGAGGTCGGCGAGGGCCCGACCGGCCTGGCGCTCGACGAGAGCCGCGACCGGCTGTTCGTGCTCAACAAGTTTGATGGCTCGATCTCGGTGGTGTCGCTGTCGGGCGCCAGCGAGGTGATCCGCGTGCCGTTCTTTGATCCGACGCCCAGCGCGATCAAGACCGGGCGTGTGCACCTGTACAACACGCACCTCAACTCGGGCCTGGGGCAGGTCTCGTGCGCCTCGTGTCACGTGGACGGGCGAAACGACCGCCTCGCGTGGGACCTGGGCGACCCTAGCGGCTCGACGCAGGCGCTCACGGGCCTGAACTTGGGCGCGAACTTCCCGGGCCTGAACACTGGCTTCCAGCCCTTCCATCCCATGAAGGGCCCGATGACCACGCAGACGCTGCAGGACATCATCGAGCACGAGCCGCACCACTGGCGCGGCGATCGCTCCGGCATCGAAGCCTTCGCGGGCGCGTTCACCGGTTTACAGGGCGCCGACGCCCCGCTCAACCCCGCGGCGATGCAGGAGTTCGAGAACTTCCTCGCGTCGATCACCATCCCGCCCAACCCGTACCGCAACCTCGACAACACGCTGCCCAGCAGCCTGCCACTGCCGGGGCACTACACCACCGGGCGCTTCGGCCCCGCGGGCCAGCCTCTGCCCAACGGCAACGCCAACATCGGCATGGCGCTCTACCGCAGTCAGTCCCGTCGCCTCGACGGCGGCAACCTGTCCTGCGTCCAGTGCCACACCCTGCCCACCGGCATGGGCACCGACATGACCTTCCAAGGCAACCGGTTTGTCACGATCGCGCCCGGTCCCAAGGGCGAGCGGCACCACGCGGTCGTCTCGGTGGACGGATCAACGAACATCACCATCAAGGTGCCGCAGCTCCGCACGCTGTACAAGAAGACCGGCTTCAACACCACGCAGCTCGACAACACCAGCGGATTCGGTTTGCTTCATGACGGCTCGGTCGATTCGATCGAGCGCTTCGTGACCGAGCCGGTCTTTTCGCTCAACAGCAATCAGGAAACCGCGGACATGACCGCGTTCATGCTCGCGTTCGCCGGGTCGGACTTGCCCCAGGGCTCGGCGACGAACGCCTTCGAGCCGCCCGGCCCGCCCAGCAAGGACACCCACGCCGCGGTGGGGCGGCAGAGCACGCTGGTGTCGTTCGCAACAGCGTCAACCGCGCAGCAGACGCTGCTCACCTCCTTCGAGTCCATCGCCAACAGCGGCAAGGTCGGGCTCATCGTCCGTGCCACCATCAACGGCGTCGAGCGCGGCTGGGCCTTCACCGGCGGCAGCAACTTCAAGTCCGACACCAACACCACCATCACCTCGGCCGCCCTCAAGGCCCTCGCCAGCGCCGGCAGCGAGCAGACTTGGACCATCGTGCCCAAGGGCAGTGAAACCCGCCTGGGCATCGATCGCGACCTCGACGGCATCCTCAACGGCAACGAAGCCGCAGCGTGCCTCGGCGACCTCAACGCCGACGGCCAGGTGGACGACCTCGACTTCCAGGTCTTCGTGGTCAACTACGACCAGTTGATCGTGCCCCCGGCAAGCATGGCCGCGGACCTGAACCGCGACGCAGTGGTGGACGATGCGGACTTCCAAGTCTTCGTGGTCGCGTACGACACGCTGGTGTGCCCATAGTCGCGGCCGACAACTCCCACTGGTGTTGATGGACGTCGGGGCGCTTCTCGTCGGGGCGTGGAAGGCCCCGCCCCGTCACTCAGTCGTACCAGAAGCCGCCGAGGGCGACGAGCTGCCCGGTCTTGTCGTCGAAGCGGCGGGTGGCGCGGTCGCCGAAGCAGCGGAGGTAGTTGTTGCGGCGGGCGTTTGTGGCTTCGGTGATGTCGTCGTCCTTGGAGGAATAGACGAGGTCCGCCGAATCCTCATCCTCGTTCGTAAACAGGTTGTCGTACCGCTCGCGCGTCGTGTTGCGTGGGCGATCGCCTACCTCCACGAAAAGGAGGGGTCCGATCTGCGGGTCCGGGCGGGTCTCGAAGTTCACCGAGCCGTCGTTGCGGGCGGAGTTGCCTTCCCACGCGGTGCGTGAGCCGTGGATGAGGAGGGTGTTGGATTCTGTGGCGAGGATGTTCTTGGTTCCGCGGCGGTCGGTGCGGTTGAGCGACCAGTCGTGCTTCGCGTCCTGCGTGTACCACGGGCCGCGGTTGGCGACGACGGCTTGCGTGCCGTCGAAGGTGGATTGCCAAGCCTTGCGGCGTTCTCCGGCGAACGCGAGGAACGCGTAGGAGTTTCCAGCACCGGGAGCGACGCCGTTCGCACCGGCGACGGGAGAATCGCCGCCGGGCTCATCGGGGTAGGCGGCGAAGGAGGGATCGAGTATTGCTTTCGCGCGCTTGTCCGGCGCGACGGCGGTGGGATTGGTGAACTCGTAGGCGGAGTTCACTCGGATCGCGGGGTTCACTTCCGCGGGACCGACCAGCAGCTCTGGACCAAAGTTGCCGTTGTACACCATCAGCGAAAGCGCCCAGCGCGGAATGTTCTTGCTGTCGCGCAGTTTCGGATTGGTCGACGTGTCGATGCCGGGGATGGTGTCGAGGATGTCGACCTTGCCGGGGAGTGGGTAGTCGTCCTGACAGTTGCCGGCCCAGGTGACCATGCCTTGATGGATGCCGCGGATTTGGGTGGCGTCTTTGAATTGGCGCGAGAGGACCCGCGGCTTGGCTCCGGCCGGAATCAGGATTCCGAGCAGCAGAAGCACAACAACGACAACGATCACGGCTTCAAGCAATGTAAACGCGCGGCATGCCCTCTTCATGACACACTCCCGTCATGCCCCCAACGCCTCTCGATTCGCACGGCGTCGCGGTGGGTTGCCGCGGGGTTGAGAAAGCGCTTGGGACGGGCGCGGCAGAACGCGTGAGTCATTGCGTGCGGTGCCACCAGTCCGCGGCTGCTCGGAGCCGCGCGACTGGTGCCGTTCGCAGCGATCGCTCCGGGCCGCATCAGTCGCGCCGTGCCGAGCCACGGCGGACTGATGGCACCCTACTCATGGAACCAGTGGGACCGGCCTCCCGGCCGGTCGACGCGCGTGTCGTTCGCGCAGCAAAAAGACCGGCTGGAAGCCGGTCCTACTTCTTCTCGGCGGGCTTGTCTGACTTCTGGTCTGACTTCTTCTCCGCGCTCGCCGCGTCGGCCTTCTTTTCCAGCGTGCCGAAGTACTTCTTCACCGCGTCCTGGTACTCGCGGGGCACGCGGTTGGATTCAAGCGCTTCGGCGGCTTCGCCCTTGGCGGTTTCGACGGCCGACTCGAAGTCCGCGGTCGATTCGCCTCGCACCTGATCGCCCTGCACGAGCCGCGTGCTGATGATCGGGCCGGCGCCGGTCTTGGTGTTGGCCTTCTTCTTCTCCATCTTGAAGTCGGCGGCCTGCTGCTCGGGGCTGGCGCCGTCGCCCTTGCCCGGGCCGCCGCTGCCCTTGCCCTGACTGCTCGAGTCACCCTGGCGCCACATGCCGTTCTTGTTGCCGGGGCAGTTGCCGCCCTCGCACTTGCCGCCTTCCTTGCAGCCCTGGCACTCGCCGGGGTTGTCGCACTTGCCGCCCATTTCCTTGAGCTGCTGCTGCGCCTCGCTCATGGCCGCCTCGAGCGACTTGCCCTCCTGGGCCATCTGCTCCATCTCGCTCAATTGCTGGGCCATCTGCTGCATCGCCTGCTGGCCTTCCTTGCTCATGCCTTCCTGCGACATGCCTTTAGAGGCCTGCTGCATCGCCTCGCTCATCTTGTCGCCCTGCTGCATCGACTTGGCCATCGCCATCGCCGATTCCATCAGCTTCTTCTGGTCCTCGGGCGAAAGGTTCTTCATCTGCTCAAGGGCCTTCTTCACCGCGTCGGGGTTCTTGGCCGCCTGCTTGGCGAGTTCCTCGGCGGACTTCTTGTCCATGCCCGCCTTCTGCATGAGGTTCTTCAGTTCCTCCTGCTTGGCGGCCTGGTTCTTCAGCTGCTCCGACAGGTTCTTGAGCTGCTCGGTGAGTTGCTCCTTCTCCTGCGGCGACAACTTCGAGTCTTCCAGCTTCTTCTGCAGGTCCTGCAGATTCTCCTGGGCCTTGGCGAAGTCGCCCTTGGCCATGTTCTTCGACAGCTCCTGCAGCGGGCCGGGGCCGGGCTGCTTGAGCTGCTTCATCTGGTCCTTCAGACCCTGCAGCTGCTGCTGACGCTCGCTCTGCTGCATCTGGTTCAGCTTCTCGTTCACGTCGGTCAGTTTGCGCACCGCAGAGCGGCGGATCTCTTCCGCGCTCAGTTCCGTCGGGGGCTTGCCGATCGCGTCGTCGTTCTTTTCTTCCTTCTTGAGTTCCACGCCCGCCTTGGCGAGCATCTCGCTGAGCTTGTCGTCCTTGGCCTTCACGTCCGCCTTGACCTGCAGGATCTCCTGCTGGTTCACCTGCTTTTCCCCGCGTTTGGCAAAGAGGCCGAGCAGGTCGTAGCGGGGCAGGCTCGCCCACAGGATCGCCGTGCCGAGGATGGCAAACGCGGGCACGTACCAGCGGCTTGGCGCCTCGATCGGGATCGCCTGCGCGACGCGGAGCGTGCGGGCCTTTTCCTCGGCGGTGAGCACCACGGCCTTGGACCACGTGTCGGTCTGATGCTCGACGCACAACGCCGTCGAGAGCGACTCACGCAGCCCCGCCCGCTCGTCGAGCACGCGGGCCGCGGCGAGCGTCCGCGGACGGGTGAACAGCGACCACAGCAGCGCACCCACCAATGCGGTGCCCGCGGCGATATACGGCGCGATCGTCCAATCAATGAACACGCCCAGCAGGCGATCCATCAGCGTGGCGACGAAGAGCGCAAAGACGCCAATCGTCAGCAGCAGCGCGAAGCGGGCGAAGAAGCGGACAATGGTCAGCCGCCACTGCGCCGAACGAACCGCGGACTTCACATGCTGCATGAGAGCCTCCCGAACTGCGTGCCGTCAAACCACCCCTGCCCGGCCGCCGCCACACCCTTGGAGCGCGCCGCTACCGGGACCGATGCGCCGATCCACCGACTTCTACGGAGAATCGGCGGTCTTCGTTTCGCTGCCGCAGTGTAATCGATGGAAAAGCAGTGTTTTGTTCGGTGGCGGGGCGAAATGGCCAACGGTCCGAAGGGCCAAAGCTCCAAAGCAACCCTGCCGCAGTCGCGGCTCAAGTCTGACTTTTTGGCCATTTGGACCTTTGGCCCTTTCCCTACTCCGCCACGCTCTGCACCGTCACCAGCCCGATGATCTCTGCCGCCTGGCCTTCCCGCGGCACTTCCAACTGGCACAAAGCGACCGCGTCGGGGTTCTCAGTGGCCCAGAAGCCGCCGGGCTTGAAGGCATCGCCGAACTCGTCGCGGAACTCAGTGAGCGGGATCACGACCGACTGCCCGACGCCGATCGGCTCCTTGATCGGGCGGCTGAAGCGCCGGTTGAGCCACAGCGTGCCCGGCCCGAGCGACGCGCCGGTGGTATTCGTGAACTCCAGCGTCTTGTCGCGGCGGAAGACCTGCACGTCGAGGACGCGGCCGGGGGGCAGTTCCTTGGGGTACGGCCGCGCGTAGTCGACGGGGGCTGTCGTGCTGCAGCCGGCGATCGCGGCGGCGCCGAGGAGGGAGAGAACGCGGAGGGCGCGGAGCGGGCGGAGTGGCGCGGAGTGGGGAGTTTTCAACTCAAAGGGCTCCGGGGAGAGTGGGGCAGTGGGGCAGTGGGGCAATGGGGGAGTGGGGGAGTTCAAACAGGGCGTTCGCGCCTCCTCTCCCCGCGTGCGGGGAGAGGACGACTTGAGGCGAAGCCTCAAGTCAGGTGAGGGGACTTCGGGTACCTGAGCGTTGCGATCTTCGGACACCGAGTACCCCTCCCCGGTCTTGCTTCGCTCGACCACCCCTCCCCGCTTCGCGGGGCGAGGTGGCGCGGACCACCCACAACCTACCGTTTTCCCCTGTGGCACGCGACGACAAACAACCCCCACTTGACCACGAATCGGAAATCTCCTGCGAGGGCGGCGAAGAGTCTATCTCCAACAACGCCACCGCTCCGACCCCCGCCATCGCCCCTGGCATCGAGGACATCGACGCGCGGCGTGCCGCGGCGGAGATTGGGAAATCGCACGGCGGGCTCGGCATCGACCCCCGCATCCCCGCCTTCGTCCCCGGCTTTGACGCCCCGTTCTTTCAAGCCGGACTCGCCGGGTACTCCGACGCCGCCATGCGGCTCATCGCCCGAAAGCACGGCTGCCCCTTCTGCGTCACCGAGGCGCTGCTCGACCGCACGCTGCTGGCGGGCGGCCGCGGGTTTGCGAAGGCCGATCTTGGCGAGATTCACGACAACGTGCCCGGCGGCGAAGACGATCACCCCCTCGCGGGCCAGATCATGGGCAGCGACCCACGCGAGATGGCCGCCTCCGCCGTCAAGATGATCGAGCAGGGCACCCGCTCCGATCGCGCGTACCGCGAACTGGCGTACGAAGACGGCCAGTTCCCCAAGCCCGGCGAACACCTGAGCATCCCCGGCGGCTTCCAAGTGAAAGTGTCCGTGGGACCGGGTCGTGATTCTTCTGCCCCTGCTCCCCTGCTCCCCTCCTCCCCTGCTCCCCTCCCATTCCAAGCCATCGACGTCAACCTCGCCTGCCCCGTCAAGAAGATCAAGGCCAAAGCCCGCGGCGGGCACTGGCTGGCGGAGCCCGATGGCGCGATCCGCATTCTGGAGGCCGTGCGCGAAGCGGTGCCGAAAGAGATTCCCTGCACGCTGAAGCTGCGCCGGAGTTTCGACGACACGCCGGAGATGGCGGAGAACTTCGAGAAGATCTTCGCCGCGGCGTACGACATCGGCTATGCGTGGGCGACGGTGCACGCGCGGACCGTGGTGCAGCGCTACGTCGGGCCGTCGCGGTGGACATTCCTGAAGGACCTGCGCGAGCGCCATCCCGACAAGATCTTCTTCGGCTCGGGCGACATCTGGCGTGCGGAGGACATCTTCCTGATGATCCGGTACGCGGGGGTGAGCGGGGTGTCGGTGGCGCGGGGGTGCATCGGCAACCCGTGGATCTTCACGCAGGCGCGGGCGATGATGCGGGGCGAGGCGCCGCGGCCGCCGACGATCGCGGAGCAGCGTGCGGTGCTGGATGAGCACTTCCGATTGCTGGTCGCGGTCAACGGCACGATGCGCCCGGGCTCGCCGAAGACCAATGCCGACGGCACACCGACGTGGAGCGAGCGCCACGCGGCACGCCTGATGCGGAAGTTCGGCGTGCGCTTCAGCGTCCATCACCCGCGGGCCGAGGCGGTGAAGCTCAAGATGATCGCGGTCAAGGACATGAACGACTGGCGCAGAGTGCTGGACGAGGACTACGTCCACTAGTGCGGCGGCGTGTACGTCAGCGGCCCGCCCGGTCCAAGGTCCGCGCCCACCAGATACCACACCAGCAGCAGCCCGGTCCAGAACAGGAAGTACACCACCGAGTACGGCAGCATCAGTGCGATCTGCGTCCCCAGCCCGGCGCCCGGCTTGTACTTCTGCAGCACCGCCAGCACGATCAGCGCGTAGCTGTTCAAGGGCGTCACCACGTTCACCACGCTGTCGCCGATGCGATAGCACGCCATCATCAGTTCCGGGCTGATGCCCACGAACATGAACATGGGCACGAAGATCGGGGCCATCACCGCGAACTTACTCATCAGGCCGCTCATCGCGAAATCGCCCGCGATGACGATGAGGATGAACGCGACGATCAGCACCGGGATGGGCAGATCGGCCGACACCAGCAACTGACCCCCCGCGTAGGCGAGCATGCGGTCGAGCTGGGTGTACTTGAAGTACTCGACGAACTGGCCGAGGAAGAACATGATGGTGAGCACGGGCACGATCGACTTCACGCCCGACTGCATGGCGTCGACGAAGTCCTTCTGGGTGCGGAGCGTGCCGACGACGATGCCGTAGGCCATGCCGGGGATCAGGAAGACAAAGAGCATCATCGGAACGATGACGTGGGCCCAGCGGTGGCCGGGGGCCTCGAGCAGCCGCAGCGCGTTGGTGCCCTCACCCTTGAGCGCGGTCGCGGGCCCGCTCATCAGCACGTGCCCGTTGGCGAGCGTCTGCTGGCCGTCGCCGTACAGCGGTGCGCCCGGCATGAAAATGAGTGCGAGGAACGCAGCCGTCACCGCGATCATCGCGAGCAGCGCCGCGATCAAGCCCTTCTTCTCGACCGGGCTGAGGCTCATGTCGTGAATGGTCTTTTCTTCCGTGCCCGTGCCTTTGGCCTTCTCGGCGGCGAGCAGCCGCGGCTCGACGATCTTGTCGGTGACCAGCCAACCAGCGACCATCAGCACCAGCACCGACACGCCCTTGAAGATCCAGTTGGCGGTGGGCAGCACGGTGCGCTCGGGGTCGATGATCTGCGCCGCCTGCTGGGCCTGACCGGCCATGAACGTGTCGCTGGCGTTGAGGCTGAAGCCAGCGCAGAAGCCGCCCGCGACGCCGCTGAACGCCGCGGCGAGCCCCGCGATCGGCGAACGTCCCATCGCCGCGTACAGCGCGGCGGCCAGCGGCGGCAGAATGATGTAACCCGCGTCGCTCGCGAGCGAGCTGTTGGCGCCCACCATCACGATGATCGGCGTGAGAAGTGGTTTCGGAGCGATCTGGGCCAGCCAGCGCATCGCCGCTCCGAACATCCCGAACTTCTCCGCCAGCCCGATGCCCAAGATGCTCACGAAGATCAGCCCCAAGGCCGGCAGGTGGGTGAAGTTCCGCAGCATCGACGAGAACATCCAGTAGATGCCCTCGCTGGTCAGCAGCGTGCGCGGCGCGATCGGGTCGCCCTTGTTCTCGAGGATGATCTCGGGCCGTCCGTCGCGGCCGAGCACCGGCACCATCACCGGCTTGCCGTCGGCGTGCGTCACGACGCTGCCGCTCGCGTCCTTCTTCTCGACGAGCTGCACCTTGGGCTGGACGGGCTGCACCTTCCAGCCCGCCGCGTCGCCGATGGCGGCGACCACCACCACGATCGCCGCGAAGAGCGCGAAGAGCACCGCCGGCTCGGGAATCTTGTTCCCGAGCCACTCGATGAAGTCGAGGATGCCGTTGCCGGTGCTGGCGGACGTCGGAGAAGGGCTGTTGCTCATGGGGTTGTCGCCGGAAAGAGTCGGGCGAGCAATCTACAGCATTCCGGCGCGTGTTGGAAGCGGAAATCCGCGATTGCATTCGGGATACGTCGGGCTGCAATGGGCGCGGAACCAAACCGCGCCCGGGGCATCAGACCGTACTCTTTGGACGAGTTCGACACCAACCGTGAGTACTTCCATGACGATCGCCGCCACCTCCCCCTCCGCCCTCTCCCCCAAGCCCATCGACACCGCCGCCCTGATCAGCAACCTCCAGTGGCGCTACGCGGTCAAGAAGTTCGACGCCAGCAAGAAGATCCCCGCCGCCACGTGGCAGGCCCTTGAGCACGCGACGGTTCTGTCGCCCTCGAGCTTCGGGCTGCAGCCCTGGCGCTTCGTGGTCGTGAACGACAAGCCCTTGCGTGAGAAGCTGAAGGCCGCGAGCTGGAACCAGACCCAGGTCACCGACGCCTCACACCTGATCGTCTTCGCCCGCCGCACCAAGCTGGGTGCCGAGGACATCCAGCGCTACATCGACAGCATCGCCGCCACCCGCGGCGTGCCCGCGGCCTCGCTCGACGGATACAAGAACATGATGCTCGGCTTCGCGAGCCAGCCCGGCTTCGATACCGCGCTCTGGGCCGCCAAGCAGGTCTACATCGCGCTGGGGGTGTTCCTCACCGCCGCCGCCAACCTCGGCGTGGACGCCTGCCCGATGGAAGGCATCGACCCCAAGCAGTACGACGAGATGCTCAAGCCCGCGCTCGGCAGCGACTACACCACGCTCTGCGTCGCCACCGCCGGCTATCGCGCCGCAGACGACGCGATCGCAGGAATGGCGAAGGTGCGCTACGCCGTCGGCGATGTGGTGAAGTACGTCTAACGACGGCGACGCAGAAGAACCCCGGCCACGCCGAGCACCGTCAACGAAGCCGGTGTGGGGATCACATTGATCGACGCCTCAAGATCAGTACGGGGCTCGTCGGGCTGGCCTGACTGCTTGTTGGTCGGGGATGCGTCGTTATAGAACGTCAGGCCCTTCGTGGAGCCGGAGCCGAAGGTCTTGTTCTTGAACGTGAGCACGCGGGGCGTGAAGTTCGCGCTGCTGAGCTTGATCTCGCCGACAACCAGCTGGTAGTAGGTTTGCGGCGCGCTGGGCAGAGTGAGCAGCAGTTGGCCCGCAAACGAGGTAATGGCGGTGCCTCCGATGGTGCCAGCCGACGTTGCAAGTATGGCCGCGGACCCAGAGGTGGACGTGCGGTTCAGGCGGAAGAACGAATCTCCGCTGCCGTAGTTCGTGAACTGCAGCGAACCCGTGAAGCGGTTGAGCGCCATCGCATTCCCAGTGCCATCGGCTGTCGTGACCTTCGTTCCCACGTCGAAGTACGACCCGAAACGGAAGGCAATCGTCTGCCCCGGCAGCGCGTTCACGCCGTTGCTCCACGTCGCGCCGCCGTCGGAACTCACCTCAAACTTCAACCCCCAGGCGGCATGGGCGGACGCGGAGAGGACAAGAGCGCTGATCAGGACGCTGACAGTGTGCGTGGCATGCATAGAGGAATCTCCTCGGGAACGTGCTGCGAGAGGTTGCGAAGTACGACTGCTCGATCCGGGATCGCCGCGATCACGGACGACGACGCCGCGCCACGACGGCTCCGGCGAAAATGAGCGATGCTGCGCCGGGAGCGGGGATGACATTGATCGACGCCTCAAGATCAGTGCGGGGCTCGTCGGGCTGGCCCGACTGCTTGTTGGCCGCGGACGCATCGTGATAGAACGTCAGACCCTTCGTGGAGCCGGAGCCGAAGGTCTTGTTCTTGAACGTGAGCACACGGGGCGTGAAGTTCGCGCTGCTGACCTTGATCTCGCCCCGGTAGATCTGGTAGTAGGTCTCCGGCGTGCTGGGCAGCGTGAGCAGGAGTTGGCCCGCAAACGAGGTGATTGCAGTCGTTCCGATCGTGCCGCCGGAAGTCCCGGTGATCGATTGTGCACCGCTCGTCGCGGTCCGTACCAGATTCTGGAACATATCACCCATTCCAAAGTTCGTGAACTGATTCGAACCCGTGAAGCGGTTGAGCGCCATCGCGTTCCCCGTGCCATCGGCTGTCGTGACCTTCGTTCCCACGTCGAAGTAGCCGCCGAATCGGAACGCGATCGTCTGGCCCGGCAGTGCGTTCACGGCGTTGGTCCACGTCGCGCCCCCGTCGGGGCTGACTTCGAACTTCAGGCCCCACGCCGCCTGAGTGACCGACGACGCGAGCACGGCGAAAAGCGAAGCAAGCGCAAACTTCATAAAGACCTCCCAGCGCATGCGGCCACGAGACGCCGCTGCTTCCTGAAGCATGCCCGAGAATCGGCCCGTTGCCAACCAATCTGGCGTGCAGCAGGCCCGGCAGGCTCACATTCCGACCTCTCGATCTCGGTACCCTGTGGTTGCCCCCAGGCACTCCCGATGGCTGACGCGCAACCTCCATCACCCGACCCCCGCGACACCTTTGGTGCGCGCCCAACCGCGGCGTCGGACTCCGGCCCATCCGGCGGCGTCCCGATCGGGGCGCCCACGCCGGTTCGCATCGCCGGGTATCGCATCCTCGGCCTGCTCGGCACCGGCGGCATGGGCTTGGTCTACGAGGCCGAGCAGGAGGCGCTCGGTCGCCGCGTCGCGCTCAAAGTGATGAAGCCCGGTCTGGTGCGGGCCGACCTGCTCGCCCGATTCGAGAGCGAGGGACGCCTGCTCGCACGCCTGCGGCACGAGGGCATCGCAAGTGTCCTCGACGCCGGCGTGCATCGCAACGAGCACGGCCTCAGCGTGCCCTACCTCGTGATGGAGCTCGTCGAATCGAGCGTCACGCTGGAGCGTTTCCTGCGTGAACGCAAACGCACCACGCAGGAAGTGGTGAACCTTGCACTGCAGGTCTGCGACGCGGTCGGCGCGGCGCACGACGCCGGCATCGTCCACCGCGATCTCAAGCCCTCGAACATCCTCGTCACGCCCGAGTGGAGCGGCGCGCGGGCGGGGGTCAAACTGATCGACTTCGGAATCGCCAAGGTGCTGGGTGAATCGCTGGCGGCTTCAGTCGAATCGCCGGTGACGGCGACCGGCGTCGTCGTCGGCACGCCGGAGTACATGGCCCCGGAGCAGATCCTCGGTCTGCCGGTCGACCATCGCGTGGACATCTTCGCGATCGGCGCCGTGCTCTTTGAGATGCTGACAGGCCGTCCGCCGCACGAGATTCGTGACCGTGGCGACCGCGAATCGCTCCGCCGTGCGGTCTGCGAGCGCGACGCCCCGCGGGTGCGCGCGCTCGCGCCCGCCACGCCGCTCGACCTGGACGTGATCGTCGCCAAGTGCCTGCGCCGCGACGCGGACGGCCGCTATGAGAGCGTGCCGGCGCTCGCGGCGGACCTGCGGGCGTTTGCCGAGGGACGCCCGATCTCGGCCCGGGCCGAGTCGGTGCGTGAGCAGGCCACGCGGCGCGTCGGCGAATGGTCCGCCCGCCGTCCAATGGCGGCGGCGCTCGTGGTGGCATGCGTGTGCGGCCTGATCGGATCGCTGGTGCTCACGCCCATTGTGTTTCAGCACACGAGCGCGTCGATCGTGTTCAACCGCGCGATGGCCGGTGTGGCGCCGGCGACCACGCTGGCCGGCGACCTGCCCGACACGCGGATCATCGCGATCGCGGACACCACCGACATGCAGCAGGTCGGGGTGGCGGCCGGCATCGCCGACGTGAGCAACGAGGCGCGGGCGTCGTGGCGGCGCGTCTACGCCGACTTGGTGCGGCGACTCACCGCCGCGGGCGTGCGCGGGATCGGCATCGACCTGCTCTTCCGCCGCGCCTCCGAGCACGACCAGGCTCTCAGCGAAGCGATGGATGCGGCCCGGCGCGCCGGCGTGCCAGTCGTGCTCGCGGCACCGTTGTGGACTCCCAGCGACGACGGCACGCCCTCGCTCGCGCCCGACCTGGCGCGGCGTGCATCGTCTGGCCCGGTGACCGGCGGGTTCACCGGCCCCGATTCGTGGGCGCTCGACCTCGTGATGATGCGGGCCGGAAGCGAGCCGGTGCCGTCGTTCTCGCTGCGGCTTGCCGCGCTCGTTCGGGCGCCAAGTGCCGCGCTCTCGCTGGCCGATGCCGGAATGCTCGAAGTCCGCTTCCTGCGCGATGATGCGCAGCGGGCCCCGCTGCGAGAACCGATGTACGTGCGGACCAGCGGCGAGCTGCCAATCTCCGAGGACGACGCGCCGATCGGGCTGCGCTCCGGCGATCGCGTGCTGCAACTTCTGGTGCCGCTGGATCGGGCCCGTCTGCTCGAAGCGACGACTCCCTTGGAACGGGTCATGGCGATGTCGCCCGAGGCCCTGCGGGAACGGTTCGCGGGTCAGATCGTGCTCCTGGGCAACGCCAGCGCCGCCGGCGGCGACATGCAAGAGCCGCCCGGCGGCGATCCGATGCCGGGGGTCTGGAGCCACGCGGCGGGCGTGCAGCGGCTGCTCCGCGACGATGCGATGCAAGTTCCGAGCAAACGCACCATGCACGGGCTCATCGCGTTGCTGGCGCTCACCGGCGCATGGCTCGGGCTGACGACTCGCCGCGTGCCTTGGTTTGCGATCGCTTTGACAGTCTTGCCGTTTGCTGGTAGCGTGCTGTGCGTGCGCGTCGGCGGCATGCTCTGGAATCCGCTGGCGGCGATCGGCGCGGGCTTGCTCGCGCTTGTCGTTGGCTGGGGGCTCGGAAAGCTCGCGGCACGCCGTCACACGGGGTCCGCTCCTTTGAGCGGCGGGAGGCTTGCATGAACGTTCCCATCGCGTTGGCTCGGGTTGGTGGTCTCGTCGGTCTTGTGCTCGCGGGCACGCTCCATCTTGGTGGATGCGCGGCGCGGCCCGCGGAGCGAGCCGAAGGCGGCGAAATCGGCGCCCGCCCGCCCGCGGCCCGCGCGGAGTTGCCCGCGCCGGAGGCCGGCTTCCGTGTCGTGAGCCGCTACCTGACCGATGGCTATCAGCTCGACACGCCCGAGACTTTGCTGCTCGAACCGGTCGTGCCGCCCGGCACCCCGACGTATCAACTGCTCGTCGGTCCTCCCCGCGACGGCAGCCGCCTCCGAGCCGACGTGCACAATTCTGCGGTCACGCTCTCGCTGCAAAATGGCTTCACGATCGCCGCCGGCACGCAACCGATCGTGGTCGTCAAACGCGTCGTCGCGGCCGCCGAGGGAACAAAGATGATCGTTGAGGCAGACCAGAGCCGCATCACGATTGCGGTGCTGGAAGCGGCAGCCGACAAGCCGGTACGTGTCTACTTCGAGAGCGAGGACGGCTCCCGGCCAGTACTCGTGCGGAACAAACAGTACGTTTCCTTCTCCACCACCGCGAACCGCATCCCGCCGCCACTGGACATCCCCGCCCCCGGTTCCGGCCAGGCCGACCCCGACAACATCGGAGATTTGATGCGGTTCAGTTACGCCAAGCGCGTGCAAACGGGGCAAGCCATCGGACCCAACGACGCCGACGCCCTCTATGTCGCGGGGCTGCGTCGGTGAGGCGGCTCAGAGCCCGTACGCCACCTTTGCGTACTCCTCCATCGCCCGGTTCGTGTTGAACTGGCTGCCGTTCATCGCGATCGCGCTGCGCATCACGTTGGCCCACATCGGGCGATCCTTGTAATACAGCGGCAGGATCTCCTGCTCCAGCTTGCTGTAGAGCGACACGGCATCGCGCCCGGCGCGGCCGGGATCGTGCGCGAACGTATTCGCCTCGAAATCGTCGCGCCCGATCGTCCAGCCCGTGAGTCCCTCGGCGCAGCCCTCAAGCCACCAGCCGTCTGGCGTGGACAAGCTGGGTACGCCGTTCATCGCCGCCTTCATGCCGCTGGTGCCCGAAGCCTCCAGCGGCGGGATCGGATTGTTCAGCCACAGGTCCACGCCGCAGACCATCTTCTGGCAGAGCGCAAAGTCGTAGTTCGGCACAAACACGCCGCGGACGTGCGGCGCGAGCTTGGCGAGCTTCTCGATGATGTGCTTGATGATGTCCTTGCCCTGCCCGTCGCGCGGATGCGCCTTGCCGGCGTAGATCACCTGGATCGGACCGACCTTGCTGGCGATGTGCTTGATCGCTTCCACGTCCGTCAGCAACAGATCAGCCCGCTTGTAGCCCGTCGCGCGGCGTGCGAAGCCGATCGTGAAGCGATCCGGCGCGAGCGCCGCCGCGCCCGACAGGCCGCAATGCTGGTTTACGTGGTCCAGCAGCCGCTTCTTCCCAGCGGCGTGGGCCGCGAAGACATCGGCATCGGGGATGAACATCGCCCGGCGCACGGCACGGAAATCCGCCCGCCACTTGGGCGCGTGCTTGTCGAGCAGGGCCTGCATCTCGGGCGAGAGCCACGTCGGCGCGTGCACGCCGTTGGTCACGTAATCGATGCGGTGCCCGTGGAACATGTCGCGTGAGACCTCGGCGTGGCGCCGAGCGACGGCGTTGCTGAAGTGGCTGTAGTGCATGGCGAGGCGGGTCATGTTGAGCATGCCGCCGGGGCAGTACGGGGCGCCGTCGTAGATCGCCGACTGCTCGCCGAGGGCCTCAAAGACCTGCTGCAGCGAGAACTGATCGTGCCCGGCGGGGACGGGCGTGTGGGTGGTGAAGACGCAGGCATCGCGCACCGCCTGGATCACTTCCGGGTCCGCCGGACTGGTCTTGCGTTTGAACGAGTGTTCGGCCAGCAGTTCGATGGTCACGAACGCGCCGTGGCCTTCGTTCATGTGATAGGTCTTCAACTCGCGGTGGCCGAGGGCACGCAGCATGTAGATGCCGCCGATGCCCAGTACGGCCTCCTGTTCGAGGCGGTGGCGATGGTCGCCGCCGTAGAGCTGGTCGGTCAGTTGCCGATCCTGCGGGTCGTTGTCGGGGATGTCGGTGTCGAGGAAGTACACCGGGACGTCCTTGCCGCCGGCGTGGGTCGGCTTGACGGTGTACTTCCAGGCCTGGATGGCGACCTTCCGCCCGTTGAGCTTCATCGCGACCCGCGGCTTCATGAGCTCGAGCTTGTCCGCCGGGTTCCAGGCGACGGGCGCTTCCTGCTGCATGCCCGAGGCGTCGATCGATTGCTGGAAGTAGCCCTTGCGGTGCAAGAGCGAGATGCCGACCAGCGGCAGGGCAATGTCAGCGGCGGAGCGAATCAAATCGCCCGCGAGCATGCCGAGCCCGCCGGAGTAGGTGGGAACGAGCGGATCAACGCCGATTTCCATCGAGAAGTAGGCGATGCGAGCGTGGTCGGACATGGGAGCCTCCGTGCGAAGCGGGAGTGTAGAGAGCGGGGGATGCCCGCCGCCGCGGTACATCGGCAACTCCGGGCGGGTCCGCCAATCCCGCGGCATCCCTCTGCCGATAATGACCCGATGAACCCCTACACCCTGCTCTTCGCCCCGATCTTTAAGGACAAAGTCTGGGGCGGCCGCGCACTCGAAGCACTGGGTAAGACCCTCCCCGCCGGGAACATCGGCGAGTCATGGGAACTCGTCGATCTCGACTCCACCAGCGTCTCCGGTGGCGGCGGCGGGGCCGAGCATTCCAAGATCACCAACGGCCCGCTCGCGGGTCAGACCATCCGCGACGCCGTGAAGCAGTGGGGGCGCGACCTGCTTGGCACGACCAAGGCCTCGACATCCGGCGCGTTCCCGCTGCTGGTCAAATTTCTCGACGCCCGCGAGCATCTCTCTATCCAGGTGCACCCATCACCGGCGTACGCGAAGGCGAACCCCGGCGCGAACCTGAAGACCGAGTGCTGGTACATCCTGCACACGCAGAAAGTGGATGGTCACGATCCGGTCATCTTCAAGGGCCTGAAGTCCGGCGTCACTCGCGCCGATCTCGAGCGAGCCATCCGCGAGGAGCGCGTCCCCGAGGTGATGCAGGCCGTGCCCGCGATCGTCGGCGAGTGCCACAACCTGCCCAGCGGCACGATCCACGCGCTCGGCGCCGGCGTCGTCGTCGCCGAGGTGCAGACGCCCAGTGATACGACTTTCCGGGTCTACGACTGGGCCAAGGAGTACGGCCGCAAGGGACGCGAGTTGCACGTCGCCCAGAGCGTGGAGTGCACCGACTTCGGTCCGGCCCCCGCGCTGGCGAAACTCGCCCCCGGCACGAATCGCGGCCGTCTGGTCACCACCGAGTTCTTCCGCGTCGACGAAGTGCGGCTGAAGGCTGGTGAGTCGATCGCGATCGCCGACGCCGCCGTGAGCGGCGCCGCCACCCGCGCTCATGCGTTCACCGTCCTCTCAGGCAACGGCACGATCCGTGCCGGAACCGACCAACCCATCACCCGCGGCCAGACCGGCCTCGTGCCCGCGACCCTCGTGCCCGGCGCGATGCTGATCGCAACCAGCGCGATGACCGCGCTGGTGGTCGACGTCTCGTAAGCGAGGTCTCCTGAGCGAGGTTTTCTGAGCGCGGTCTCTTGAGCGAGCCGGGGCGTCCTCGCCCCGTGTGGTGTTGCAGACAGCACTGCCTGACGTACCACTTCCACCGCCGAGGGTGCTACCAGTCCGCGGCAACTCGGAGCCGCGCGACTGGTGCGTCTGAAACGTGGACGCCCAAGCCTCGCCGCATCAGTCGCGCCGCCGAGCCGGCGGACTGATGGCACCCTGAGGTACACTGGGCCCATGCGAGTGCTCCGCTTCTTCTCTCTGTCGTTGGTGATCGCTTGGTTCTCTGTGGTTCCGCCCTGCGCACTGGCCGCGGAGCCGTACGTGCCGCCCGCAGGGTCGTGGGAGCGCAAGAAGCCCTCGGACCTGGGCATGGACGACGCGAAGATCGCCGAAGCGGTCGCGTGGGCGCTCACACAGGAGACCGACTGGCCCAAGGACTTTTCCAAGCAGGCCGAGATCTTCGGCCGGCCGCTCGGGCCGCTGCCTTCGACCCGGGCGGGGACGAACGGCATCATCCTAAAGGACGGCTACATCATCGCGGAGTTCGGCGATGTCCACGCCGTCGATCCCACCTACAGCGTGGCGAAGAGTTATCTGTCGACGACTCTGGGTCTCTCGATCGACCGCGGCATCATCGGGTCGATCGACGAACGCGTGGGCGAACGCGTCAACGCGTCGCTCGGCGACAATGGCTTTGTTGATCCCGCTGGAGCACCGGCCCACAACGCGTTGGTGACGTGGAAGCACTTTGTCACCATGACCAGCGAGTGGCGGGGCGAGATGTTCGGCAAGACCCACGACTTTCCCGGTGCCGCCGAGTACGGCAAGAGTGCCATGCAGCCGCGGGAACTTCGGCCTCCGGGCACCTTCTTCGAATACAACGACGTGCGCATCAACCGCTTCGCCCTCTCGATGCTGCGGCTGTGGAAGAAGCCGCTGCCCGACGTGTGGCGCGACGAGGTGATGAACCCGATCGGGGCGTCGCCGACGTGGAAGTGGATTCCGTACGACAACGCGATGGTGGAGGTCGATGTCGGCGGCACGAAGCAGATGATGCCCTCAATCAGCGGCGGCACCCGCTGGGGCGGCGGATTGTGGATCAACACGCTCGACCACGCCCGCTTCGGCCTGCTCATCAGCCGCGGCGGAAAGTGGGGGGACAGGCAGATCGTCAGCGAGCAGTGGATCCGCGAAGCAACGAAGCAGCAGGGCGTGAAGAGCGACTACGGCTATCTCTGGTGGCTCAACAACGAAGGCCGCTGGCCCGCCGCGCCGCGGAGTTCGTTCTCGGCCCAGGGCGCGGGCGACAACACGATCTGGATCGACAACGAGCACGGTCTGGTGGTGGTGTGGCGGTGGCACAAGGGGAGTGCGCAGGGGGAGCTGTATTCGAGGATCATCGGGGCGGTGGGTGCACCTGTCGATTCATCCCCGAAGAATCCACCCACGGAGTGACCAAAGGTGCTTGAATCGACGACCGAGATCGATGAGGCTCTGATGGCTGCTGGTCGTCGCTATCTGGTCCCGCGCGGCTTCGCTCCGCTGGCCGCGCGAACGTGGGTCCGGTGTCGAGTTCAAGGGATTCACGATGTGTGCATGTTCGTGCGAGAGCGGGGAGGAGTCCTCTGGGCTCACTGGGGCTTCCATCTCGATGGCATTCCTGTCATTCGTGGCGATCGGATCAGCAACCCGAAGGTCGCAGCAGCAATGGATCTCCACTTGCGATTCGATCCATACGACGTCGATCCAGACGCGTGCCGTCACGATGACTGGGCGATCGTTCAACTTAGTCGCACGCCAAGTGACGCGATCGGGGACCTGCGGAAACTCGAGTCGCCCATGTTGGCTTGCGCGGATGAGACTTTCCGATCGGTGCAGAATTGGACCGACTTGATCCCACTCTTCGAGGGGAAGAGAGCAGGAACTGGCCGTCGGTACTCTTGGTCCACATGCCCCGATCTTGGGTTCTCACTCGCCTTCACGCACGTGCGATCGGGGCGTCGTGAGGACGCAATGGCCGCGTATCTGGAATGGGAGGCTCGCTGCAGTGGGCAGGTTCATAACGACTTTGTTCTAGAAAAGGCTCGGAAGCGCTTCGTGCGGGCGCTCGAAGAATCGGCGCCTAAGACGCCGCTCCGGGCAACAGAGTTCTAGCGGCGTCCCAAAGCCGCACGCCCATGTCCTGATGGCACATGCTCGCACTGCTTGCCCGCCGAGCCGGTCAAGCAGTGGCACCCGGAAGTGTCTGAGGCCCGAAGGGCCGCTCGTTCCAAGCCCGGGGTGTGAGCCCCGGGGTGATCGTGTTTCGGTGGATGAAGCCGCGAAGCGGCGGCACTTCTCGCTCGCCCGCGTCGTCGCAGCGGTGTGGCGCACCTTCGGTGCTCGTGGTGCTTGCTCGCCTGACCCGGGGCTTGCGCCCCGGGCTTGGGACGGGCGCCGCTTCGCGGCTCGAGAACGCCGGGCGCGGATCGTCAACGGGGCGGAACGATCGTGCATGCTCTGGCACGCTCGCATCGGCTACGCAACGAGCCCGGCGCACACGCGCCGGGCTCGGGCGAATCGATCTGCGACATCATCTCACGCCTTCACCACCGGGAAATCGATCTCGGTTTCCGCGGCCTTGTTGAAGACGTTGGTGAACAGGTTCAGCGCCACCGCCGCGATGATCTCGGCGATCGCCGCGTCGCTCCAGCCCGCTTGGCGCACGGCGTCGAAGTCGGCGTTCGAGACGTTGCCGGTCGAGGTCGCGAGCCGCTGGGCGAAGACCAATGCCGCGGCGTCCTTGGACTGGGTCGAACCGGCCTTGCGGCTGGAAGCGAGCTCATCGGCGCTCAGCCCCAGCATCTTCCCGATCGCGGTGTGGGCCGAGAGGCAGTAGCTGCACGCGGTGGACTGGGCGGTCACGATCGCGATCTGCTCGCGGAGCTTGGCGCTGATCGACGAGTGTCCCAACGCGCCGCTGAACGCGAGATAGGACTCGAGCACCGCGGGCGAGTTGGCCATGACCCTGGTCATGTTGGGGACGAGGCCGAGCTTGGATTGCACGGCGTCGAGCAACTCCTTGGTCTTGCCGGTGGCGGTGGTGGGGTTGACGGTGGTGAGGCGGGCCATGGAATGCTCCTGTGAAGGGTGTGAGATCGAGGTCTTTGCCCGCCGCGGACAACCCGCGGCGGCACCGTTGTGATGTAGACAGGTCAGTATAGTTACAGACGCCGGCGGGATTTTCGAGAGAATCCGGGCGTGGCGGTCCGTAAATTCCGTCTTGAGGGGTTCTTACGCAAGTCGTTGCAGGGCCGAGGCCCGGGCTCGATCTGGCCGGTTGTCGCCCATTCGGGGAATCCACGGCGGTCTCGGCGGCGATCTATTCTCGCGGCCCGTTCATGGCCGCCGGGGCGCGGGGCCCTGCTTGGAGATGGATCATGCTCATGCCGATGCTGGTCGCGATGGCGGTGGTGGCGGGCGATGCCAAAGCGGAGCCGTCCGCTGACGGTAAGTCCACCGAGAGCACGTGCGCCGAAAGCAAGTGTGCGGCGACCGCCTGCGACACCGCGGTGGCACTGCCGGCCGCGGGCGCGCTGGTCCGGCTCGCCGGTGGCGACGCGACCGTGAACAAGCGCGGCGCGGGCGAATCGATCACCTTCAGCGCCGACGGCGTGCTGACGATCGATACGCCCCTGCCAGTCGGTTACCCCGATCCGACGCCTCCGGGTGCGATCGACTTGAAGAACTATCCCAGCGTGCGTCGCGCCGAAGTGAGCGGCGACGTCAAGAACCTCTCCGGCGGCGGCAACGAGGGCTTCTGGCCCTTGTTCCGTCACATCCAGCGCCGCGATATTGCGATGACCAGCCCGGTCGAGATGGAGTACCGCACGGTCGGTGCAACCAACGCAGCGGGCGCAGAGCCAAACCAGAACGCCGAGCCGCAGGACGGCGCGAAGCAGGACGCGATCAAGGATTCAGAGAAGGAAACCTGGACGATGGCGTTCCTCTACCGCCGCGCCGAGCAGGGCGACGCGGGCAAGGACGCGGCGGACAAGCGCGTCACCGTCACCGACACGCCCGAGATGCTCGTGATCTCGATCGGCATGAAGGGCGATTACTCGCGGTCGCTGATCGAGGAAGGCAAGAAGCAACTCGACGCGTGGCTCGCGACCCAGACCCGGTTTGAGAAGACCGGCGAGGCGCGGGCACTCTACTACCACGGGCCGAGCATGCGGCCGTGGCGCAAGTGGGCCGAGGTGCAGTACCCGGTGCGCGAGGTGACCCAGCCCGTGGCCGCCCGAGCCGACGAGCCGGCGGCACGCTGATCGCGGCGCGGTTCGGTGTCCGCACGGTCGATGTGTTGTTCTCGCCTGTTTTGCAGGCCCTTTCGGGCTTGCCGAACTGCTGGGCGATCCCGAACCATCCAAGACCTCTCCGGCATCGAATGGCGTAGTAGAGTGAGTGCCCGTTCGCATGCCCGTTTGTGGCCCGCGGCGGCGCTCCCGGAGATCCTCGATGCGATCGGGACCTATGCACGTGTTGTCGATGGTGTTGCTGTTCCTGATGGCCGCGGCGCTCACCGGTGTCTTGGTGTACACCGTCCGGGCCGGGCCGCTGCTCGTCAGCGGTTACGGCAACGCCGGCCCCAGCGGTGGCCCGGACGACGCGCTCAAGAACGACATCGAACAGAAGGTGCGGCTCGCCGAGGCGATGCAAGTGGCCGCGAACAACCCGGGTCAGAAGAAGGACGCCAACGTGACCAAACCCGACAGCTCAGCCGAAATCAAGTACAGCCGCGGCGGCTATGACGTGACGCCGCTCAGCGAGGCCCGTATCGACGAACTCGCCAAGAAACTCACGCCCGAAGAGAAGCAGATCATCCTCGCCAAGGGAACCGAGCGCGCGTTCTGCGGCAACCTGACCGACAACAAGAAGGAAGGTGTGTACACCTGCCGTCTGTGTGCGCTGCCGCTGTTTGCAAGCGACAGCAAGTTCCACTCCGGCACCGGCTGGCCGAGCTTCTTCCAGCCGTTTGACAAAGACCACATCGCGTACCACAAGGACACCGCCTTCGGCATGGAGCGGATCGAGATCGTGTGCACGCGTTGCACCGCTCACCTCGGCCACGTCTTCGAAGACGGGCCTGAGCCCACCGGCCTGCGTTACTGCGTGAACAGCGCATCGCTCGAGTTCAGCGAGGACAAGGACGGCAAGCACAACCTCCCCGCCGCCAGCTTGCCCATCAAGACCAGCGTCGCCTACTTCGCCGGCGGCTGCTTCTGGGGCACCGAAGATCTCTTTCAATCCGTCCCCGGCGTGATCAACGTCGAGAGCGGCTACATGGGCGGCCACGTCGTCAAGCCGACCTACAAGCAAGTCTGTTACACGGACACCGGCCACACTGAAACAGTGCGCATCACCTACGACCCCAGCCGCGTCGAGTACAAGGCGCTGCTCAAGCAGTTCTTCCGCTTCCACGATCCAACGACGCTGAACCGCCAGGGCCCCGATGTCGGCCCGCAGTATCGCTCGGCGATTTTCGCGGCCGACGAAGCGCAACTCGTCGACGCCAAGGCGTTCATCGACGAGCAGAGCAAGCGCGAGAAGTATCAGAAACGCAAGATCGTGACTCAGTTGTCGCTTGCCGCCAAGGATGGCGACGCCGCCGGTTTCTGGGTCGCTGAGGACTACCACCAGGACTATCACGAGAAGCACGGCGGGCACTGCGCCATTCCCAACGACGACGAGTGAGCGCGTCCGCGCTCAAAGCAGCGGGAAGGCGACATCGGGTGAATACCCGAGAATGCCCGAGAAAGCGTGGGCAAGACGCCTTGCGTCCGATACTGGGGCGTGCCTAACGTCCCATCTGCTTTTCTTGTGACTGATCGCTTGCACCATCCTCTCAGTCAGCCCCTGGCCAAGAGCCTCGGCCCCGCGTTCCACGCGTTGGCAACCGAGCCCTTGACCGGCGTGGTGATCGTCACAGAAGACGGCACAATCCTCTATAGCAACA
>JBILLU010000134.1:0-8899 GCA_044375915.1 Phycisphaerales bacterium
CTGGCCAACACCACCGACACCAAGATCCTCTCCAAGCCGTCGATCATGGTGAACGACAACGAGAAGGCCAAGATCGAGCGCGTCGATCAGCAACCGACCACCCAGGCCAACCAGGGCACTTCGACCACCACGACCAGCTTTGCCGGCTATGAAGACGCCGGCACCGACCTTGAGATCACTCCCCGCATCAGCGGGAATCTCGTCACCCTCGAGATCGCGGCGAATCTCTCCGCCTTCGAAGGCTCTGGCTCCGGCGGCATCCCCCCGCCGAGGAACAAGGCCGGCATCAGCAACAAGGCCGTCACCGTCCCCAGCGATATGACCGTCGTCATCGGCGGCATCACGCTCAACACCCGCACCGACACCGTCCGCAAGGTCCCGCTGCTCGGTGATATTCCGCTCGTCGGCTACCTCTTCCGCGACACCAACAAGACCGAACGCAAGACCGTTCTCTACATCTTCATCACGCCGCGGATCATCAACGACCCCGGCTTCGAGGACATGCGTCTCCTCACCAGCGGCCCGCAGCAGCAGGTTGAGCTCGATCGCGACCTTCCGCCCATCAAGCCCGTGCTCGTTGATTTCTTCGTCCCGCTCGAGAAGGGCGAGTCCGATCGCCCGACTCTGCACGCACCGTCACAAGAGAAGAAGGCCCCCGGCCACGAGCCCATTCACTCCGACGACCCACTCCCGCCGCCGCTGCCGCTCAAGTTGCCGGGAGCGGCGACGAAGAAGGAGTAGTGGAGCAGAGGACTTAGGTCTGAGGGCTTAGGTCTTCGAAAGACGCACTTCGACGACGACGTTTTCCGGTCCCTAAGTCCTAATCCCAAAGACCTCCCCCCTCAGTCCTTCCCCATGGCTCCCCGCCCCACCAACCTCCTCGCCAAGCTCCGCCCGGGCGAAGCGCCATCGCAGGCGAACGGCAAACCGAGCCCGGATACCAACGGCGCCATCGTCGTTCGCGAGTGGTCCAGGGTCGCCGAAGCCTTCGGCGCTCTCCGCGTCACCGGCGAGCAACTGAAGGCGTTCCAGCAGACCGAAGGCTCGGACGAAGAGCCGTGGGACACGCTGCTCACGACTTTGGCGATGGACGAGCACGTTGCGCTTGAGCTGCTCGGCCGCCGCACCGGGCTCACGTTCTCCGCCGAGCCGCGTCTGACCGAGACCGCATCAAAGTTCTACGAGTTGGTTCCTCCCGACGCCGCCCGACGCCACCACGTCGCCGGCCTTGAGTCCGACGGCATCACCATGACCGTCGCCACGGCCCAGCCCTTCCAGCCCGCTGTCTTCAACATGCTGGAGGATCTCCTCCACATGCCGCTGAAGATCGTGCTGGTGCCGCGCGGCGCGGTCGGCAACCTCATCAACCGCGGCTACGAGCGTCGCCAAGACCTCGTCACCGAGATCATCGACGAATTGCCGCTCGACGAGCGCACCATCGCCAGCGTCGCCGGCAGCGTCGGCAGTGCGACGGATCTGCTGCAGCTCGCCCGCCAGACGCCAGTCATCCGCCTCGTCAACATGATCCTGTTCGAGGCACTCCGCCGCCGGGCCAGTGACGTGCACATCCACCCGATGGAGAACAAGCTCGTCATCCGCTTCCGCGTCGACGGCATGCTGGTCGATGCCTTCAGCCCGCCGCTCTCGCTCGCGCCCGCGATCTCCTCGCGTCTCAAGGTCATGACCGAGCTTGACATCGCCAACCGGCACAGCCCGCAGGACGGCCAGACCAGCGTCCGCATCGGCAGCCGCAAGATTGATATTCGTTTTTCCTGCATCCCCACGATCTACGGCGAGCGCTTGGTGCTGCGTCTCCTCGACCAGAGCCAGACCCAGCTCAGCCTCGACGCTGTGGGCATGACCAAGCACATGCAGGCCGAGTTGCTCGATCTGGTCGAACGCCCCACCGGCATCATCCTCGTCACCGGCCCCACCGGCAGCGGCAAGACGACGACGCTCTACGCCGCCCTCGGGCGCATCGACCGCACCAGCCGCAACGTGATGACGATCGAAGACCCGGTCGAGTACCACCTCGACGGCATCAGCCAGATGCAGGTCAACGTCAAGCGCGGCGTCACCTTCGCCGCGGGACTCCGCAGCCTCCTGCGTCAGGACCCCGACGTCATCCTCGTCGGCGAAATCCGCGACCCCGAAACCGCGCAGCTCGCGATCCAGGCCTCGCTCACCGGCCACTTGGTGCTGGCCACGCTACACACCAACGACGCGCCCAGCGCGATCACACGACTGATCGACATCGGCGTCGAGCCCTATCTCGTCACCTCGACGCTGCTCGCCGCCATGGCCCAGCGCCTCTTGCGACGCACCTGCCAGACCTGCCGCGGCACCGGCAGCCACGAGGACCGGGTCTGCGAGACCTGCGCCGGCAACTGCTACAAAGGCCGCGTCGGCGTCTACGAGATCATGAAGATGAACGACGAACTGCGGACGCTGACGCTCAAGAACGCCGACGCCGGCGCCCTCTTCGACGCCGCCCGCCGCGACGGCTTCAAGATGATGAAGGACGACGCCGCCGAGAAGGTCGCCCTTGGCCTCACCGATCAGGCCGAAGTCTTCCGCGTGCTGCACTGATCGCCGCTTTCGGTGGCGAAGACGTCCTGTCTGGGTTTGCTGGCGAAGCCCGGTGTATCACCGGCGGCACTTCGGTTTTGGCCGCCGCAACGCCCGAGAAGTCGGCGCAAAACCCCCAGCCGACCTGAACCCGACTCCCGTCCCGCACGTTCGATCAACGCCGGGGATTCACCTCGCCGATGCTATAGTCCGCTCCACGACTCGGACAGCCTCCGTCTCGTGGGGGTTTTGGGAGGGGGATAGGCAGGCATGCCAACCCGAAAGGGCCCCGGCGTGCCTCGCAGCGGCCTTGGAGCGAGTCGGACACACCGTCGTGCCCGGCAGGAAAAGGAACAGGTCCAGGGCCCTCGGGCCTCCGGAGTTCGAGTCGTGCGGATCTGCATCCCCGGCGGGTCGGGGTTCATCGGCCGGTACTTCCACGAACAGCTGACCGCCAAGGGTCACGAGGTCGTCATTCTCGACCTCATCAAGCCCGAGTGGGATACGACGGGTGTGGGTGGCAAGCCCTCCGCCTTCTTCCACGGCGACATCCGCGACCCCGCCATCGTCCAACGCGCCATCCGCGGCTGCGACCGCGTGCTCAACCTCGCCGCCGCCCACCACGACTTCGGCATCGCCGAGAAGACCTTCTTCGACGTCAACGAGAACGGCGCCCGCGTCCTCTGCGACGCGATGGACAAGGAAGGCATCAAGGAAGTCGGCTTCTACTCCACCGTCGCCGTCTTTGGCGACGCGCCCGAACCCCACCACGAAGACGCGCCCAAAGTGCCCGTCTCCAACTACGGCAAGTCCAAGCTCGCCGGCGAGAAGGTCTACGAGGCGTGGGTGAACAAGGGTGATGGCCGCCGCGCCCTGGTCATCCGTCCGACTGTGACCTTCGGCCCCCGCAACTACGCGAACATGTACTCCTTGATCCGCCAGATCAAGAGCGGCAAGTTCGTGCTCGTCGGCGACGGCAGCAACATCAAGAGCCTGTCGTACGTCGAGAACATTGTCGACGCGACGATCTTCCTCTGGACCAAGGACGGCCGCAAGAACTGGGATGTGTTCCACTTCGTCGACAAGCCCGACCTGCAGAGCCGCCAGATCAGCGAGCAGGTGTACGTCTCGCTCGGCAAGGCGCTGCCTAAGTTCCACATCCCGCTGTCGGTGGCGTGCCTCTTGGCGCTGCCGTTCGACATCGTGATCAAGCTCACCGGCAAGAACCTTCCGGTGTCGAGCGCCCGCATCAAGAAGCTCTTCGCGATGCAGACCAAGTTCGAGGCCCAGAAGATCCTCGCCGCCGGCTTCCGGCCGAAGATCCCCCTGGCCGGCCCCGACGGCGGCATCGACCGCATGGTGAAGTGGTACCTTGCCGAAGGCCAGCACAAGAAAGCCGTGTGGCATTTGCCGCCGCCGGAAGTGCAGAGGTTTGGGAATGCCGAGGCGGCATCAACGAGCCCCGAGCGTGAGCGAGCGGGTCTCGCCGGCGCGGGGTCGTAAGCGACATCGGATCGGAGTGTCTTGACGAGCCCCGAGCGTCAGCGACGGGTGTCTTTGTCTTTGAACAACTCCAAGGCAACCCACTCGCTCACGCTCGGGGCTCGTCAAGGCAGCGTGTTCAGCACGAGTGGAAACGTCCTTTGTAGACTCTCTCCGTGCCGCTGCTTGCGTATTTCATCACGTTCCACACCTACGGAACCTGGCTTCACGGACGCGATGAAGGCTCCGTCGATCGCACGCACAACACACCGGGCGAGGCGTTGCTGAGTCCGGATCGCTCCCGCGAGCGGTCCGAGCACGCGATGCTGAAGCACGCCCCCATTGTGCTGGACGACTCCGCTCGCTGTATCGTGGGCGACACGATTCGCGCGGTGTGTCGCCACCGAGGCTGGACCATCCGTGCGCTGAGCGTTCGCTCGAATCACGCCCATGCGGTGGTGTCCGCCGTCGCTTCGCCGGAGAAGGTTCTCGCTGACCTCAAGGCGTACAGCACAAGACGCCTTCGCGAAGCAGGCCTCATCGGCCCCGACACCCGCGTCTGGTCGCACCACGGCAGCACCAGATACCTCGATTCCCCAGAATCCGCGCAACGCGCGATCGAGTACACCGACCATTACCAGGGCGAGCCCCTGCCTTGACGAGCCCTGCCTTGACGAGCCCCGAGCGTCAGCGAGTGAGTCATTTGGGCTCTGCTCGAAGCGAAGCCACCCGTCGCTTACGCTCGGGGCTCGTCAAGACAACCGATTTTGGTTCCGCGAAACTCAAGGATCCCACATGCCCTTCACCCACCTCGCCCCCATCCTGAATGTCCGCGATGTTGCCGCCAGCGTCGCGTGGTTTGAGAGCTGGGGCTGGACCCGCGCGTGGAGGTGGTACGACCAGGTGGGCCGCATGGACACCGATCCTGAGTTCGAGAAGGTGAAGCGTGCCAAGGAGGTTGGCTCACCGAGCTTCGCGTCGGTGTGTGCGCGGCCGCTGGACTCCGCGCAGAACTCCGCCGTCTTTCTTTGCCGCAACGGTCAAGGCGGGCGCGAGGCCGAAGGCCCGATGCCCGGTGCGCCGCAGCGCGACTACGAAGCCCTCTCCAAGGGTGTGTGGATGAGTGTCTTCGTGTCGAACGTCGATGAGATCCACGCGACATGCGTGCGGCTTGGTTACGAAGTGCTCATGCCGCCGAAGAACGAGCCCTGGGGCGTGCGGGAGTTCCACCTGCGGCATCCCGATGGGCATGTGTTTCGGGTGAGTGGGGCGGCGACGGCGTGATACGCTGATTGCGATGAGCGACGCCACGCCGCCACTTTTCAAGCGAGAGCGTGACCTTCAGGTGCAGGTCGGTCTGATCGGCGCTTCGTTGTTGGCTGTCTCGCTGCCGCTGATGCAATTGGGCTATCTCAGTTTCCCGTTTGCAATCGCGATTCCGATTCTCTTTATCGCATGGACCATCGCTCGGTTACGCTGGGAATCGCTCCGGAAGCGCAAGTTCATTCGGACAATCGACGAACACGACGGATATGTCTGCGTCCAGTGTGGCTACCCACTTCCCCGGGCGGACGTGGAAACCAAGTGTGCTGAGTGCGGACATGCTCAGGTCCCTGAGGCTTCGCGTAAGCAGTTGCTGGAGATCGTGCAATTCTGGCGATCGTCGTCAGGGAAGCGCAACTGACCAAGTGCTCGATGCTTGACGAGCCCCGAGCGTCAGCGACGGGTGTCTTTGCCTTGAACGACGCTCAGGCCAGATCAACGCCTAGACAACCCACTCGCTCACGCTCGGGGCTCGTCAAGGCAGCAGACGCAGCCGAAACTTACGGACACACGAGCGTGTTGTACCCATCCGCGAACGCCACGAAATCCGTGTCATCCACCTGCCCGTCCACGTTCTGATCGGACAGGCACAGCGCCGGTCCCGGGCTGCACAGGAGCGTGTTGTACGCGTCGGCGAAGATCACGAAGTCTGAATCGTCCACCGAGCCGTCGTCGTTCAGATCGCTCGGGCACGAGCGCTGCAGCATTGTCAGGTCGAGGTCGGGCTGATTCACGGTGCCGTCGCCGTTGAGGTCGTAGAGGTGCTTGACACCGGCGATTGCGGCGGTGCCGCCCCAGCACTGCGTGAGCGCCGTCAGGGCCTTCACGCCGATCTTGCGGCTCTCGCCGAAGTGCCAGCGGAAGAACTCCGCCTTGAACAGCGTCCAGTCCGTCGCGTTGATGAACCCGTCGGCGTTGTAGTTGTACCGCGCGTTGCCGCCCGCCGAGCTCACCGGCGTGCCGCTGTAGACGGCCTGGAACGACTGCCAGTCGGTCGAATCGATGTAGCCGTCGTTGTTGAAGTCGCCGCGCTGTTTGGTGGCGGTGGCGGTGACGAAGTTCGCGAGCGTGGTCTGGTTGGCGACCACCGTAAACGTCGGACCGCTGAAGAAGATCCAGTCCTGGATGCCGACACCAGTCGTGCCCGTTGCGTTGCTGCACGCGGTGAGCTGGTTGGCGAGGGTCGGATGGCCGCTGGTGGTGTCGGTGTAGAGGCTCGCGATGACGCGCCGCCCGGCGGCGTTGGCCTTCACCGTGTTCAGGTCGTTGGTGATGCCGGTCGTCGTTGAGTTGTACACCATCGGGGCGAGCCAATCGATGTAGCCGTTGGTCGCCCATGCCTTCCAATCCTGACACTTCGTCGTTTCAGGATTGGCGAACATGGCGGCGGAGAACTCGACGCTCGCGTCCTCGCCGTCGATGCCCAGCTTCATCTGCCGAGCCGCTTCGGTGATTCCGGCCTTGCGCCAGTTCAAGAAGTTGGTGTACTGCGTGCCGGTGCCGCCGCTGGTGGTGATGGCCTTGAGCAGCGGGTCGTTGTTGGCGCCGTAGATCGCCATGAACGCGTTGCGGCTGTAGGTGTCGAACGACCATGGTGCCGGGTTGGCGTCGCCGGTGTTGTCGTCGAGGGCGTAGCGGTGATAGTCGGTCATCACGCCCCAGATGCCGGGGTAGGTCGAGAGCTCCGCGAAGTAGTTCCGCAGCTTGGCCTGCAGGCCCGGGTGCGCAAGGTTGCCGAAGACCTGTCCCGCGGTGCCGTCGCCGCCGCCGGCGAGGGTGTTGGAGGAGATGGCCTTCCACTCCGGGTTGCCCTCGCTCGCGCCGGGAGCGTTGACGGTGAAGTTGTACGCGCCCGTGGAGCCGAACTGGAGGTACGCGCTCTCGCACCAAGCGTGGACGCGGATGCCGTAGCGGGCGGAGCGGACAATGGATTCCTGGAGGTAGTCGTACCCGAAGCGGGCGTTGAAGACGCCGGGCTTGCCGGTGCTGACGCCCCAGTAGAGGGTTTCGAGGAAGAGATCGGTGGCCCTGGCGTTGGCCATGTTGGCGAGGTTGCCTTCGAGGCCGCTGGTGCCGGTGAGCGAAGCGGGCGGGCGGAGATAGACGCCGCGGACCGGGCGGGTGGTGCGATAGGTCTGGGCGAACGCGACATCGGCGCAGAGCGCAAGGCCTGCAAGTGCAAGGGCGGCCGCGGTGCGGTGGGAGATCGTGGTCGTCATACGCATCAACTCCTCTAGCGAGATCCACGCGGACAGGCGTTCCCCATCTGTCGCAAGTGCCGCAATTACGGACAGTAGTATCTTCGGATCAGGGAGAATACTGATCCTGTCAAGTTGCCTTCTCGGACGCTGAATCTCCCAAAAAGGACAGCGGCCCGGGGGAGTTGTATCCGGGCCGCCGTCTGGAGACACTGCGGGAGTTGGAAGGGGTGAGGACTGTGGATCGAGTTCGGATCGAGACAGAGGCGAGCGAGCATTTCTCGACGAGCCCCGAGCGTGAGCGAGTGGGGAACGAATGGTGGGGTGCCTGGAGGAGAGAGAGAGAGAGTTCAGGCGACCCACTCGCTGACGCTCGGGGCTCGTGAAACGAGCCGAGTCGAGCCAGATCGAGGTCGATCGGAAGCACGCGGATTCCGCCCGCATACTCCTCATCGCCCCAAGCCCGCATCAGCGGCGGCGGCGGCGGATCGCGATCAGCCCGGCGCCCGCGAGCACCATCGCACCCGACGGCGAGGGGATCACCTCGACCCGCCAGTTGTCGATGCCGCACTCGCTGTTGAAGACGCCGCTGGTCAGCGTGCCGCTCGAGTTTCCGCGCCAGAAGCCGAACTGCATCACGCCGCCGGCGATCGAGAAGTCGGGGTTGTTGCCCGCGAAGAGGTTGCCGGCGTTGTCCATTTCCCAGAAGTCCGACGCGACCAGGCCGCCCGCGGGGTTCGCGGTCCAGTTGCTGTAACCGGAGAAGGGCATCACCAGGATCGGGTTGCGCTGCAGGTAGGTGCGGCCGCCCTGAACGATGACGCAGCCGGAGCCCTGTCCGTTGCCTCCCACGTTCAGAAAGTTCTTGGAGTCCTCGCTGTAGTTGATCTGCGTGATCGCCCCCGAGCCGGGGTTGTAGAACGCGAAGTTGTTCATGTGGATGCCCGCGACCAGCGAGTTCGCGCCGTTGATGCTCAGCGAGTTGCGGATGATGCGGTAGGTGCCGCCGTTGCCGCCGACGGGCATCTGAAACCCGTTGGCGAAACTGCCGGCGCCGCCGGCGTTGGTGATGGTCGTCAGCGACCAGTCCGAGTTGTTGAAGACGCCGTCGAAGAACACGACGGCCTGGGCGTTGACGGTCGCGAGCGCAGAGATACCAGTGGCCACGGTGGCGAGGGCGATCGTGCGGGTGGGGCGGTTCATTGTCTGTCTCCTATGAAGATCCTGAGCGGGTCGGGCGGTACACAACTCCCCGACAGACAGACTTCACCCCCGGCCGACCAACCTTGCAGCCCATGACGAAAATTGTCGTGACGCCCCGGCTCGCT
>JBILLU010000013.1:0-32473 GCA_044375915.1 Phycisphaerales bacterium
TCCACAGCTCCCGCTCATCCGGGATCGGCGAGTTCTCGGCGAAGTCCATCGCGGCCTTCACGGCGGCCTTGACCTCGGTCTGGATCTGCATGAACTGGGCTTCGGTCAGGATCGGCTTCCCGTCGCTGCCGTTGCGCTCGTTCATGAGCTGGCTGGCGAGGCGGTCGATCGAGTCCTTGGCCTTGTACTGATCGACCTCTTCCTTGGTCCGGTACTTCTGCGGGTCGGACATCGAGTGGCCGAGGTAGCGATACGTCTTGAGGTCCACGAACGCCGGCTTGCTGTTCTCGCGGCAGTAATCCACCACCGGCTTGAACGCGTCGTACAGGTCCACGATGTCGAGCCCGTCGATGATCTCGCCGCGCATGCCGTAGGCCTCGGCCTTCTTGCGAAGGTCATGCGCCATGGTGGTGCCGCGTTCGATGGCCGTACCCATCGAGTAGCCGTTGTTCTCGACGATGTAGATCACCGGAATGTCGTACAGCCCGGCGAGGTTCATGGCCTCGTGGAGCGCACCCTGGTTGAGGGCGCCGTCGCCGAGGTAGGCGAGCGAGACCTTGCGCTTGGCCGGGCCGCCATCGACGCCGCGCTTCATGACTTCAACTTCATACTTGGCGGCGAAGGCCAAGCCCGTCCCCAGCGGGGTCTGCGCACCGACGATGCCGTGGCCGCCGAACAGCCAGTTGGGCTTGTCGAACATGTGCATCGAGCCGCCCTTGCCCTTGGCGCAGCCGGTGGCCTTGCCGAACATCTCGGCCATACAGGCGCCGGGGTCCATGCCGCGGGCCAAGGCGTGGCCGTGGTCGCGGTAGGCGGTGACGATCGGGTCGTCGTGGTTCAGGGCGCCGATGGTGCCCACGGCGACCGCTTCCTGCCCCGTGTACAGGTGGCAGAAGCCGCCGATCTTGGCCTGCTGATAGGCCTGAGCGGTGCGGTTCTCGAACTCACGGATGAGGAACATGTCCCGGAGCCACTTCACAAAGGTCGAGGCCGGGAGGGATTCAGAGGGTTTCATGGCTTTGGCAGCAGAGGACCCGCCCTGGATCGAGGGCCGGTTCGAGGCAACGGTCGTCATAGTGAGGAACGGTAGGTCGTTCACCCACGCCGGGCCGCGCCGGGAGGCGGCGGAAGGCCGCGAATCAACCGGCCCGGCACGTGCCATAACCGATGGAATCGTCCCTGTTTCATGGTCGGGTTCCGTGTTTCGCGGCCGTCACTACGCTTGGGCGTGGAGCAAAACGCACCCAAACTCGGATCCTCGGCCCAAACCCCGCTGGGACGCCCGCCCAGCGCCGCGGCGGATTCCGCCGAACGCGGCCACATCCGCGTCGATGTGCTGCCGGTGTTTCTGCCCGACCAGTCCGACCCCGTCGAGGGCGAATACGTCTTTGGCTACCGGGTGCGGATCAGCAACAACTCCGACCGCATCGTCCAGGTGCTGTCGCGGCGGTGGACGATCATCGACGCCCACGGCCGCTCGCGCCAGGTCGAGGGCGAGGGCGTCGTCGGGCGGCAGCCAATCCTGGGCCCGACGCAGTTCTTCCAGTACGAGAGCTTCTGCCCGATCAAGACGACATGGGGCACGATGGAAGGCTCGTACACGGTGCGATCGCGGGAAACGAGCGTGACCGGCGAGAGCGCGTCGAGCATTCTGGACACGCAGTGGCCGGAGACCCTTGAGGTGAAGGTCGCCCGGTTCTATCTGGTGGTGCCGAACGAGAGCGGGGTTGAGGTTGGCAAGAGTGACGGACGCGAGTAGGCGTCGCGAGCTCGGCAAGCTCAGGGCGTTTCCTTCATCGCGATCGCGGCGGGCTTGTCGAATGGGATCGGGGAGAGTTCCACGTTCTTGTTGCGTTCGCCGAAGAAGCGGAGCGGCCATTCATCCGTGAAGAGTACGAGGCAGCGGCCACGGTCGTCGAAGGCGAGGCGGGAGCCGTCGGGGAGGTCGAGGGTGTCGAGATCGGCGGCGTTCTCGCGCGTGGGTGAGGGCTGGCCCTTGACGCGCCACCAGCGGGAGATCTTCCAGGGTGTGCTCTCGATGCGGGCTTCGGCGCCGTACTCGTTCTGCAGGCGGTAGACGAGCACCTCGAACTGCAACGGGCCGATGGCGGCGAGGAGGGTGATCTTCTGGCCGCCGCCGACGGGCTCGAAGCGGCGGGCGACGCCTTCCTTCAAGAGCTGTTCGAGGCCGAGGTTGAAGCGCTTGTAGTTGCCGGGCTGAGGGTTGTGGAGGTTGGCGAAGACCTCGGGGGTGAACTCGGGGATCTCGTCGAAGACGATGGAGCGGTCGTCGGCGAGGGTGTCGCCGATGCCGAAGAGGTCGTTGCCGACGAGGCCGACGACATCGCCGGCGACGGCGTGCTCGACGGTCTCGCGCTGGTTGCCGAAGAGCTTGGTCGCGTTGCCGAGGCGGACGCGTTTGCCGCTCTGGGCGTGGACGACAAACATGTCGCGCTCAAACGTGCCCGACACCACCCGCAGAAACGCGATGCGGTCGCGATGGCGGGGATCCATGTTGGCCTGGATCTTGAAGACAAAGCCGCTGAAGCGCGGGTCGTCGGGCTGGATGGGGCCGGTGGTGGACTTGCGGGGCGTGGGCGGGCTGGAATACTGGAGGAAGCCGTCGAGCAGGAGCTGCACGCCGAAGTTGTTGATCGCGCTGCCAAAGAACACCGGCGTCACTTCGCCCCGCAGCACCGCCGCCGGATCGAGCGCCGCACCCGGGCCGCCGGTGTCGTCGAGCATGCGGACCTCGTCGATCGAGTCGGCGTGCTCGGGGGCGGAGAGCATCGAGAGAAGTGCGGGATCGTCGAGCCCGCCGACGCGGGACGGTGCGGCAAACGCGCCGCCGGCGGTGCGTTCAAAGAGGTGCATCTGCTTATCGAGGCGGTCGTACACGCCCTTGAAGAGCGGGCCGGTGCCGATGGGCCAGTTCATCGGATACGCCCCGATCTCGAGGATCTTCTCGAGTTCGTCCAGCAGATCCAGCGGCGGCCGCGTCGGGCGGTCGCACTTGTTGATGAAGGTAAAGATCGGCACGCCGCGGCGGCGGCAGACCTCGAAGAGCTTGCGGGTCTGGGATTCGACGCCCTTGCCGGCGTCAATGACCATGATGACGGCGTCCACGGCGGAGAGAACGCGGTAGGTGTCTTCGGAGAAGTCTTTGTGGCCGGGCGTGTCGAGGAGGTTGACGCGGAAGCCGCCGTAGTCGAACTGGAGGAGGGTGGAGCTGATGGAGATGCCGCGCTGTTTTTCGAGTTCCATCCAGTCGCTGGCGGTGGCGCGTTGGTCCTTGCGAGCGGTGACGCTGCCGGCGAGGGCGATGGCGCCGCCGTAGAGAAGGAACTTCTCGGTGAGCGTGGTCTTGCCGGCGTCGGGGTGCGAGATGATCGCGAAGGTGCGGCGGTCAAGGAATGGCGAGCGGCTCATCCGGGGCTCCGAGGGAAAGGTTGAACCGGGATTCTTCGCAGGCTCGGCGGGGGTGAGGGTCGCGAATGCGGGAAACGGCAGGAATTCTGGGGGCGGCGGGTGATTCTGAGAGGGATCGATTTGAGAGGGAGCGTGTGCGCCTCCTCGCCCCGCGAAGCGGGGAGGGGTGGTCGAGGCTCGGCGAGACCGGGGAGGGGTGCTTCGCGATGGGATGTCAACACGCTTTGGTACCCGCAATCCCCTCACCTGACTTGAGGCTTCGCCTCAAGTCGTCCTCTCCCCGCAAGCGGGGCGAGGAGGCGCGGGGAGGCGAGATGTTGAGGGCCGGCGCGATCGCCAAATCGGCCTTGGCCGGATCTACACTCTGGCGGACGTCTCTACTGGAGCAACACCATGACCGAGCGCAAGCCCTTTGTCGGCGGCAACTGGAAGATGAACACCAACCGCACCACCAGCGCGGACCTGACGCGCCAGGTGGTGGACGCGTTGAACACCGTGCACGGCGTGGAGACGGCGGTCTTCCCGCCGTTCCCGTATCTCCTGGCGGTGCGGACCATCCTGCGCGATCGCGGGAGCGCGGTGAAGCTGGGCGCACAGGACTGCTACCACAAGCCCGACGGGGCGTTCACCGGCGAGGTGTCGCTGGAGATGCTCAAAGACTGCGGCGTGCAGATGGTGCTGTGCGGGCACAGCGAGCGCCGGCATGTGATCGGCGAGCCCGATGAGTTGATCAACACCAAGACCCGTGCCGTCATCGACGCCGGGCTGACCGCGGTGCTCTGCATCGGCGAGACGCTCGACCAGCGGGAGTCGGGGCACACCGATCCGGTGAACCAGCGGCAGTTGCGGATGGGGCTGTCGGACATCTCGGGTGACGCGATGGCGAATGTCATCATCGCCTACGAGCCGGTGTGGGCGATCGGCACGGGCAAGACGGCGACCCCCGAGGACGCCCAGGGTGTGCACGCGAAACTCCGCAAGCTGCTGGCCCAGATGTACAACAACGAAGTCGCCGACCGCACCCGCATCGTCTACGGCGGGAGCGTCAAGGCCTCGAACGCCGAAGAACTGTTCCGCTGCCCGGACATCGACGGCGGCCTGATCGGCGGCGCGTCGCTCAAGGCGCCGGAGTTCGCGGGCATCTGCAAGGCGGCGGTGAAGCAGCCGAAGTGAGAAGGAGTTCACCGCGGAGGACGCAGAGAACGCGGAGGACGGAGAAAGGCTTCGCGGCTGACAGGGCCAGCCCATCTCCCGCGCCGACGGTCCCGGTTTGTTGGAATGAAATGCAATCTCTCTGCGTTCTCCGCGTCCTCCGCGGTGAAACTCTTCTCGTGAGCCCTGAAATCCGCCGCGGGATCCACTAGAATCGGCTCCTTCGGGAGCGACTGTGGCCACGACCTCGATCAAAGCACAACCCTTGCGATTGTCCGTCGTTGCCGGGCCGGCGATGGAGACCATTGAGGTCGCGCCGGACAAGCCGATGGTGCTGGGTCGCGCGGGGATCGCGGATGTGCGGCTGCTGGACGAGACGGTGTCACGCCGTCACACGCAGGTCGCGCTACGGGCGGATTCGTGGCTGGTGACCGACCTGGAGTCCCGGCACGGGACGACGCTCAACGGCGTGCAGCTGGCGCCCAATGCGCCGGCTCCGCTGCAACACGGCGACCTGATCCGCATCGGGCCTTGGATCTTCCGGGTGCTCTTGCAGGGCGGCGGTCCGACGACGAGCATTGTCGCGACGACGGACGATGCGGGCACGTCGATCAGCCGCGTGCAGAAGGTGCCGGAGAGCGAACTGGCGATCCGGGCTCAGGAACGGCTGGACCTCTTGATCGAGGCGGCGGCGAACATCGCGGGCGCGGACAGCGAGGCGGCGCTGGCCGACACTGTGCTCGACGTCCTGGTGCGTGCGACCTCGTTCCCGCGTGCGGCGTTCATCAAGCGGGTGGGCGACAGCGACGCGGTGGAACTGATCGGCTACAAGGGCGTGGACAACCAAGGCGGCACGCCGATCCCGGGTGCGGCGGGCGCCACGACGGCGAAGCAGACCGAGGGCGGATTCCCGACGACGTTCGGGCGGCAGTCTCCGGCGGCGAAGGCGTTCTCGCCGAGCCGCTCGCTGATCCGCGCGGCGAGCGAGGGGCAGGTCGTCCGCATCGACGCGGGGAGCAGCGCGAACTACGGGCAGTCGATCATCGACATGGGGATTCACAGCGCGATCTGCGCGCCGGTGATGGTGGGCGCGGTGCCGGCGGCGTTTCTGTATCTGGACAGCCGCGGGAGCGAGGACGCGATTGCGCCGGACTCGGCGGCGTTCTGCCAGGCGTTGTCGAAGATCTGCGGCTTGTCGATGGCGAAGATCAGCGCGCTGGCGCTGGCGGATCGGCAGAAGAAGCTGGAGTCGGACCTGCAGGCGGCGCGAGATGCGCAGAGCCTGATCATGCCGGTGCCGTCGGCGACGGTCGGGGCGTTCACGTACGCGATGCACAACGTGCCGGGCCGCATCGTGGCCGGCGACTTGTTCGACGTGATCGCGATGGAGCCGGGCAACCCGCGGGGCAAGGTGGCGGTGCTCTTGGGCGACGTTGCGGGCAAGGGCGTGGGCGCGGCCTTGCGCATGGCGACGGCGCAGGCGTTCATCAACGCGATGCTGCAGCACACGACGGACGCAGCGGCGGTGATCAACGCGACGAACAAGCACATGTCGGCGCGGTGCGACCCGGGGCAGTTCATCTCGCTGTGGTTCGGCGTGTTTGAGCCGCAGGACGGCGGCGGATGCAAGATCACGATCGTCGACGCGGGCCACGGGTACTGGCTGCTGAAGCCACCGGGCGGAGAGCCGAAGCGGATCGAGACCACCGGCGGCGTGCCCATCGGCGTCGACGGCGACTACCAGTATCCGTCGGAGACTGTCGACGTTCCTGCGGGCTCGCGCGTCGTGCTGTACAGCGACGGCGTGCACGAGCAGCCGAGCCCGGCGGGCGATGAGTTCGGGCTCGATCGCACGGTGGCGGCACTCTCGAGCAGCAACAACCCGGAAGAGGATGTTGTGAATCTGATCCAGTCGGTGAAGGCGCATGCGGCACCGCAGCTCGTGGCGCAAGCCGCTGCCGGGCCGTTCAGCACCGGGCCGGAAGTCGCGCTCGCGGACGACGTGACGGTGGCGAGCGTGCTGATCGGGTGAGGAACGACGCTAGACCTGACCGACCCAGTTTTCGGGCGCGGTCTTTTTCCACGTTTCGCGGATCGACTTGCGCTGCGCGTCGGTGAGCGGGCCGGCCTTGGTAAGCCCCGCGTTCTGGGCCCAACGCTTGGGGTTGCTGGTGCCGACGATGGCGGTGTGGACGTGCTGCATGAGCGTGAAGCGCAGGGCGATGCCAGCGGCGCCTTCGGGGCCGGCGTCCTTGGCTCGGTCGCCCTTGGCGAAGTCGTAGTCGAGTTTCTGCAGGCGGCTGTAGTACTCGGTGTGGTAATCGTTCTTCGGCGGGGCGTCGTAGCGCCACACAGCATTGGCGATCGGGCGCTTGGCGATCACGCCCATGTTCTTCTCTTTCGCCATGGGCAGCGTCAGTTCGATCGACTGCTGGTCGCAGATGTTGACCGAGGTCTGCAGGGTGTCGAAGCGGCCGGACTCGACGGCGAAGCGGGCGGCGGCGGCATCGCCGGAGTAGCCGATGAAGCGGGTTTTTCCGGCCTTCTTGGCGGCTTCGAGGCCCTCGATGCATTCGCCGCGTTTAAGGATGTCGACGTTGCAGGAATGGAGCTGCACGAGTTCGAGCACGTCGGTGTTGAGCCGCTTGAGGCTGCGTTCGATGGACGCGAGTACGCCGTCCTTGGTCCAGGCAAAGTCCTTGGGCTGGCCGTCGGGCACCCAGTGGCCGACCTTGGTGAAGAGGTGGTAGTCCTTCCGGCGGTGGCCGATGGCGCGGGCGATCTGCTCTTCGGAGTTGATGTAGCACTCGGCGGTGTCCACGACATCGAGCCCGGCGTCGAGTGCCGCGTTGAGCAGTTCGTCAACCGTCTTCTGGTCGGTGTTCTCGTAGCCGATCTCGGCTCCGCCGAAGCCGAGGACGGCGATGGAGAGGCCGGTCTTGCCGAAGATGCGATGTTCGATAGTGTCACCTGTGATGGAGGATGCGGAGCTGGATGCAGTGTGAGCGGCGATGGTTCGCCACGAGAGGCCGCCAACGGCGAGAGCGGCGGAGGATTGAAGCAGCGTTCGACGGGAGAACTCTTGCATGGATCACCTCGTGGGGAGTCTACAGGTAGCGCCAACAGTGGATGCACAAGCCAGAAGCATGGTCTGACGCATGCGACGTCGAGGTGTTGAAGGAACGACGTCGCGCATGAAAAAGGACCGGCCGAAGGCCGGTCCTGCTGGTGGGTGAAGGCGATGCGATCAGTTGCCGCCGCGAGGGCCGCCGCCGCCGGGGCCACCACCGAAGCCGCCCGGGCCGCGCATGCCGCCCATGCCGCGGGGGAGGGCTTCTTCGAACTTGATGGCCTGTTCCTGGGTGAGCATGGGCTTGACGGCGTCGATGCACTGCTGGCGGGCCTTGTCGGCTTCTTCGCGGAGTTTCTGGCCGCCGCTCATGTCGCCGATCTCGAACATGGCGCGGGCCTTGGACATGATCTCGCCGCCGGTGACGACGTAATCCTCAAGGGCTTCGAGGGCTTTTTGCTGCTTGGCGGCGTCGAGCTTGAAGAAGGCGACGGCGTCGACAGCCTGATCCCACTGGCGATTGAACGAGCCGAGGGACTTCATGGCTTTGTCGAGCTGCTCGCCCTTGAGGACGCCAGCGATGCTGGTGCGAAGGGCTTCGCGAGAGGATTTCTGCTGCTCGTCCTGCTTGGTCATCATCTTGCGCATGGCCTCGCGAC
Source organism: Phycisphaerales bacterium (assembly GCA_044375915.1). GTDB lineage: Bacteria > Planctomycetota > Phycisphaerae > Phycisphaerales > UBA1924 > JAFEBO01. The sequence goes on from JBILLU010000013.1 coordinate 8,311, forward strand.
GATCGCCGCCCGCGTCGTTTTCCATCTCCTTGCGCATCTCATCACGGAGCTTGTCGGACTCGGCTTGGTTGCCCTTGCGTTGGGTCACGTAGGCGTCGACGAGCGTGTTCGTGCTCGTGGGGTCGAGGTCGAAGCGTTTGGCGATTCCCTCGGCCTGGAGCTTCCACGCGGCGGCGGAACGCTCGGCACCGAGCTGGGGGCCACCCTGTCGCCCCCCACCACCGCCACCGGGCTGGCCGTCTTGGTTGCGAGGTCGCTGCGGACGGTCTCCTTCAGCGGGTTGATTGGGGTTTGCGGGCTTCTGGGCGTCCTGCGCAAGCGCGGGCAGTGCGAGGACGGCGACGAGTGATGTGATGACGAGTGAGTCGCGGCGCACGGAGTTCTCCTTCAGTGGAAAGACAGCATATCAGATGGGACGAGCGCAGCTATCGCGCAGTGGCCCGGCCCGGGAATGAACGGACTTTGCGGCGTCGAATTGCCCGGCGCGGTGAACTTTTCGACGAAATTGGATGCTTTACTCTGGTACGCTCCGCCGGAGCGTCGCTTTCGCATGCTCGCCCGATTTCGAGGAGATTTTCGTATGCGCGTCTGTCCTCTCTGCGTGGTCGCCGCCGTGGGATTGGTGGCCGCTGCTCCGATCGCGTTCTTGCGTCCATCGGGTCCGACGGTCGTGCCGGTGGCGTTTCAGCAGCCGGGGGAGAACCAGGGTGGTCAGCCGGATCGGCCCGACGAGCGTCGCGGCCCGGGCCAGGACGGGCGTGGTGGGCAAGGCGGCGAACGCCGCGTCAGCGTCGAGGGATCGATGAAGGCGATCCAGCGCAGCCTTGAGGCGCTCGAGCGGCAGATCGGGGACGGGAGCAAGCGGGACGAGAACCTCAAGTTGATCAACGACGCACAGCGCGGCTGTATCCAAGCGAAGGGCGCGGGTGTTCCGAGGGATATTCTCGAGAAGGCGGCGCCCGACGCCGCGGCGAAGGCACGGCTCGCGGACGACTATCGCGTGCATCTGGTTACCACGCTGCGAAAGTTGATCGATCTCGAAGAAGCGGTGGCGGCGGGCAAGGCGGAAGAGGCCAAGGCGGCGCTGACGGCTCTCGAGAAGATCCGCGACGACGGACATAATGCGATGGGGATGCACGAGTGAAGACGTCGCACGGCGCTAGCATCTCCTGATGCCGTTGAGCAATGATCGCGAGATTGTGATCGAAGGCCTTCACAAGGCCTTTGACGGTCGTAGCGTGCTGAAGGGCGTGGATCTCACCGTTCGCCGCGGCGAGATCGTTGCGATCGTCGGCGGCTCGGGCTGCGGCAAGACGGTGCTGCTGCAGCATATCTTCGGGCATCACCAGCCGGATTCGGGGCGCGTGTTGGTGGCGGATCACGAGTCGCCGGGTTCGCCCTTGCGCGATCTGGCGACGCTGGACGAGGACGCGATGGACCGCATCCGCGTCCATTGGGCGATTGTGTTCCAGCGGAACGCGTTGTTGTCGGGCACGGTGTTTCACAATCTCGCGCTTTGGCCGCGGGAAATCCATGAATGGGATGACGCGCGGATCATGCCGCTGGCGCGAAAGGCGTTGGAGGCGGTCGGGCTCGATCCGGACGCGGTGATGCAGCGCGATCGCGAAGAGCTATCGGGCGGGATGGCCAAGCGGGTGGCGATCGCACGGGCGATCGTGATGGATCCGGTGCTGGTGCTCTACGACGAGCCGACGGCGGGATTGGACCCGGAGATGTCGCGGCAGGTGCACGAATTGATCTGGCAGACGCACAAACGCACGCCGGGGCTGGGCGTGAAGCGGACAACGCTGGTCGTGACGCACGACACGGGCTTGCTGCGGGCGCTGCGGCCACGGGTGGTGATGCTGCACGACGGACGGGTGCGATTCGACGGCGACTTTGCGCACTTCCTGGCGAGCGATGATCCGCACATCAAGCCGTATCTGGAGCAAATGGCGTTTCTGCACGAGCAGAAGCGAGTGTGAATGAAGCTTGCAGGCGAGACCGGATCAGTCGTCGTCGGACTCATCGTCCTCGTCGTCGCGTTTGAGTTCGCCCGCGAGCAGGGCGCGCCAGGCTTCGGCGGCGGGCTTGCCGCGTTCGGTGAAGAGGCCGCTGTCGGCCTTGCGGATGAGCGCTTCGACCTCAGGGCGGGAGAACATCCACTCGAGCCCGCCGTGGGACGGGCCCTTGATGCGTGCGGCTTTGCGGATGGAGTCGAAGATCTTTGACGAGATGCCGGCGGCGTCGAGCAGCTCTTGCTTGCTGATCGCCTCGGGATCGTGGTCGTTGGGTCGGTAGCTCTGGCCGCGGCGCATGGGGGTGGTTGGGTTCGTGGGTGGGAGAGGCGGAGCCGGCTGGGAATCAGAGCAGCGACTTGTTTTCCTTCATCGCGTTGCGCCAGGCGGCGAAATGGGCGGCGGCGGGCTTGGCGATGCCGGTCGGCGAGAAGAGGCCGCCCAGAGGCATCTCGGGGAGGCGCGGCGAGAGGGGGGCGTCGGCGAGATCCTGCCAGCAGATGCTCTGCACGCAGGGCTTGCTGGCGATGATGCCGATTGCGTCGGTGAGCCAGGTCGCTTGCACCGCGTCGGTCCACGGAACGCGCCAGAAACCGGCGACATGTTCACGCGACTTGAGGGTCAGCGGCTCGTCGTCTTCGTCCTTCTTGACCGCAGCGGGCGCGGGAGCGGCTCCGCTGGGCACACCGAGGGCGGTGACGTGAATCGGACGCTCCATCGCGGCGTAACGGTCGAGAAGGTTCGACAGCGCCATCAGATCGCGCGAGGTCTGGCCCGACGCGGCGGCGCCGAGCTGCAGCCGCAGGGCGACGGCGTCCACCGCGAGGCCGGAGTTGAGCACGCTCTCGGCGTAGAACGTCGGAGGCAGGCTCTTGCGATCGTGCGCGAAGTACTCACCCCACGGCTCCTGGACCTCAACGGCGATTTTGGCCTGGGGGTGGATCTTTTTCGTGAGCAGCACGCAGACCTTCGTCAGGTCCATGATCTGCTCGTAGCTGAGCTTGACGTTCGAGTTGACGTGCAGGCCGGAGCAGACGGTCCATCGCGTGACGGTGCGCCGGTACCGAGTCACCACCTGGGTGATGTGCTCGATCATCATGTCGCGCAGGGTTTCGTAGTCGTTCTCCCAGATGTATGCCCACTCGGGCAGACACTGGGGCCGCAGATCAAGGATGGGACCGGCGACGACCGGCAGCTTGGCGGTGCGAATGGCCCACTCGATCCAGCGGTCGGTGGCGGCGAAGCTGAGCTTGCCCTCGACGGGCTCAAGGTCGCTCCAGCGGATGGGCATGGTCACAAAGTCGAGGCCCGCGATGTATTTCTGCAGCGGCTCGGCGAACTGCCCCGGATTGACGGCGACGCCGAACTGCGGGGCACCTTGCACGACTGCGTGGCCTGAGCCGGGAACGACCACGGCGGCGCCAGGCGAAGGTGGGTCACCGACGAGCTTGGTGTAGCGAGCCTTGGCGTCGTCGAAGGTGTGGCCGCTGAGCCGGGCGGGCACGTCGCGCTGTGCGGCGAGGAGGGCGATCTTCTCCGAGCAGTCAAGGCCGAGGGCAAGGGCTTCCCACGCGAGCTTGTCGGCCCATGCACGCTGGCTGGGCTGGCCCGTCGCGATTGTGCCCGTCGCACGATCGGCAACGATCGCCTCGCTGAACTTGCGGCGGGCGTTGTCGATTTGGGCAAGCACCGGGTGGTCGGTCGCGAGATCGAACATGCCCCACTCTTCGAGCTTGTTGAGCACGAGCATGATGCGGTGGCGTGCGAGCTCGACGGAAAGCAAATAGGGTTCGTCGCGCTTGGGGAGGAAGCAGGTGCGGAGGACGAGCTTGCCGAGGATCGCTCCGGGGCTGGGCAGGGGTGGCACGCCGGCGGCGGGCGCTGCGGCGGGCGGGGCCGGGACATCGACAACGAGGCTGAGTCCGGCGGCGTCGGTCGTGTCCTTGGTGACCCGGATCAGGCCCTCGGCGAACTTAATCTCGCCGGCGGCGGGCATGTCGTCGTTGCCGATGAGGTGCTCGCCGCGCAGCTCAAACCCGCTGCGGGGCACGCCTTTCTCATCGAACACCGCAAAGCTGAACATGCCGGGCAAACCTCCGGGCGGCCACGGAACCCCGGGCCGAGTTCGGAGTGTAGTTCCACCCAACCCCACAAGGCCCGAGCGAACGGGTATCCCGGGCCGAAACGAGCCCCGAGCGTGAGCGAGTGGGTCACGGTGGCTTCCATTCGGAGAAACCCACTCGCTTACGCTCGGGGCTCGTCAAGGCAGGGGCTCTCCCGCGTGAGGGATACGCTTGCTCGATGGCCGCTCTTACTCCTCGCCCGGTGGTCGCCACCGACCTTTCTCTCCCCGGCAAACGCTCCGGCAAGGTGCGTGACGTGTACGACCTGCCGCCGGATTCCGGCGGGCCGCGGTTGCTCATCATCGCCACCGACCGCATCTCCGCCTTCGACGTGGTCATGCCCACACCCATCGACGGCAAGGGACGGCTGCTCACCGAACTCTCGACGTTCTGGCTCCGGCTCATCGAGCAACGCGGCGTGTGCAAGACGCACCTGATTTCGACGGACCCGACCGATGCCGGCACCGTGCCCGAGTCGGCGTTCCGCGGGCAGACGACTCGGACGGATCTGGTTGGCCGGTCGACGATCGCCCACAAGGCGCGGGTGATTCCGATCGAGTGCGTGGTCCGCGGCTATCTCGAAGGCTCGGGGTGGAAGGAATACCAACAGTCCGGCCGCGTCTGCGGCGTGTCCCTGCCGCCGGGCCTGCGCCAGTGCGACCGCCTGCCCCAGCCGATCTTCACGCCCGCGACAAAGGAAGAGTTCGGCAAGCACGACGAGAACATCTCGTTCGAGAAGGCGTGTGCGCTGGTGGGCACGCCGATCATGGAGAAGCTGCGGTCGCTGTCGATTGCGATCTATTCGCTCGCTGCCGAGCACGCTTCACGTCACGGCATCCTTCTCGCGGACACAAAGTTTGAGTTCGGTTTTCCCATCCACGCCGACGGACGCGAGGGGACAGAGCCGATCCTCGTCGACGAAGCCCTCACGCCCGACAGCTCCCGCTTCTGGCCAGCCGACCGCTACACGCCGGGCGGCCCGCAGCCGAGCTTCGACAAGCAGTTCCTCCGCGAGTACCTGGAAACCCTCGTCGCCAAGGGCGCGTGGGGGAAGCAGGCGCCGGGGCCGGACCTGCCCCCCGAGGTGGTAGCTCGCACGGTGGACAAGTACCGGCGGGCGCGGGATCTTCTGGTCGGGGCGTGAACGCTCGGATCAGCCGCCCGCCGCGCCGAGCCTTCGAACGGTGCTCAGCCACTTCTCGCGTTTCTTCTCGTCCGCCTTGCGGACCTGATCGAAGACGGTCGATCGCACCGGGCGCACGCCGCTGAACTTCAGGATCGGCGTCGCCATCGTGTGCCGCGAGGTGGCGCCGTTGACGATCGTGTCGTACCACCACGGGGCGTCCATGGTGACGATCAGGCGGGCCGTGCGGCCGGCGAGCAACCGATCCCAGAACACCGAGTTCTCGCGGTACTTGAACGCGAAACCGGGCAGAAACGTGCGATCGACAAAGCCCTTCAAGAGCGCGGGAAGCGAGCCCCACCAGGTTGGGTAGACGAACACGAGATGCTCGGCCCACTTGATCGATTCCTGTGCCGCGACCAGATCGGGCTCGAGTTCCATGCGGTTGTGGTAGCCGCCGTGGAGGATGGGGTCGAACTTCAGCTCGCGGAGCATCATCACGCGGCACTCGTGCCCGCCGGCGGCGGCACCACCCTCGTACGCGCGGCAGATCGCTTCGCAGAAACTGTCGGGCGCGGGATGACCACAGAGAACGAGGATGCGGCGGGGCATGCAAGAACGTAGCGCAACACCCACTCAGTAGGACCGGCTTCCAGCCGGTCCGCCCGCCATCTGCGGAAGGCGCGGGGGCGGGGCCTTCTAGGCCCCGGCGCCAAACGCTCAGGCACCCGCTTGATGCACGGCTGACTCGTTGACCGGCCGGAGGCCGGTCCCACTGGTTCTTTGTGATTGCCGCCGCACCCTTCCCCCGCCGATTCCGTACCATCTCCACGGAGACCTTGCCCAAATGACCACCGACCCCACCTCCCCCACCCCCACCCCGACGCCCACCACTTCTCCCTCTCCCGAACTCCACGCCACCGCGGAGGACATCGCTCACGTTCGCGCGGCGTACGCCAAGCTCCGCGAAGAGATCCGCAAGACCATCGTCGGCCAGGACGAAGTCGTCGATCAGATCCTCATGGCCATCTTCTGCCGCGGGCACGCGGTGGTCGTTGGTGTGCCGGGGCTCGCCAAGACGCTGCTCATCAGCACGCTCGCCAAAACGCTGAGCCTGCAGTTCAGCCGCATCCAGTTCACGCCCGACCTGATGCCCAGCGACATCACCGGCACCGAGGTCATCCAGGAAGACAAGGCCACCGGCCATCGCCAGCTCCGCTTCGTCCGAGGCCCGATTTTCGGCAACGTCATCCTCGCCGACGAGATCAACCGCACGCCGCCGAAGACCCAGGCCGCACTGCTCGAAGCGATGCAGGAGCGCCACGTCACCGTCGGCGGCATCCAGCACGACCTGCCCTCACCCTTCTTCGTGCTCGCGACCCAGAACCCGATCGAACAGGAAGGCACCTACCCGCTGCCCGAGGCCCAGCTGGATCGGTTTATGTTCCAGGTGCAGATCTCGTATCCGACCGCGAACGAGGAAGAAGAGATCGTGAAGCGCAGCGCCACGCGTGCGAGCGTGCAGACCACGGCGGTGCTCTCAGCCCCGGACATCAAGAAAGTCCAGGACCTCGTCCGCGCCATGCCCGCGCCCGATCACGTCATCCGCTACGCCCTGCGGCTCGTCCGCGCGACGCGGGTGAAGGAGCCGATGGACGGCGGCGGCCCGCGCCCGAAGCTCGTCGAGACCTACCTCGCCTGGGGCGCGGGTCCGCGTGCGAGCGAGTTTTTGATCCTGGCCGCCAAGGCCAAGGCGATCCTCAGCGGCGCGACCCACGTCCTGCCCGAGCACGTGCAGGCGATCACCAAGCCCGTGCTGCGGCACCGCCTCATGACCAACTTCAACGCCGAGGCGGACCAGGTGACGACCGACGCGATCATCGATAATCTCTTGAAGGAGATCCCGGTGGACGGGGCGACGGTGCGGGAGCGGAAGCAGATGAATGAGGTTTTGAGGTAGGCGGCCGCGGCTCCCCTTGCCCGAGGGAAGGGGCCGGGGTAACGACATCGCATCGTTCTTGTTAGTCTGAAGAAATGATTGCTTGGACGCCCGCCGCCGCGACTGTTGTGAATATCGAGGTTTCGACGGCTCGGAATCTCCGCGAGCAGGCCCGTGCGATCCTCTCAATAGCGAAGGACGCTGGGCTGTTGCGCGACACCGCTCACCTCACGTCTGATTGCCCGCTGCTGTCGGCAGGCTACTACGACCCGAAGCTCCGCACTTTCCTCGCTTCGCTTCGCACTGCGGGGATCCGTCGCCGCGGGGTCTTTCAGGTTCGCGTCTTCGAGAAGACCGAACCTTCCGAGCATCGTGCTGGGTGGTTTCAGGTGTGGCCACGGGCGGGCGAGATGACCTCGCTGAGCGGATCGGTGCAACGCGGCCATTTCGCCCTCTTCAGATCTGATGACGAGCACGACGAGATTCCAATTGCATCCGCGCGATTTCGAAGCGTCGTCAAGAAATCACGGCTTCGCGGCCTCCGCTTTCTGACCCTTCCGCACGCGTCACCCAAGGACTCGAAGCGGTGGTACCAGGTTTTCGCGACATCGCTGCTCGGGCGAGGAGCCAATGGGCCACTGATCGATCATCGTCGCGCCCGCCGCGCGTTCTGGGGCAAGCGTGTCAGGCGGCTTCCGCCACAGGTAATCGGATACACCAGCGGCTGCCTTTCAGACTTCGATCCGAAAGTCGTGTCGGCGTCAGCGGATCTCGCGTATCTCGCGTCTCTGTGCCAACCCGAGCAATTCAGCGTGGCGTTCTGTGATCGGTATGTCGACGAGCACATTCCGCGCGATGTCGACTTCTGCTTCCGTGCCAACTTCAACGATTCTGATCCAGACGCGGGGGCGTTCGGTCGGGACCGTTCCATAGCGTGCAATGCGCGTGCAAAACGCGTCCTGATCGCGGCTGGCCTTATCCGCGAGCGGCAGTTCGAACCGTTGCTTGTTCTTCCCCGATCGAGCGTGACTCCGCCGCTTCTTGACGAGACCCTCCGAGCGCCGCTGCTACCGACATTCACCGAGGCTGAAGCCGATTACGTCGAAGCCGATCGAGCGGCCCGGCTCAGTCTCGAGACTGCAACAGTCACCAAACGGCCGTCTTTCAAGAAGATACTCGCGATCTTCAGCTCGATGCAATCGCCCGTTCCCATCAGCCGCAGAAACACCACGCCCCGATCCGTGAACAAACTGCCGAAGCGACTTGCCGCCATATACACATTACTACCCGCGGAACTTCCGGAGAACCCCCATGCCGACGCGGGGTCACCATGGTCGTCTGGATTCCGCCTGCTTCAGCCCGCCCGCACTTCCTTGCGGATCGCCTCAACCAACCGCGATGCGGACCCGAATCGCCCGAGCAGCCGAGACATCGAGTTTGCATGCACCTTGGCAGGCGATGTCTTCGCGGTACGCAGCGCGGGCCGCGAAAGACCGGTAGATGCGAGGATCACGCTCTGGAACCACGAAACAGCCGAGCCGGTCGCCGATTGGCCCACCACAGCGGCCTTCGCCGCCGAGCTGGGACAGGCTTGGCGTTGCGCGATGCTGCCTTGAGTGCCGGAATCCCCGCTGCGCAGTTGAGTGTTCCAACTTCAACGCCGAGGCCGACCAGGTGACCACCGACGCGATCATCGACAATCTCTTGAAGGAGATCCCGGTGGACGGGGCGACGGTGCGGGAGCGGAAGCAGATGAATGAAGTGTTGCGCTGAGTCGTCCGGCGTCATTCGATCCATCGCGATGCACGATTGCAGCGGTCACGGGCTGAGCACGGCACCGCGGGCTAAAGCGTCGCGGCGAGTCCCGATCAGTCTTGCCGTCGAAAGACTGACGTTGCATCCATCGCCGACAAGCAGCGGATTTCCGAACGGGTGCTCGACATCAACCGGCTGCAGCAGTCGCTGCGGCGGCAATGAGAGCGGATGGCCGCGGGCATTGCTCGGCATCGGCCGCGCCGCCCGTGGAAATGTCGCATCGCCCGGAAGCTGGCCGCGGAAGAGGCAGTCTCGACGTTCGCGGCGGCTGCGTGGCTGACGCGTGCATACTGCGTGTGGACGGGGCTCGATTACGCAAGCCCGCTCCAGAGCCTGCCGAAGGCCTGCCACCGGATCGCCGCGCCGCCGCCAGTGCCGAAGAATTGGCTGCGATCCCTGCTGCATCGCCTCCAAGACATTCGCCTGTTGCGTGATGCTGCTCATCGCGTCGGCAAGCCCGGCCACGTCCCCGCGATGAAAGATCAATCCGTTCATGCGGGGGTAGACCAGTTCGGGAATGGCTCCCACGACATGGCTGGCGATGACAGCGAGCCCGGCGGCCATTGCTTCGTTCACCACCAGGCCCCACGCCTCAGAGTCGCTTGGAACCACAAGCACGTCGCTGAGGTGATAGAGAGCGGCCAACTGCTTGGGATCGGGCACAAATCCCAAGAACCGCACACGACCCGCGAGCTCCGGAGGAACCAGCCGCTCGCATTGCTGTCGCATGGATCCGTCGCCGACGACCAGCAAGTCCCAGTCCGTCACCTCGGAGGCGATACGCACGAACGCACTCACAGCAAGATCCGGGCGTTTCTCCGCTTCCAGTCGGCCGCAATAAATGAACCGGCGTCGCTGTCGGTCCAGGGAGAACTCGCGAGCGACAGCGTCGCATTCTGCGGCACCGATGCTCTCGATCAACTGATAGTCCGGCTCACTGGGGAAGTACACGATCTGGTCGTCGCGCGCGCCGTAGCGGTGGTAGTACCGCGCGCCCTCGCTCCCGAACACCAGGATCGACGAGCAGCAGCGAACGACGGATCGCACGATGAGGTTCTTGGCGAAACGACGCAGGCCGTGTGCCCGATCGCCGTGGGCGTTGGAATCCGCCGAAAGGAAAACCGGCACACCGTGGCGCCGGCACCAGCGGAACAGCCTCAACCTACCGAGATCGCTGTATCCGGAGAGGACCACGGCCGCAACCGATTCGCGCCTGAGCCACTCGATGATTCTTCCGGCTTTGCGATAGTCGCGACGAAGGCGGGCGAGCGTCATTGGCGCATTTCCGTCGTCTCCCTCGCCGAAGGACACAATCGCTTCCCCACTCCCGTCAACAGCACGCCACGGCTGAGATGCCACCGTGTGCGTGTACGCCACCCGCAGATCGATCTCGGGAATCTCTTGACTCACCCGATGGTGAATGGCGGCACGACAGGGAGTGCCGGAGTTCTCGATGACAACAACCACCGGCCGGACATCACGTTGTCGGCGCGTGCTGTTCATGACTTCATTGTACAGGATGTGACACGTTACCCTGATCAGTCGATCGAAATCGCGGAGTCGTTTCACAAGGTTTGGCCAGCTGCAATCGGATGCGACCGAGTCTCATCTGTCGCACAGGTTGACGGCACGGTCGGCACTAGTACCATTGTCTGAGGTTCCGGAGCGGTTCTACGGCCCAGACCATCGACCGCGCACCGCTTCGTGCCGCGGAGGCTCCCGATGAGGCGAGCATTCGTTATCGCCGGGTTCGCTGCCGTGCTCAGCGCTGCTCCGCCAGCGACCGCCATCGCTCACGAGAACTCTTCCGCATCTGAACCGGCATGGCGGCTGCAGACAACGGCGTTCTCGCATGTCGCGGCTCGAGGACCCCCTCTCGACGAGCCACGTTGGCTCGGTGCGACGCACGGTTCGTTGAGCTCGCCACGCCCCATCGAAGTCGATGTCATCACGATACTGCCGCCCCGGGCTCTCGGATCGAGCCTTTGCCCCCGACATCCTTATTTTGTAGAGTCTCTCCGGAACCCAAACGATCTGTGGCACGCTTCGTTGAGCACGCCGGGCTTCGGTGCCCGAGACACCGCGGCGGACGATCGGGGCTCGCAGCTGGTCGAGCACACTATTTTGTCAGAAGAAGAAATGCGCGACCTCTGCGTCGGCGTCTTTCTTCCGATCTTCATCTCCGCTCTCGTTATCCTCGTCGAACTGATCTTGCTGGCCGATCGAGACATGCTCATAGCGCCGACCAACCAAGGCAGCGAGCGTTCTCTCGAAGTCCATGTGACCTGTGTCGCACCGGTACCTCGACCCGCTCTCTTGACTCGGTCCCCCAAGCGACCTCGCTCTGAAACACTCGATCACGAGTCAGCAGAGCACCACAAATGCGACGTCATCGGCGGCCATCGATATCGACGCGACACCGCGGCACGCACGAGGCCCCTTCGATCTCCGCCGCCGTGTCACCGCGGCTCACGCAGCACGCCGGCCGCGCCGCCGCGACATCACCACATCGCTCGTTGTGCCATTCGAGCTCCGGCCGAACGGGAGCACGAATCACATCGCGGACCTACCCCATCACTCGCTTGCCAAAGTCCAGCTTCATCGCGGTCTTCGCCAGGTACAGCGTCTCCTCCGCCACCACGTTCGCTCGCTTCACGCCGTCCTTGATGATGTCGATGATGACGTCGTCGCCGCCGGGCTTCTCGTACTCGGCACGCCGGGCCCGCATCGGTTCCAGCAGCGTGTTGATCGCCTCGGCGAGTTCCTGTTTCACGTGGCCGTCGCCGAGGTTGTCGCCGCGCTGGTAGCGGTCCTTGAGTTCGGCGACGCGGGCCTCGTTGGTGATGAACGCCTCGACGAACTGGAAGAGCACGTTGGTCGGGTCGCCGGGCTCGGTCGGGCTCTGGCGGCCGGTCGTGATCTTGTTGATCTTCTTCTGCACGTCCTTGGCGTTGTCCGAGAGGAAGATCGCGTTGCCGAGGCTCTTGCTCATTTTCTGCTTGCCGTCGCCGACGCCGGGCAGGCGGCCGACGCGACCGATGAGGGCCTCGGGGATCGGGAACACGCCGCCGGCGGTGACGTAGTCCTTGTCCTCGGTGCGGTTCGGCACGTTGCAATAGAGCTGGTTGAACTTCCGCGCCGCCTTGCGGCACATCTCGATGTGCGGGGCCTGATCCTCGCCGACGGGGACATAGACCGGCCGGAACGCGAGGATGTCCGCGCACTGGCCGACGGTGTACATCGGGAAGCCGAAGCTGTGCTGATCGCCCAGACCCTTGGTCTCGAGTTCGTGCTGCAGCGTCGGATTGCCCATCACGTCGTTGAAGGACAGCAGCATCGCGAAGAACCAGGTCAGCTCCGCGATCGCGGGGATCTCGGTCTGGAGCACGATGGTGGACTTCTTGGGGTCGATCCCCGCCGCCAGCCAGTCCTTCACGATCTCGATCGTGTCCTGGCGGATGTCCTGCGGCTTATCAAACCGCGTCGTGAACGCGTGCATGTTGGCCAGCAGGAAGTAGCAGTCGTACTTGTCCTGCAGCGAGACGCGGCGTTCGACGCTGCCGACCCAGTGGCCCAGATGCAGCCGCCCGGTGGGCGTGTCGCCGGTCAGAATGCGGGGCTTGCCAGACGCGGAAGGAGCGGAAGTCATGGGAGGCAAGGGTAGGTTTCGAGCGAGTACGAGGCAGCGGGTGCCACAGCGACTCCGAATGCAACCACAAGACGCCGAGGCTGACGAGTCTTCGAGGAAGCCTCGGATGATGCGGGCCACGCGAGAGTCGTTCGGGCACGCCGGTTCCACGCCATCCGAGGCTTCCTCGCAGAGCCTCGTCAGCCTCGGCGTCCAGCGGATGCACCGTCCGAGTCCTCACTTCTTCATCGTCATCGCCAACACCCGCAAACACTCCGCCACGCTCCATGCCTGAGCGAAGCAGCCGTCGGGTCGGCGGGGGCGCTGCGGAGCGTCGTCGGCGTCGTAGATCTCGGGGATCTGGCCAAGGGCCGGGCCGCCGCTGTCGGGCGTTTCGCTCGGTGCGATCATGTTGAGCAGCGGCTGGATCGCGTCGCGTGCGAGGGCTCGCGAGCGCTCGGAGAACTTGCCGACGCGCAGCACGGCTTCGGCGTATGGGCCCAGGAGCCACGGCCAAACCGTGCCGTTGTGGTACGCGCGGTCGCGCTCGAAGAGTGGGCCTTCGAAGCGAGCGACGTAGCCCTTCTCGGTGGGGCTGAGAGTGCGCAAGCCGCGGGGTGTGAGCAGATGCTCGGTCACCACCTTCACCACCGATTGCTGACGCTCCAGCTCCAGCGCGGAATACGGCAGGCTGCAGGCGAAGATCTGGTTGGGGCGGATCTCGTCCACACCCACAAACGCGCCCGACCGCGGCGACAGCACGTCGTACAGGCAGTGGTCCTCGTCGTTCCAGAACTGCTCGCGGAAGCTCTTGGCGACCCGTTCGGCGATCTGCCGCAGCTCGCGGCTGCGGCGGGGCAGGTCCTTCTCGCACAGGTCGGCGGTGACCATGAGCCCCGAGTACCACAGCGCGTTGATCTCGACCGGCTTGCCGTGGCGGGGCGTGAAGACCACGCCGTCGCGCTTCGCGTCCATCCAGGTGAGCTGGGTGCCGGTTTCGCCCGCGGCGATCAGGCCGTCCTTGGCGTCGGCGCGGATGTTGAAGTCCGTGCCCGCCTGATACGCGTCGATGATCGCCAGGCACGCTCGCCGGATCGGCGAGCCTTCGCCGGTGGGGTCGCGATGCCCGGCCTCGACGCACGCCTTGTGCAGGTTGAACGCGGCGTGGAGATACCACAGCGAAGCATCAACCGTGTTGTACTCCGCGGCACCGGTGCCGTTGTCGAAACAGTTCGGCACGAGGCCGCGGCGGGTCAGAGCGGCAAAGGCTTCCATCACGCGGGTCGCTTCGTCGAGACGCCCGGTCGTCAGCAGCAGCCCCGGGAGCGCGATCATCGTGTCGCGGCCCCAATCACTGAACCACGGGTAGCCGGCGATGACGGAGTAATCGTGCTGCTCGTCCTTGCCGGTCGATCGGTCTGTCGAAGCACTGACGACGCGTGCCTGGGTCGGGGTCTTCTCGCGCTGCACGACGAACTGATCGGCGCTCTGGACGAGGAGGGCGACGACGGTCCGCTCGTCCTCGGAGAGCGCTCGCTGCCCGAGTCCGGTCGTGGTCGCTGCGATGAGGCGCTCGAGCCGCGCCGCTTCCGACGCGGCGACCTCATCGCGGGAGATGGGCTTCAGCGGCTTCTTGAGAGAGCGGATCGGCTCGCTGTCGAGGGTGGCGACGATCTCGATGGTGTGCGAGCGTCCGGCGGGCAGGTCGAACGTGAAGACGCCGGGCGAGAAGAGATCTTCTTGGCAATCCTGCCCGCGTTCGAAGTCGCGCTGGTAGCGGACGTTGTACCACCACTGGCGATCCTGCACGAACGAGCCGGGCGTGGAGCCGGAACCGGGCGTGATCTGGAGGCGCGAGCCGCGGCAGGCGACCTCGCAGGCGGTCGCCCCGGCGAGCACGCTGTAGTCGCCGCCGCGCTCGGAAAACTTGACCAGTTCGTGGAAGTCGCGCAGAGCGGCGAACGGGCGCAGTTCGAGACGGGCGGCGTGACGCTCGGCGTTGACGCGGTAGCGCAGCACGCAGATGTTCTCGTGGCGCTGCAGAGCGAGCTCGCGGCTGAACTCCACCGGGCCGTAGCGATAGAACCAGCGGCAGGTGATGTCCTTCTCGAAGCGTTCGAGGTGGGTGTGGCCGCTGGGCGCGAAGACAAACGGCGATGCGGCGTCGCCGGCGCGGGCTTCGATGCCGGGGAACATGAACGCCGAGAAATCGAGGCGCTGCTCGGCGGCCGGGGCGCCGGGCTTTGCCGCGGCCTTGAGGACGACGGTCTCGAGCATGCTGCTGAGACCGGCGACGCGTCCGACGGGCGGGCGGAGGGCTCCGTTGAGGAGGTTGTGGTAGCGGCGCTGCGGCGCGCCGAGGACCGTGCCGCTGGCGAAGCCACCGAGGCCGTTGGTGAGGAACCACTCGCGGCGGAGCATGGCCTCGCGCTGCGTGGGCGAGAGGCGGGAGAGATCAATCGAGATGGTGGGAAGTGCCATGGTCGCTCGCGTGAGATGCCGGCGACGGTCGGATGTTCCGCCGATGCCGCCACGCCGCAAGCGTAGCGACGGGTGCGGCGACGACGCGGTCACTCCGCGGGCAAGAGGTGTTCCTGCAGCAGGATCGGGGGCAACTGATCGAGCGTGCGGGACTGCTCGATCGCGCAGGAGCCGACGCGGGTGCGACGGAGGTTGGTGAGCACGCCCCCGACGCCGAGGGCGGCGCCAAGGTCGCGCCCGAGGCTGCGGATGTAGACGCCCTTGCCGCAGCGGATGCGGAGCGTCAGCGAAGGCCAGTCGTACGCCAGAACGTCGATCGCGTGGATGACGACCGGGCGAGGCTGGAGCGGCGCGACTTCGCCCTCGCGGGCGATCTCGTACGCGCGGCGGCCACCGATGCGCATCGCGGAGTACTGCGGCGGGGTCTGCTGGATCGTGCCGATGAAGCGGGCGACGGCTGCGTCGATCTCGGGTCGGGTCGGGATGTGCGCGATCGGTACGTCGGAGAGCTCGCCGCCGAGGTCGTCGGTGGTCGAGAGACGGGAGAGATCGATGGTGGTCTCGTACTCCTTCTCGGAGGCCATGTACCGGGGCACGAGCGTGGTGGCCTTGCCGATGAGTACGACGAGCACGCCGGTGGCGAGCGGGTCGAGCGTGCCGGCGTGGCCGACCTTGATGCGTTTGGGTGCGCCGCCGCGGCGGAGACGCGTGCGAAGGATGGCGCAGACGTCCATCGAGGTGAACTTCGGTTGCTTGTCGATGACGAGCAGGCCGCGGGGTGTTGGGAGTGGCGCGGGGTTGGGCGGCGTTTCCGGGGCGTCGCTCATGGCAACACTCCCGGCAACGTTCCGGGCAGGACGATCACCGTCTCGCAGCGGCCGCGGGCGATGTTGAAGCCGCGGAGGCGGACGGCGTTGGCCGGGAGCGACAGACCGCTCTCATCGGCGGCACGCTGGGAGAGCACGCCGACCTGCGTTTGCTGAAGGGCCGAGACATCTCCACCTCGGACTGCGCGGGCGCGGGTGAGAAAGAGCAGGCTGTCCTCGTCGTAGCCGATCAAACTGGGTGCTGCTTCTGAAGTGAATGAGGAGACGACGCGTGAAGGGAGCGACAGCGCGGCGGGCGCGACCAAGTGGAAGAGTGTCCAATAGGAGAGCGTGACGCCGAGGGTGCCTCCGAGGATCGCGGTGGTCACGCGGCGCTGGCCGGCAAGAACGCCCGAAAGGAACACGGCGACGAGGGCGAGAACGCCCAACGTGATCGCGATTGGCATCGCGAAGGCGGTCGGCTCCCAGTTTGGCCCATCGACCCAACCAAAGTCGCGCCACCACGGCATCGACGCGCCGAGGGCGGCGATCGCGGTGATCACGACGAGGCCCGTACCCGCCCAGAAGCGCTTCCAGTGCAGGAAGATGCCGGAGGCGCGACGCGATGGCAGACGGGAGACCAGCACCGCGGCGCGAGCCAGTAGCAGCGCCGCCGCGGGAAAGAGCGGCATCGGATAGTGCGGCAGCTTCGTGCTGACGATCTCGAAGACGATCCACGCGGGCACGAGCCACGCGAGGAGAAACGCGGTCGAGGCGTCGCGACGCCAGCGGCGGCGGATGCGGGTGATCGCGTGCGGCAGCGCGAGCGCCAGCGGCCAGAGCAGGAACACGAACAACGCGGCGTGATAGCCGGGCGGGCCCCAGTGCCCTTCCATCGCTTCCTTGCTGCGCCCGATGGTCTCGGAGTAGACCTCGTTCAGATAGTTCGATAGCCCGACGTGCCGACCGACCGCGATGACCCACGGCGAGACGCCGGCGGCCAGGATGAGCACGCCCAGCGCGGGCTGGAGACGCCAGAGCCAGCGCCACTCGCCGCGGATCACGCTGAAGGCGATCGCACTGAGCGCGGCGATCATGGGCGTGATCGGCCCTTTGGCGAGCACGCCCATGGCGACACTGAGCCAGAACGCGAGCACGAGGCCCCAGTTGGTGCGAGGCGTCGCGTAGATCCGCCACAAGAGCGCTTGCGTCGCGACGACCGTGAGCAGGAGCAACTGATCGGCCCGGGCCTGATGGGCGTCGACCACGACCAGCGGGCACGCGGCGAAGCCCGCCGCGGCGAGGAATGCGGCGCGGCGGCCGATGCCGGGCATGGTTGAGCCGAGCCGAAAGAGCAGCAGCACCGCGCCGATGGTGCAGAGCACGTTGGGCACGCGGTACATCCAGATGGCGTCGCGCTGCGGCACGCCGCCGGTGAAGACCGCCGCGGAAGCGGATTGGAGCCAGTAGACGAGCGGGGGCTTGTTGAGCCGCGGCGTCGCGCCGACGTAGGGCACGGCGAGGCCGCCGGAGTGCAGGGCGGGCACGCGCTGGTCGGCCGGGAGCGCGAGGCTCTCGAACATCTGGCGACTGGCCTGCGCGAAGCGGGACTCGTCGCGATCGATGGGCGGGATGCTGAACAACCCGGGCAGGTAGGCCGCGAGACAGAGCACAACGAGCCAGAGCGGCGCGAGGCGGCCGGTAAGACCGTCAAGGGGTCGGGTGCGAGTGCGGTCGAGGAGTTGCCGGAAGCGGGGCGTCACGCGAAGGCGAACGGTACGCAGCGGGCCGGGTGTGTCGGGGCGGCGGCGGCGTGGTGGAGAACACGGGAGAGAGCGACCTGTCGCTTGCACGAGAGGCTCTACCAACAATCCGGCGTGCGGGACACGCTCGATCTCGACAACCCGGTCACGCGGCGGCGACGGCTCCTTCTGAGTCTCGGGCTGATCGCGCTCGGGCTGGCGACGGTGCCGCTCGACGGCGCGGTGCGGGATTTCTTCTGGACCCGGCGCGTCGGTGGCGATGTGAAACGCGAATTGGAGTTCCTGCAGCAGTTCGGAGCGATCTCCTCGATCGTGCTGATCTCGCTGGTGATCCTGCTTGTGGATCCGGCGGACGCACGGCTGAAATGGCGGCGGATCGCGGACATCGCGGTTGCCGCCGCGCTGAGCGGGCTGATCGGCAACCTCCTGAAGATGTTCTTCGGCCGTCCCCGGCCGCTGTTTGACGACCCGATGCACCTGCTGGGCCCGCTGGGCAAGTACCCCGTCGAGAGTGCGAGCGGCGGGGTGCGTCTGATGTCGGCGTGGGAGATGGGTGCGAGGGGTGTCAGCGACCTGTGGTCCATGCCCAGCAGCCACGCGATGGCCGGGGCGTGCTTGGCGTTCTGTCTTTCGACGCTTTACCCGAGGCTGCGGCCGTTGTGCGTGGGGCTCGCCGTCATCGTCTGCTCGGCCCGGGTGTTGCTCAACGCGCACTATGTCAGCGATGTGCTCATCGGTGCGGCATTAGGTTGGCTGATCGCGGCGTTCGCGCTGCGCCGGGAACTGGGATCGCGTCTCGCGTCGGTGGCGGTGCCAAGCCTCCGGATGGCCGCGCGAGCCGCGGCCGCCTGATCGGGCGGGCGATCCGCACGTGATTTCTCGGACATCGGCGGACGAGCCTTTGGCCCGGGGCGGTTCTACACTTTGCCCCTTCGCCGGAGAGGTGTCCGAGAGGCTGAAGGAACGCGACTGGAAATCGCGTAAACGGGCAACCGTTTCGGGGGTTCGAATCCCCCCCTCTCCGCTTGATACAACAAGCCCGTTCTTCGGGCTTTTTCTCTGCGCCGATGTGGCGGCGATCCGCCCGGCTCTCGCCGCGCCAGCGGATTTCAGGGCCAAAGAGTCGCGCTCGCGGCGGCAGCGTTCGTCGCCCAGTTGTCGAGCGTCGCGACGAGGTCGGCTTGAGCGTCGTCCACGGCGTGCCAAGGTTTGCCGTGCATCCGGCTCACATCGCCGGTGCCTGTGTCACTCGGGTCGGCGCCGACTCCTCACACGGTGCTGAGGACTCTACGGGTCATCGGGAACGTTTCTTCCGCCACTTCGCGAGTTGCGGCCAGTCGTCAAGACTGGCCGGGCGTCCGTCGAGCGGCTCGTCCCGGATCTCGTAGGGATAGAACCTCAAACCTCGCAGTTTCATCGCCGCGAGCTTGTCACGCATTTTCTTGTCCACGAGGATGCCACGGGACATCTCCATCGCGACGCGGCGATCCCCGAGATCGCCGGCCAAGAGATACTCCTTGGCATTGACATCCCGACACGTCACCTCGCCGCACTGCCGACAGATGCTGTACTTGCGGAAGCCACGGAGACACACCCGATCGAGTACGGGAACGTACATCGACACATACTCCTTGACCGGTACGATCACGCCATCTGGCCGGCGCCACTCGAATGTGCCAACCACAGCGTTTGGGAGATACCTGGACAGCGCTCGCCACAACGGCAACACAAGCCCTTTCGCGCGAGTCGCAGCTTCGATCGCGAGGCTCGGCTTCCGGACGTAGCGGACCGTCACGGGCAACCCTTCGTGCTCGGTGGGGATGCCGCCGCAGCCGTCCCGGCAGCGAAGCCCCTTCTTGAGCAGTTCACGGCTGAAGTCTCGGTCGGGACCGCCCGCGGGCAGGTTCGTTCGGATATCGAGGTAGTACATGACCCGCTTCATCGCACTCTCCTGCCGGGCTTTTTCTTCGGCAATTGGCTGCCGGATTTGCCGGGGTTCCCGATCGACTTCTCGACTCGACTCCTCAGACCATATTTGCCGTTGGTTGCGCGATCAATGCTGGGGGTGGAACTGCGCGTAGGTGAGGACCTCGCCGTACGGGGAGTACGTCCACTGGGCCGCGATCTCGGCGGTTGTTGATGCGCTGGCTTTGTGCAGCAGCGCGATCACATCGCCCTGGGCGTCGCTGAGCGCCCACCACGGCTTGCCGCCGAAGGCGCTGACCACGCCTGGGCCTGTGTCGCGCGGGTCGATCTGAACGATGAGTTCATCGACGCCGCTGGTGGGTGAGTCGCCCGGGCCCCACACGTACATCGCTCGCACGTAGGGAGCGCCCGCCACGAGCACGTTGCTGCCCGGTTGCCCGGCGTACAGCTCGTTCTCCATCGTGATCGCGTCGCCCTCTTGGGTGTACAACAGAGGGTCGGTGATCAGTTCCTGTACGCGGCGTGTGCCGTCGTAGAAGAATCGCTCGGAGCGCGTCGCGTGCGTCGCCCCGTTGAACGTGTACCCCACACGAACCACTCCGCAAGCTGCGGGGTGGAGGGCCGAACTACTCGGCCCACACCGTCGTAGTTGTAGTGCTTAACGACCGCGCTCAGGCGCGCGGTCGGGCAAATCGCCGGAACTGACCGTCCGGCGACCGCCCGCGTGGACTGCCCGAGTCTACGCCGACAGATTCAGACTACTGCTCGTCACCCGGATGGGGCTCTTCTAGCATTTCGAGAAAGGCCTTGAATGAGCTTGCGATCGGAACGATGTCGTCCCATTCGTTGTCAATGTCAGTTTCGCGAAGGGTGTGGTAGGTCTTTAGGTGTACCGTCCCGTAAAGTTCACCCGGATCGGCGCGCAGAAGAACCGTTTCGTCATCCCAGCATGAACCGATCGGGATCGCGACTTTCGGAAGCAAACCTGCGCCCCGTGTGCGACTAAAGTGAGCATCGATACTACTGAGCAATTCAGGTCGCGGAAATGGCGCGAGCTTCGGCAATCTGTCTAATTCTCGGATACCGATTCTACGTCGTCCACAGCGCGGATCTTCGTAGCTGAAATACTTGCGCCACGGATCGCCAAGCGGCCGTGACACTTGAAACATCACGTAGTCCGACGGCAATGGATATCCGATCATTTCTTCCACTTCCCTAACCATCGCTAGAAGTTTTTCCTTTGTCATACGTTTACCAATCCGCCCTTCCGATGTGCCCAACTCTTTGGTGGAGACCTTTCGGGACAAGTTGCATGATGCCCCGTCGGGTACTGTGATGATGCCAGACCCAACCGTCTGGTGCTTTGTCGGCGAAGCCCGCCAAACGATTGGCGTCCGCTCGTTCCTGCGCTCGATTGGTAACATTCACACGCACCGTTCGCTGCACGGCATTGTCGTCGAAGAGAACGTAGTCGCGTCCTCCCCCAGGCCGCGCATACACGTTGGCGTGGTAACCATCGACACTGATTCGCCCGGACATGTGCGCCACCCCGCGGCGGGTGTCGATCCTGCTCTTCGAGGTCTTTCCCGACGAACTCGATCCGCCAACGTGGTCGAACGGATTGAACTTGTAGTCGCCGACCCCAAACTCAAACGTGTCGTAAATGCCCTTCAGCAGCGCGATGTCAACCCATAGGTTCTCCGTTCGGCTGTGCTCATCATCTCCGAGGCTCCAGTCCGATGCCCACTCAACATCGAACATCTGACGAGCTGCGTATTGGGACATCAGCTCGTTGAGGGCGCCGCTGATGAAATCAGACGGCCCCGGAACCGAGAAATTCGAGTCCATCACATCTTCGCCCAACTTCTTCCAGGAATACAAGCCGAGTTCATCGCGCCGGGAGATGGGTTCACCTCGTACATATCCGTACAGGGAATGGCCGTCCACCAGTCGTTCACGAAGGTCGACAGCGGTGATCGACGCTGATGGCGCTCTATGCGTGAGATTCTCGACTTGAAGGATGCCGCTCCGGTGCGGATCCTGCTGCAACCACCTTCCAAGCCCCGGCGAGTACGTCCGGTTCGGCGTGTGCCCGATGAGCTTCGCTCCCGGTATCAGCCTCGCCGGTTCCGCGGCGGTCCATGTGTACATGTCAAAGACGAGCGGCCCCGTGTCGAGTCTATCAACGAACAAGCCCTTGTGCCCAACCTTCAGCGGTTGGTGCGGGTAGAACTCTTCGTACGTCAGCACCTCGCCGTAGGGTCTCCATGTCCACTGCGCCGTCACCGCCGCCGCGGCTGTGCCCCCCACCCCCGGCGGCTGCACCAGCGCCGCCACATCGCCCTGGGCGTCGTACAGGACCAGTCTCGGGTACTCCACCGTCGTGCCCGACGCGTTCTTGGTGATCTCGGTCACCCGCAGCAGTTCCATCACGCCGCTCGTCGGGGAGTCGCCGGGGCCCCACACGTACTGGGTCTTGAGCCGCGTGAACTCCCCCACTCCCTCCGGCGGCGGAGTGAGCAACTGCCCGTTGATCGACGGGACATCGCCCTCCTCGTGCACGATGATCGGATCGGTGACAACCTCCTGGATGCGGCGGGTGCCGTCGTAGAAGAAACGCTCCGAGCGCGTGAACGAGGTCGCACCCGAGTTGAAGACATACGAACTCGGCAACGACGCGGCGTCGATCTTCGAGGTGGTGCGATAGATTCGCCCAACGCCGTCGTAGTTGTAGTGCTTGACCACCCAGCCGATCGTCGCGGGCGGGCAGGTGCCCGGGAATATCCCCTCCGGCGGTCGCCACCGCGGCACGCCGCGGCGCGAGCCGTGCGGGCCGCCGGTGCGCTCGCCTCCGAGGCCGGCGCCCATGCCCTCGAACCACACCCAGTGCGTCTGCGACGCGTCGTTCACCTGAATGAGCCGGTTCCACGCGTCGTACTGGTAGAAGTACTTCCCGTCGTAGGTGAGTTGGCCACAGACGCCAACACGAGGACATCCTCATCGTTCGGACATTTCAATAGATGTCGCGATTGTACAATTTCTCCAGCCACTGAATAAGAGTGTTACTCTGTTTCTTTGGTCGCTGCATAATTCCTCTTGGATCGTCGTGTTCCCAGAGCACAACAATACAATCGCCATCCGTGACCTTTGATACATCAAGACAAAAATGATCGCCGTTTCCGACCGCGACAATTGGAATCAATCGGTTGAGCATCTGCGGCTCTGCTTCTACATGCTCAAAGCATGAAACTTCGAGCACAGACTCCGCATCGCTCACGTCTGGCCCAAGGCCATAAACCGTATCGCTATAGACCTCCATCCATCCAAACATCGAGAGCAGCGTTCGGTATGATCTCGGAAATCTGCGGTTAAGTATCTTTTCCGCATAAATGATCTGGTCTTCCGGACAACCTCGATGCACGACGACGCCCTCGCGACGCGAATATTCAGTGTAAAATTTCTCAAATTTATTCATTTATACAATCCGGGATGGAGGTCCTTAATCACCCCGGGACCTCGGTGTGCTGCCATTTCCAAGAACCGGAGATTCCCAAACGCGTTTGTTCCACCTTCGTAGAGCCCTTTGTGGTGATGTATCTCCATTGGGATACCGCCTTTTCCTCGGGGCGCACGCCCGTGAACTAAAACGTCCTTCACTTGATCTGGTTTGTACTTCTGAAGATTTTTCGCAAGTTTTTGATCACGGCGAATCTCTTGTTTCCAATATTGCATCCGATTGGCTTTGTATTCTCTTTTGAGCAAGTTGTAGGTCTTGCGACTGACGCCGATCAACTTCGACGCCCCGCGAGCGACCGATCCCGCCATTCCCGCCATCGCGGGGTCGTCGGAACCTCCATCATCTCCGCCGCCGCCCGGTCCATTCGTCAAGTAGCCGCCCGTCGGGTCGAGCGCATCGAGCAGCCCGTCCCGCAGTCCGCCATAGAGACCCGCCTCGAACGACTCCGACACCCAACTATTATTCATCCGGCTATGGATGTTGTCGGGCATGGACCAGTCCAACGCCCAATCGAGGTCCGCTTCCTGATTGGCGGCGTACTGGCCGAGCATCTCTTCCAAGCCGCCGCGAAGACCGCGAACACCGATCATCAAGATGTCGCCGGGTCCTGGCATCAGCAACCCGCCGATGAACAATCCTGTCGGATCGCCCTTGGTAATCGGATTCTGTGATACATATCCGAACAGCGACGGGCCATCGCGGAGCCGCTCTCGCAACTCAACGCTGCCGAAAATCCGTTCAGGTGATGCTCCGTGCACAAGCACGCCCGAAGATGCGGCTTGCCCGCTCGCATTCGGATCCTGTTGCAGCCACCTGCCCAGCACCGGCAAGTACGTCCGGTTCCGCGCGTACGCGATCAGCGTCGCGCCCGGGATCAGTCTTTGCGTTTCAGAGAGGGTGCCGAGGTCAGTGTCCCATGCGACCGACTGGCTGTCAAGCCGATCCACCACCAGACTCTTGTGGCCGAAGACCACCACCGGGTGGGGGTGGAACTGCTCGTAGGTGAGGACCTCGCCGTACGGGG
>JBILLU010000136.1:0-8867 GCA_044375915.1 Phycisphaerales bacterium
TCCTGGCGGCCCCGTCCGCCCTGGCGCAGGACTCCCAGAGCCCGCCCCGGGTCTATTTCATGGAGCTGACGGGTGACTTCGGTTACGACATCACCCAGACCCCCATCCGCGACGCCATGCGCGACGCCCGCAATCAGAACGCGGACGTGGTCATCGTCAAGATCGACACGACGCCCAAGCAGAGCGAGTTCGAGCGCCTGCCCGACGACAAGCAGAACTTCGACGAACTTTTCCGCGCCCAGGACATCTTGCCGATCTTCACCGACGAGATCCGTCGTGAGTGGTCCAAGAAGCCGCGGCTCGTGTTCTGGGTCAAGAAGGCCATGGGCGGCGCCGCGTTCCTGCCCTTCGTCGCGCCTGAGATCTACATGACCAGCGACGCCAAGCTCGGCGGCATCGGCGGCATCGGCGTCATGTACGGCAGCACCGGCGACGAAGTCGTCCGCCAGAAGCAGTATTCGCTCCGCATGGCCCGGGCCGAGGGCTATTTCATCGCCGGCGGGTACGACCCCAAGATCGTTCGCGCGATGGCCGAACCCAAGTACGTGCTCTCCTACCGCCTCGAAGGCGGCAGGCCCTTGTTCCTTGAGCGCATGCCCGAGCGCCCCGACGAGTTTGTGCTCACGACCGATGAGATCGACAGCATGGAAGCCGTTGTTCGCGGCCAGACCCGCTCGGTGCTCACGCTGACCGCCGACGTCGGCCGCGCCATCGGCGTGTCCAAGGCGACCGTCGACAACCTCGACGACCTGCTGTTCCAGCTCGGTCTGTCGCGCAATCACACCATGATTCAGGGCCGCTCCAACCGCATCATGGAGGCCTGGAAGCGCGACGTGGAGCTCGCGTCGAAGGAAATCCGCAAGAGCCTTGAGGAGATCGCACGCGGCATGGAGGGCCAGGGCGGGAACAGCTTCGAGGCCCGCACCCAGGCCCGTGGCCGCCAGATCCGCCTGATCAACGACGTGATGGCCCGCCTCAAGCGCTTCGGCGAGGCCTTCGGGCCGCGCTGGCACAACGAGAACGGCGTGCCGCCGATCTCCCAGTTCCAGATCGAGAAGGAACAGCTCGAGCTCCAGCAACTCGTTGACAAGAAGTAACCCGGTCCTCGGTTCGCCGAGGCAGCCTCACGCACATCAACCCACAGGCAACGCCCCAGAGGCAACGCCCAACAGGCAACAGGGAAGAACCATGAAGTTCCGCCAACTCAAATCCAAAATGCTTTCCGCACTCGGCGCTCTGGCGATCGGCTTCGCCGTCGCCATGCCCATCGCCGACGCCGACGCCGCGACCCGTGCCAAGCTCACCATGAAGGACGGCACGTCCATCGAGGGTGAACTCGTCCGCGAAGTCGACGGCCTGATCTGGATCAAGGTCATGGTCGACGGCAAGGAAGAGACGAAGATGTTCACATCTTCGGACTATTCCAAGTTCGAGAAGCTCGGCGACGCCGCGCCCGCCGCCGCCACGCCCGCGACGCCCGCCGCACCCGCAACGCCGGAAACCAAGCCCTCCGACGCCGCACCGGCGACCACCACCGCCCCGGCCGAGTCCAAGCCCCGCACCGCCAACCGCGTCCCCCGGGCCGCGGTGATCACGCTCGGCGAGGGCGGCGACAAGGACATGGTCGGCATCTATGTCATGGCCAAGCCCCTGCGCGACGCCATCGCCCTGCTCAAGAAGGACAACGTCGACATCGTCGTCTTCCGCATCAACTCCGGCGGCGGCGCACTGCTCGAGATCCAGAAGCTCTCCGACATCATTTACGACGAGTACCGCAAGAACTTCCGCACCGTCGCCTGGATCGATTACGCGATCTCCGCCGCGGCCATGACCTCCCACTGCATCGAAGAGATCTACATGACCCCCGAGGGCGCGTACGGCGCCTGCACCGGCTGGTTCGGCGCCCTCCAGGCCATGCAGGGCCGGGGCCTCGAAGAAGTGCTCTTCCAGATGGAGAAGATCTCCGCCCGTGGCAACCACGACCCGCAGATCATGCGGGCCATGCAGATCATGGAGCCGCTCAGCGCCACCGTCTCGGAGCGCGGCCAGGTAACCTTCTATCAGGACACTACCTCGGGCAGCGTCGTGCTCAACCCCAAGGGTCGCGTCTTCACCTTCACCTCGCAGACCGCCTCCGCAGTCCGCTTCTCATCGGGCACGGCGTCCACGCTCGACGAGCTCGCCAAGGCCATGAACCTGCAGGAGGTCGAGTGGGTTGGCGTCAAGAAGCCCGGCTTCGCCTGGCCGATCTCTGCCGCCGAGCAGTTGCAGATGGAGTTCCGCGAGAAGACCTACAAGGACGAGCAGGCCCTCGACGGCTACCGCATCACCCTCGACACCGCCATGCAGATGGCCCAGCAGGGCGACGACGAGACCAAGGCCAAGCTCGCCGGCAAGGCCCGCGAAGCCATGAACCGCATCGTCTCGGCCATCAATAACAATCCCAACCTCGCGCTCTTCAAGTTCAACATCTTCCCCGACCGCTTCCGCGAGGAGTGGATCGAGCCCACCGACAAGAAGATCCGCGATCTGCTCAAGAAGGAACGCAAGTAAGCCAGTTCCTGTCCCCGTCCCCCTCCAACGCCGCGGCTTGCCGCGGCGTTTTTCTTGCGCACCCCGCCGCCTCCTCGAGCCAGCGGGCCGGTAGGATGATCGGCGATCACCGGCAATCCCGACACGCGATCGTCCACCCCGAATACCCCGCCGGCTGAAGCCCGCGGCTATGAGCCTGCCATGCCAACCCACACGCCATCCGCCCCTCGCACCTGCATCCCGGCCGACCTCGACGCTTCCCGCTTCGAGAACGTCGAAGCCCACTTCGCCGAGCTGCTCGCACGCTCCGTGAACTCCCAGCCGGAGTTTGATCAGTGGCTGATCGACCGCAGCGAACTCGACGCCGCGTGCTCGGAGACCCAGGCCAATCTCTACATCACCATGACCTGCGCCACCGACGACGAGGCGGCACAGAAGGCCTACGCCGACTACATCGAAGGGGTCGTCCCCAAGCTCAAGCCGGTCAGCTTCGACCTCGATCGGCGGCTGGTCGAGCTCTCAACCCGTTTCGCTTCGCCACGCCACACGATTCTCGTCCGCGATACGAAGGCAGACGTCGATCTCTATCGCCAGGAGAATGTGGCGATCGAGACCGAACTGGCCAAGCTCAGCCAAGCCTACGACCAGCTCATCGGCGCGATGACGGTGCAGTTCGAGGGACAAGAGCGAACGCTCCCGCAGCTCGCGGTGTTTCAGGAACGAACCGACCGCGACCTTCGCGAACGCGCGTTCCGCACCGGCGCCGAACGCCGCCTGCGCGACAAAGACGCGATCGAAGGCCTGTTCGACCACATGGTGACGCTGCGACACTCCGTCGCGACCAACGCCGGGTTCCAGGGCTTCGGCGACTACGCGTTCAAGGCCAAGCACCGATTCGATTACACCCCCCGCCACTGCTTCGATTTTCATGAGAGCTGCGAGCGGCTTATTGTCCCGATGCTGCGTCGCCAGGAAGAACGCCGCCGCCGCGCCCTGGGGGTGGACACGCTGCGTCCTTGGGACCTAGTCGTCGACGTGAAGGGCCGCGGGCCGCTGAAGCCGTTCGACGGCGGTGCCGATCTGATGCGTCGCACCATCGCGACGTTCCGCCTCCTCGATCCGCGTCTTGCGACCATGATCGGCTCGCTGGGCACGGGTTCCGAGGCCCGTGGCAGCCGCGACGGCGCGGGGCTCGATCTCGACTCCCGCAAGGGCAAGGCGCCCGGCGGATACCAGTACATGCGCGACCGCTCGCGCACGCCGTTTATCTTCATGAACGCCGCAAACACCAGCCGTGACGTCACGACCATGGTGCACGAGGCCGGACACGCGTTCCACTCGATGCTGACGGTGGACGAGCCGCTGCTGGCCTATCGCCATGCCCCCATGGAGTTCTGCGAGGTCGCGAGCATGAGCATGGAGCTGCTCACGCTTCCCCACATGAACACGCGTGAGAGCTTTTACGCCGACGACGCCGACTATCTGCGGGCCAAGCGCCAGCAAATCGAGCGGAGCGTCAGCCTGCTGCCCTGGATCGCGATGATCGACGCGTTCCAGCACTGGATCTACGCCAACCCGACCCACCGCCGCGAAGACCGCAAGATCCACTGGCTGTCGCTGGATCAACGATTCGGCAGTTCCTGCTCGTGGGAAGGTCTCGACGACGCGCGATCGTACCTGTGGCACCGCCAGCCGCACCTGTTCAGCGTCCCGTTCTATTACATCGAGTACGGCATCGCCCAACTCGGAGCGCTGCAGCTCTGGCTTCTCAGCCTCGAAAAAGGCGAACGCACCGCGATCGACTTCTATCTCAAAGCACTGTCGCTCGGCGGCACACGCACGCTCCCAGAGCTCTTCGAAGCCTGCGGCCTGCGCTTTGATTTCGGCTACGACACCATCCAGCGGCTCGCCGATCGAGCGGAACAAGAACTCGATCGCCTTCCGGAATAACTCCCTCCGACGCCGCCACACGGCCGCTCCGAGTCTCGCTTTGCCGCAGCGCGTTCGCGCAGACACACTCGTGTTTCGCCGCGCCGGTCACGGGGCGGCGTCTCTTCGCGCGGTTCGCAGTTCGCCCAGCCCGCACAGACCGCACCACTTCCGGGCGGATCGAAAACTCGTCGTACCCAAGGGAAAGTCGCCCACCGATGCCTCCGATGTTTCAGCACCTGCATGGAGGCGGTGCGTATGGGTCCTACTGAGAAGTCATTCAATCAAGTCAAGGCGATCCTCGGCAAGCTGGATCGCTCCATCGATGAGGTCCGGGCTCGGCGCCAGACAGGCGATACCCGCCCGTTCCCGGCTCCGGCCGCGGCTCCGGCACCCGCGGCTCCGGCGGCTCGTCCGTCCGAGAACCAGCGCCCCAACAGCCCCTACGGCCGGGCCACGCCGCTGAGCTACGGCAGCTAATCGCGGTCGCGGGCACGCTGCACTTCGACACAAAGACACTGAGGCCGAACGCCGCCCGTCATCGGGCGGCGTTGTCTTTGCGCAGTCGCGCCAACTCGATCCAGCGATCGATCCGCTTCTCGAGCACCGCGAGCGGGATCGAGCCGGCATTCAGCAGCTCGTCGTGGAACAAACGCTTATCGAACCCCGAGCCGAGCGCCGCCGTCGCCTTTGCCCGCAGTTCGCGGATGCGAATCTCGCCGAGCTTGTACGCACACGCCTGACCAGGCCAGCCGATGTAGCGGTCGATCTCGCTCACCGTGTCCAGCTCCGTGCCTGCGGAGTTCGCCAGCATGTAGTCGATCGCTTGCTGCCGCGACCATCCAAACGCGTGCATCCCCGTGTCCACCACCAGCCGGCACGCACGCCAGATCTCGTCGCTCAGGCGCCCAAAGTAGTCGTACGGATCGGTGTAAAGCCCGCGGCCGTTGGGATTGACCGCGGAACGCACGTCGTCGCCCATCTCCAGCCCCAGCGACTCGGCGTAGAGCGCCCAACCCTCGCCGTGCGCCGTGTACCACATCGCCGACCGGTACGCGTGCTGGCTCGGAAGCTCGTCGGCGATCGCACCCTGGAAGTGGTGTCCGGGCACAGCCTCGTGCAGCGTCAGCGAGATCATGCTGTACTTGGGCCGCTGCTTCAGGTCGTACGTATTCACCATGAAGTACCCGGGAACGCCGGACTTGGTCGAGCCCGGGTAGTAATACGCGGCGGGCGAACTCGCCGCCGCGAACCGCGGAATTGGCCGGATGCCCCAAGGCAGCCGCGGCAGGGTCGCGAAAAGCCCCAAAAGCTCGGGATCGATCCGCTTGCCGATCGCGCGATAGCCCGAGAGCATCTCCTCTTCGCTCGTGAAATAGAACCGCGGATCGGTGCGGAGGAACTCAACAAACTTCGCGAAACGTTCCTCGGCCTGCTGCGCCCCGGCGTATCGGCCCTTGTCCGCCCAGTCGGTCTCGTCGATCACCCGCATCATCTCGGCCTTGATGCGTGCGACTTCGGCGAGCCCGACATCGTGGATCTGCTGAGCCGTCAACGCCGTGGTGGTGTGGAAACGGAGCTGGTGCTCGTAGGAGCCCATGCCGTCAACGCCCTGAGCGGCCCCGATCGTGTCGCGGCACGCGGGGATGTATTCCTTCTCCACAAACGCCGCAAGACGCTCGAACGCGGGCACGATGCCCGAGGCGATCGCCTTGCTCGCACGAGCGGCAAGGCCGTCCGACTCGCTTCGCGCTCGCAGCGGCGTGAAGAACGGCGAACTCGATGGCTTTGCCGCAATCTCCGGCGTGCAGTGCGAGCGGATGCCGCTCACCGTGTCGGCGAGGATCACCTTCGGCGGCACCCTCCCCGCCTTCATGCCCGCCCGCATGTTGACGATCTGCTGATCGATCAGCGTCGGAATCTTCTCCAGCCTCGTCACATAGTCGGCGAGATGCTGCTCCGTCGCCAAGGGCAGCTGCAGGTACATCTGCGGCAGGCTGATGTGCGGCCCCTCGAGCGCGTTGATCGGCATCTGCTCCGGAAGGTACTTCGCGCCCCGCTCAGACAGATCGAGTGTGTACTCCAAGAGGTCCGCGTCGATCAGGTCTTCGCCCCGCAAGGCGGACCGATCGAGCGCACGTACCTGCGTCAGCAACCTCGATGCGTCGCTCCGCTGGCTCAAGAGCGCTTCGGGGCTGAAGTCGGCCAACCGGTCGTTGAACCGCAGATCGCCCCGGGTGCTGGCGCCGACCGGATCGGTCTGGCAGATCAGGTCGTAGTACGCGTCGAGCAACGCAACGACGCGGGAGTCTCGCGCCGGCATGGTTGATCGAGACGGAGAAACACCCGCCGGCAGGCCGGCAACGGACGTGCAAGCGACGGAGGCGGCCAGAGCGCCAGTCAAGGCCACGCGGAGGAGCTGATTCATGGGCGGAGTGTACCGACCACTGGACCCCAGGTCGCACTTGTCAGGGCGAGCCGCGTGCGTACCATTCGGTCCAATCGCTTGGGGATTGGTGTAACGGTAGCACGAGTGACTCTGACTCACTTAGTCTAGGTTCGAATCCTAGATCCCCAATTGCCTCGAACAGCCAAAGACTCGCGTCCGAAACGAAACCGCCGCGGCAGTGCCGCGGCGGAAGTGTTTTTGCGACCTTCATCACTCACGGGCAGACCAAGGCGTCGTACGCCGTGGCGAACAGCACGAAGTCGGTATCGTCCGTCAGCGTGTCGAAGTTCAGATCGCCACCGCCGGAGTTGAGCTGGTCGTACGCGATGGCAAAGAGCACGAAATCGGTGTCATCGATGAAGCCGTCGTCGTTGAAATCTCCCGCGCAGTACGACGAGGGCGCCGCGCAGATATTGGTCGTCGGGCCCATCTTGACGGTGTAGTTGATGGTGAAAGGCCCCTGCGCCGTGGTGACATTCACCCGAATCGTCGCGTTGCTGCCGCACGCGACCGACGGAGCCACCGAGATCAGCGCCGGGAACGCGTTGCGTTCAAGAGCGCCGAGAGGCATGTCGTCGAACGAGATGCTGGGCTGCGTCACCGTGACACCGGCGGTCAGCGACTGAACCGTCGCCGTCACGCCGGTCGCGGTGTTCAGCCCGGTGCTGAGCAGATCAAACCACATCTGAACGTTGGATTCACCAGGCTCCGGCGCGCCGTTGGCATTGCCGTTGCCCACGCTGTCGCCGATGATCGGCGAACCGCCCGAGGCGAGCCGCACCGACGCCGGAGCCGCGGCGAGCGTCATGTTCGCGTCGCTGATGTCGAAGTAGAGCGCGTCGCCAAGGTTGCCCTTGGGACGAACCATGATGCGCATCTGCGTCGAACTGCTCTGCGGGAGAATCACCGGCTCCACACCGTCGTTGGGCGTATCGGCCTTCAGCAGTGTGGTGAAGGCGTTGCCGCCGTTGGTCGAAAGCCAGATGTTCACGAGGTTGTGGTTGAACGGGGTCGTCGTCGTGTTCTTGACATCCCACCGCACCACCACCGCGCCGGACTGCGTCCCGCTGGTGTTGGGCGCCGTAACCCTGAAGGGACCGACGGTGTTGATCGACCGGATCTGGCGATCCACGAAGTTCACACCGCCACCGCCGGCCTTGTTGTCACGGGCGGTAAGGCGGAATCGCATGGTGCGCGTCGTGGTCGGGAGGATCTCGCCGACACTGCCGGCGAGGTTGCCGGTGAGGATCGTGGACAATCTCGGGAAGTAACGGGTGCTTCCGGTGGTGCTGGGCAGGAACGAACGGAACAGCGGCCCGCTACCGCCGTCGCCGGCGGAAAGGGCACGCTGCGCACCGAAGTCACGCTGCTCCCAGATGTAGGTCAGCGTGTCACCGTTCGGATCGGTCGCGGAACCGGTGAGCACGAAGGGCGTGCTGATCGGCACCACGTCGTTGTTGAGCACCGGCGAGGTCACGACCGGGGCGCTGTTGGTGGTGGCGATCGCGGCGGTGCAGGCGAGGGACGCGGCAAAGTCCGTGATCTGCTGCTGGCTGCCCTGGCTGTAGTAGTTGTCACGTGAGCTCTGGATGTTGTCCGGGCTGCACGAGCCGGCGTACGAGAGGATGGTCGAGCCGCTGCCCGGCTCCATCGCCGCGGAGCTACCCCACTGGGCCGCGGTGCACGCTCCGTTCGGGCTGTTCCAGGTGTGCGGCGCATTGAACTGGTGACCCAACTCGTGGGTGAACGTCTGCGGATTCGAGAACGACGCCGCGGAGAACATGTTTCCGCTGACGCCGCGGCCTTTGTTGCTCGGGCTGCACGCCGAACCCCGGTTCGCCACGCCGCCGCCGGCCCACGCGATCACGTGGCCGATGTCGTACGGCGCATCGCTGTTCGCCTCAATGATCCCCTGGTTCTCTTCCAACATCGAGGTGTTGTCCGAGTTGTTGTAGGG
>JBILLU010000014.1:0-32457 GCA_044375915.1 Phycisphaerales bacterium
CGGGATGGGCTCCGCGCAGAACGTCGCGATCGCTGGCGGCGTGCTGCTCCTGGTCGCGGTGATCGGATCGATCTGGACATCGTGGAACGCGGGGACGTCGTGGTGGGCCAACGGGCTCTTGACGGCGTATCTGGGCATTGTGCACGCGTGCACCGGCGCGGCGGCGGCGGGGTTTGTGGGCTACGCGCTGGGGCGTGAGATCGGTGATGTTCCGCTGGCCGCGGCGCGGATGCTGTTGGGTGTTTCGCTGCTGCTCGTGACGACCAACGTGAGTCTGCCGGCGCATCCGATCCTGGTGTGGGCGTGCGCGATCGGTCTGTACACGATCGCGACTCTCGTGCTGTTCCGGTGGGAGATCGCCGAGTGGGCGGGCGTTGCAAGCGTGCACGCGATCATGTGGTTTGTGATGTTCCTGGCGGCGAAGTTGCAGGTGGCGGTGGCCGCGACGCCGGTCAAGCCGGCGTGAGGATGAAGGGAGATTCGGATGGCGAAGCGGGCGAGCGGCGGTGCGGGGGCGAAGTCGGGCACACACGGGATCGCGCGGCTGCCGCAGCGGTCGCTGGTGGGGATGGTGCACGTGCGGGCCCTGCCGGGGACGCCCTTCGCGCCGAAGGGGGATATGAGAGCGTGGCTGGACGCGGTGGTGAAGACCGCCGTCAGCGAGGCGAAGGTGCTGGTGGACGCGGGCTTTGACGCGGTGATGATCGAGAACATGCACGATCGGCCGTACGTGCAGCCGCCGCATGCGCCGATCACGGTGGCGGCGATGACGCGAGTGGCCTTGGCGGTGAAGCAGGCGATCGGGGCGACGCCGTTGGGTGTGCAGGTGCTGTCGTGCGGCGAGCGGGAGTCGCTCTCGATCGCTCTGACGGCGGGCGCGGACTTCATTCGCTGCGAGAACTTTGTCTATGCGCATGTCGCGGACGAGGGTTTGTTGGAACGAGGGGCGGCGGGGCCGCTGCTGCGGTACCGGCGCGAGATCGGGGCGGAGAAGATCTCGATCATCTGCGACATCAAGAAGAAGCACGCCTCGCACGCGATCACGAGTGATATCTCACTGGGCGATGCGGCCCACACCGCCGAGTACTTCGGGGCCGACAGCGTGATCGTGACCGGTCAGTTCACCGGCGAGGCGACGGACCCGGATGACATCGCCGAGGCTCGCGGCGCGGTGAAGGTGCCGGTGTGGGTCGGTTCGGGGGTGACGCCCGAGCAGGTTCCCGAGCTCTGGGCGCACGCGGATGCGTTGATTGTCGGTTCGTCGATCAAGAAGGGCGGCGTGTGGTCGAACGCGATCGATCCGAAGCGATGCCGTGCGGTTGTGAAGGCGGGGCGGGGATAACGTCGCCGGCGTGATCGTTCATCGGGAATTCGAGAGAAGCAGAACCCACCACCCAGCCCCCTCCCTCTGGGAGGGGGAGCGGGACGACGCAGGATGTTGAGACTGTTGTGGCGACCGGACTGGTCATCTTCATCTTTCTGATCGGGTCGCTGGGGCCGATGGTTGGCGAGCAGTCGCCGCGGCCGTGGTTCTTTCTGGCGATGATGGGCGCGCTGGTCGCGGTTGCGTGGGTGTTTTTCGCGGCGCTTCAGTCGCGGCTGGAGAAGACCGGGCGGACGCGGCACATCGTGCGGGCGGAGCGGTTGCTGTCGGTGTCGCGATCGGCGGTGGTGGGGATGCACGCGTACGGCGTGTTCGTCCTGGGCTGGACGGAATCGGCGCGTGCGGCGGTGGGCGGCGTGCCGGTGATCGATGATCTGATGGTCGCAGGGCCGGCGCTGGTGGCGCTGGTCCTGTTGTTCGCGGGCTATGCCCCGATGCAGAAGCGGTTGCGAGAGGCGGTGCTCTTTCGGTTCCTGCACGAGGGGCGGCCGATCGGGCGGGCGATGACGCGGTGGCAACTGGTGTGGGAGCACGTGCGGCATTCGATCTTGCTGGCGCTGGTGCCGCTGCTGCTCCTGCGGGTATGGATCGAGTGCGGCGGGATCGGTGTTCGTGGGCTGGGGTTTACGGGTGAGGTTGCAGGTTGGATTGAACTGGCTTGGCAGATCGTCGGCGTGTTTGCGGTGCTGGCGTTCTCGCCGTGGCTCTTGCGGTTTGTGTGGGACACGGTGCCGCTGGAGGGTGGGGAGTTGCGCGATCGGGTGGAAAGAGTGCTCGCGCGGAATCGTGTGAGTGCGCGGAATGTTTTGGTGTGGCAGACATCGAGCGGCGTGCTGAACGGGGCCTTGATGGGTGTGGTGCCGATGGCGCGGTACGTGCTGTTCACCGATGCACTCCTGCAGTTGCTTCCGGTGCGGCAGGTCGAGGCGGTGGCGGCGCACGAGGCGGGGCACGGGCGGCTGAAGCACTTGCCTTGGTTGCTGGGATCGATGATGACGGCGGCGTTGCTGTTCGCGATGGCGTTCGAGGTGCTGGCGCGGGCGTGGGAGTTGCCGCAGACGGTGGAGTGGTCGCTCGTCGGTGTGGCATCGTCGGTGCTTGGGGCGGTGTTGACGCTGGGGTTCGTGAGCCGCCGGTTTGAGTTGCAGGCGGACGCGTTCGCGGTGGCGGATTTGAGCCGGAATCCCGAGCCGGTGGTGACGGAGGAGTTCGGGGTGTCACCGTCGGTCGCGTCGGACGCGGTGACGACGGAGAGCGTGGCGGCGATGAATGCGGCGCTGGGGGCGGTGTCGGAACTCAACGGCGTGCCGCGGCATCGTTTCACCTGGCGGCACGGCACGATCGCGTGGCGGCAGGAGCATTTGGAGTCGCTGGTGGGAACGCGGCTGGATTCGCTGCCAATTGATCGCGTGGTGCGATGGATCAAGCGGGCGACACTCCTGGGCGTGGTGCTGGCGGTGGGGCTGATTGTGGTGATGGGCGTACTGCCGGCGTGAGTGACGCGGCCCACGTCGACCCATCATCCACCGACGCCTGATACGCTCTGCACGATCGGAGGATCGGATGCCACTAGATGCTGTGGACAAGCGGCTGAGTGATGCGATCGCGGCGCGGCGTGAGGCGCTCCT
This sequence comes from Phycisphaerales bacterium, assembly GCA_044375915.1. Classification (GTDB taxonomy): domain Bacteria; phylum Planctomycetota; class Phycisphaerae; order Phycisphaerales; family UBA1924; genus JAFEBO01. The sequence goes on from JBILLU010000014.1 coordinate 3,013, forward strand.
GGCCGATCTGCGGACGCACGTCAACCTGCCGACCGGCGGGTCGCGGGCTCCGGCGATGGAGGAGTCGGTGCGGCTGCTGGTCGAGCGGCTCGCAGCGCTCGGCGCGACAACGCGTTCGGCGGTGGGACCCAATCCTCCTGCTTGGCTGAGCCCGGATGCCGCGGGGCGCGCGCCGCGGAAGGTTGTGGTGTGCTCAAGGCCGAACCCCAAGAGCCGATGCCGCGTGCTGGTGTCGGGGCATGTGGACACGGTGCACGAGCCGGACTCGGCGTTTCGGTCGCTGACCATTGCGCCGAACGGCAAGACGGCGACCGGGCCCGGCTGCGTGGACATGAAGGGCGGGCTGGTGATCGCCGTGCACGCGCTCGAGGCTCTGCAGGAGATCGGCGTCGAGGCGTCGTGGTCGTTTGTGCTCTCGACGGACGAGGAGACCGGCTCGTTTGCGGCCGACGCGACGCTGCGCGAAGAAGCGGCGAGGCACGATGTGGGGCTGGCCTTGGAACCCGCAACACCGGAGGGCGGGCTGGTGGTGGAGCGGCCGGGCAGCGGGCAGTTCATGATCGAGGCGGCGGGCAAGGCCGCACACGTGGGAAGGGACTTCAAGAGCGGCGTGAACGCGATCGCGGCGGTGGCGCGGACGGTGGAGCCGATTCAGGCACTGGCGAGACCGGACGACGGATTGATCGTGAACGTCGGCGTGATCGAGGGCGGCACGGCGACCAACGTGGTGCCGGATCGGGCTCGGGCGTTCGGGAACATCCGGTGCAGCACGCCGGAGGTGGGGCGGCGGGCGATGGCGGAGATCGAGGCGATTGTCGGCGGAGTGCAGGTGTCGCCCGGGGCGTCGCTGACGCTGTCGTCGACGCTGAATCGTCCGGCAAAGCCGGGGACGCCGAAGGTGATGGCGTTGGCGGGTCTGGCCCGGGCGGCGGCGGAGGATTTGGGGCAGCGGCTGCCGTTCAGCAAGACCGGGGGCGTCTGCGAGGGGAACAACCTGCAGGACGCGGGACTGCCGACGATCGACACCCTGGGCGTGCGGGGCGGCGGGCTGCACACGCCGACGGAGTGGATCGAACTGGCGAGCCTGGTGGAACGGTGCCAGTTGCTGGCGGTGCTGATGGCGCGGCTGTCGAGGGAGGGATTTTCGGGCCAATGACATCGCCAGACGCCTTCGGGGCGGTGGTGTCACTAACAATGCAAAGACATTGCACCGCGGAGGACGCAGAGCACGCGGAGAGACCGGCTGAGATTGGGAGACAGATGAAGGCTCGTGAGATCGAGACTCATCACACGTCTTGCTTCGGTCCGCTTCCTTCTCTGCGTTCTCCGCGTCCTCCGCGGTGAATTGCCTTTCCGCCCCGCGATTGCCGAGAGCGCGACGGCGGGTTGGTCGATAATCGGTGACGCCCCACGCGTGGGGTTCGTTGGAGAGTTCCCATGACACAGGCCGCTGCTTCGGTTTCGCCTTCCATCCGCCCCGCCTCCGGCGGCACGGTTGCTTCACAGTTGCGTACCAGCCCCGCGGTACTCGCCGCGATCGACACGATCGTGAAGGAGGCGCAGGCCAAGAGCGCGCTGGTGACCGACGTGCGTGCGGCCGATCCGGCGCTGAAGGTCTCCTACGACGCCCTGATGGCGCGTGCGGCGGACGTGCGCGGACGTGGGTTGCTTTATCCCTACATCGGTTCGGGCATCGGCAACGGGGCGCTTGTCGAACTCGCCGACGGCAGTGTGAAGTGGGACATGATCTGCGGCATCGGCGTCCACTACTTCGGCCACAGCGACTCGGAGCTCATCCGCGAGGCGCTGATCGGCTCGATGGACGACACCCTCAAGCACGGCAACCTCCAGTCCAACATGGAGGCGTACGAGTTCGCCGAGGTCATCTGCGCCGAGGCCCGCAAGAGCAGCCGCCTGAAGTACGCGTACGTCTCGACGGCGGGCGCGATGGCGAACGAGAACGCGGTGAAGGTCTGCTATCAGAAGGCCGCCCCCGGCGGCACCCGCGTGCTCGCGTTCAAGGACTGCTTCATGGGCCGCACTGTGACGATGGCCCAGATCGGCGACACGGCGGACTATCGCCAGGGCATCCCGCTTTCGACGCTGGTGGACTACATGCCCTTCTGGGACGCGGCCGCCGCTGAGCGGATGGGCAAGAAGCGGTTCATCGACATGTGCGTCGATCACCTGATGCAGTACATCCACCGCTACCCCGGTCAGCACGCGTGCTTCATCTTCGAATTGTGCCAGGGCGAGGGCGGGTTCAACGTTGGCGACCGTGACTACTTCAAGGCGCTGATGGACGTGTGCAAGGCTCACAAGATCGCGATCTGGGACGACGAGGTGCAGACCTTCGGCCGCACCCACCAGATGTTCGCGTATCAGCACTTCAACCTGGGCGAGTACGTCGATGTCTTCTGCGCCGGCAAGCTGACGCAGGCGTGTGTCACGATGTTCACCGAGGAGTACAACCCCAAGCCCGGCCTGCTCAGCGGCACGTTCACGGGCGAGGGCGTCTCCTTCCGCGTCGGCAAGAAGATCCTGGAGCGGCTGCGCGACGGGAACTACTACGGCGACAACGGCATGATCGCGCAGCACCAGGCCGCGTTCCGCGCCGAGATGGCGAAGCTGATCGCCAAGTTCCCGGCGCACTTCCCGGCGGTCGAGTCGCTGGGCGGCGGCGGCGATCACCTCGTCGGCGGCGTCGGCGGCATGATGCGGTTCACGCCGTTCGGCGGAAAGAAGGAGAAGGTTGCCGCGTTCTGCAAGACCGCCTTCGAGCACGGCGTGGTACTGTTCTACTGCGGGCACGGGCCGTACCACCTGCGGATGCTGCCCCCGATGGGCGTCATGAAGCTGTCGGATTGGCCGCGGGTGTTTGCGTGCTTGGAAAAGGCGTTTGCGTCGATTCCGGCGTGAGGCGGTTAAGGGACACGTTTCCTTCGTGTGCCGATCGCGTGATTGATCCAAGCCCTTGAAAGCAAGGGGTTTGGGCAGGGCTATCGCTTTCACAAGCCCTCGAAAAAGGGTCGATATACCATGGATTCCCGGGGCTGTTTCACCGCCCCGGACCGTCCCCGAATCCGTTCCCCAACCCCCAAGGAAGGGCGGCCCATGTTCGTCGTTCGCCAAGCCAAACCCACCGACAACGCGACGCTCCTCAAGCTCGCGAAGATGGTCTACTTCATCAATCTGCCGCCCAATGAGCAGATCATCGCCGCCAAGATCGAGCAGAGCCACAAGGCCTTCCTGAAGGCCGCCGGCGTCAGCGACGGCGCCACCACCTCGACCGCCAAGGCCGCGTCGAAGCGGAAACGCTCCGGCACGCAGGGCCTCGCGAGCATGGACGAGGACTCGGACCTCTTCGTCTTTTCCATGCTCGACACGGACCTGAACGGCGTCATCGGTACCAGCCAGGTGCGATCGCACCAGGGCGGGCCGGGCAACCCGAATTGGTCGATGCAGATCACCGAGAAGCAGTTCCGGTCCGAGCCCCTGAGCTACAGCAGCACGCACAAGGTCGGGCGGCTCTACGGCGACGAATCCGGTCCCACCGAGGTCGGCGGCCTGATCATCCAGCCGTCGTATCGCGGGCACGAGAAGCGGCCCGGGCGGTTCCTTTCGTTCGTGCGCTTCCACTTCATCGGTATGTACCGCCGCTTCTTTGCCGACCGCATCCTCGCCGAGATGATGGCGCCGGTCAGCAACGAGGGCGAGAACGTCTTCTGGGATCACTTCGGCCGCAAGTTCATTCCGGTGAAGTACGCCGAGGCCGACCGCTTCTGTCAGCACAACCGCAAGTTCATCCCCGAGCTCTTGCCGCGTGAAGAAATTTACTTTTCGCTCTTCCCGCTCGAGGTCCAGAACATGGTCGGCGTGGTGAGCAAGGAGACGATCCCGGCCCGACGCCTGCTCGAATCGATGGGCTTCAAGTACCGCGGATTCATCGATCCGTTCGATGGCGGGCCGCACCTCGACGCACAGACCGACGGCGTTGATCTGGTGAAGTCGACCAAGGCCGTCAAGCTCGGCGAGCCAATGCCCGCCGCCAAGGCGAGCAAGCTCGACAAGCACGGCATCGTCAGCGTTCTCAGCCCCGAGGGCGAGTTCCGGGCTCTCGAAACTAGCTTCGCCATCGAGAAAAACACCGTGCGACTCGCCGAGGCCGAGTTCGAGGCGCTCGAAGGACATGCCGGCGCGGTTGCCGGGTACACGCTCGTCGCCCCGCCCGATCTGCCCCCCGCGGTCGTTGCGGCTCAGGCTTCCAGGAAGTCCGCCAAGTCGAGCAAGTCCGGCAAGCCGTCCAAGTCCACCAAGCGAGCAAAGGCGGCCAGCGCGTGAAGCACGCTTCTCTTTCGAACCCGCCCAGCGACCTGATCGCGGGCCGCTTCGTTGTTCCCACCGGCGGCACGCCGTTCGAATCGCGTAACCCCGCTCGTCCGGGTTCGGTGGTGTGGTCCGGGCGCGGCGATGTCGCGCACGTCGATGCCGCGGTCGCCGCTGCTCGCAAGGCACTTCCGGCGTGGTCGCGATTGCCCTTCGAGAAGCGTGCCGCGGTGCTCAAGCGGTTCAAGCAGATCGCGGATGCGAAGGTGGACGCGATCACGAACCTGATCCGCGACGAGACCGGCAAGGTGCAGTGGGACAGCAAGGCCGAGGCCCAGTTGCTCGGAGCCAAGGTCGACATCACGCTCGACAGCGGCGAACTCGGCGCGATGCGCCGCGTCACCGGATACGAGCTGGACCTTGCCGCGACGCGGAAGGGCCGTGCGTGGTTCCGCCCCCACGGCGTCATGGCGGTGGTGGGGCCGTTCAACTTCCCGGCCCATCTGCCCAACGGCCACATCATCCCCGCGCTCGCGATGGGCAACACGATCGTGCTCAAGCCCAGCGACAAGACGCCGGGCGTCGGCCAGTTGCTCGGCGAGCTGTACCTGGAAGCGCTGCACGCCGAGGGACTGACCGGGCCGGAGTTCGCGGGCGTCGTCAACGTCGTGCAAGGCGGCGTGGACGTGGCGAAGAAGCTGGCTGGGCACGCCGATTTGGACGGCATCTTGTTCACGGGTTCGTGGCCGGTCGGCCGTGCGATTATGCAGGCGAATCTCGACCACCCCGGGCGCATCCTCGCGCTCGAGATGGGCGGCAACAACGCCGCGGTGGTGCTGGGCGATGCGGACCTGAAGCAGGCCGTCATCGAGTGCGTCCGCTGCGCGTTCATCACCAGCGGGCAGCGGTGCACCTGCACGCGGCGGGTGATCGTGTACGAGTCGGTGGCGGAGCGGTTTATCCGCGCCGTCTGCAAGAGCGCGAGCAATCTCATCATCGGCGATCCCTCGGCGGCGCACCCGGTGTTCATGGGCCCGGTGATCAGCCGCGGCTCGCGGGACGTGATCCTGCAGGCGCAGGAGCAGTTCCTTCGAGCCGGGGCGCAGGCACTGGTGAAGGCCGCGGCATTGGACAACCCGGCGCCGACGAGCGACGAGTCCGGACCGGGGCATTACATCTCGCCGGGCGTGCTGCAGGTGGACCGGTTTGTGTCTTCGGATGCACCGGGCTACGCCGGCGCCGATGTCGAAGTCTTCGGCCCGCTGCTTCGGATCAGTATCGCGAAGAACTTCGACGACGCGATCGAGCAGTCGAACGCGACCCGCTACGGCCTCGCCGCGTCGATCTTCACGAAGGACCCGGCGGCCATCGAGCGATTCCTCGGCGAGGCCCGCGCTGGCTGCGTCAACGTGAACACCGGCACGGCGGGCGCATCGAGCAAGCTGCCCTTCGGCGGCTTGGGATTCAGCGGCAACCACCGGCCCGCGGGGTCGTTTAGCCTCGATTACTGTGCGTATCCGGTGGCGGGGATGCTCGAACGGGGCGAGGCCGCGACCGTGAGTCCGGGGATGAGGGTCGAGGATCAGTGGCTGGCGTGAGGCAAGCGATGGAGTCGTTGGATTACACGCTCGCCGAGATTTCTTTGGCGAGCGCGGCACCCGCGGCATGGTCGAACTTCTGCGACTCCCACCGGATCCCGAGCCCCGTCCCGTTCTCAAACTTCGGGATGATGTGGAAGTGCACATGGAACACGGCCTGGTGGGCCGCGGCGCCGTTGTTCTGCAGGATATTGAACGCGGTCGCGCCGGTGGCTTTGAGCACGGCTCGGCTCAGGCGCGGCAGCACCCGCCCGATCGCCGCGGCCGACTCGTCGCTGAGCTGATCGAGCGTGGCGGCGGCCTCTTTGGGGATCACCAGCGTGTGCCCGCGGCTCAGCGGGCCGATGTCGAGGAACGCGAAGACGTGCTGGTCCTCGTACACCTTGTGGCAGGGGATCTCGCCGCGGATGATCTTGGAGAAAATGGTTTCAGACATAGGTGACTTTATCGCGGCTGCGACCAGTGCCTGAAACGTGTTTCGAGCAAAGAAAAACCGCAGGGCAAGCCCTGCGGTGTGGGGTTCTTGAAGGCTGATCCGAGCGGTCAGCGGCGCCCGCCGCCGGCACCGGGGCGACCACCTGCTCCGCCGCGCATCATCTCGCCGCGAAGCCCGCTGCTCTGTGCGTTGCCGGTCATGATGCGGCTGCCGATGCGGTTCACGATTGCTGCTCGCCGCTGCTCGGAGTTTCGTCCGGCTCCACGACCGTTTCCGCCGCCGCCGCCACCACCGGCCTGACGCGGGGCGTCACCAGGCTTGGCCTGTGCGGGTTGCTGATTCGGCTGCTGGGCAGGCTGAGCCGGGCGAGCGTTCGGCGGCGGGCCAAAGTCCGGCAGCTTTTCCTCGCCCCGAGCGACCTTCTTCGCGTAGTCGTCAAAGCTCTGCTCGCGGATCTGCTCCATCATCTTTTCGTAGGCCGGGTCGTTGCGCCACTTGTTGCGCTCGTCTTCGGAGAGGCTCGGCCAAAGCTTCGCTAGCTCGCGGTAGTAGTCCGCGCGGCGGAGATCGTCCAGGTTGTTGATGCGTCCGGTCTGGATCACCGACGCGCCCTCAGCGAACGATTTGGGCATCGACGGAGCGACCCACTGGCGGGTGAGCCACGCGCCGCCGATGAGTACGGCGATCGCAGCGACCGCAAGCCCGGCGGCGCCGAACTTCTTCTGAGTCGGCGACCAATCCGCGTAGTTCAAGGCGTTGGAGAGCGGCTCGCTCGGCGAGGACAGATCACGCCGTGACGCAGCGGACTTGCCGGTCATGGTTTCGGGAAGATTCAGCCCGTCGAGCAGACTTGGATTCTTGTTCATGGGAGGCTCCGGTGCGAAGCGTGTTACGAGCGGAAGCTCAGTTCACGGTACCCTTGGTGTCAAACTGGCCGGCGTGGCCGTCGGCGAAAAGAACGTTGCGGACGCGATGGAAGTACGGCGTCTGGATCTGGCGGCCGTCCTGCGTCTCGAAGGTGCCGCCGTCAAAGTCGTAGAGGATCGGAGTGTTGCTCGGCGTGAGCTTGAGGTACTCAGCAAAGAACGTCGTCTCGACGCGCTCGCCGGCGAGTGCGGTGACGTAGGTGTACGACATGCCGCCGATGCGATCGCGTGCGGGCGAGGAGCTGGTGTCCTGCCACGGCACGTTGAAGATCTCGCGATCGCCGGGGCACTTGTAAGCGGGGCTTTCGCGGTCCAGAAAATCCACCATGGCGTCGTTAAAACCGGGACGCTTGCTGCCGCTGAGCCACGGTGTGGGCATGTACTTGGCCACTGGGAACGCTTCCCGATAGCGGTCCTTGTAGAGCTCAAGGGCTTGGCCGACGGAGCGCATGTTGACGCCGCAGGCCGTTCGGCGAGCGGCGTCACGTGCTCGTGGAAGCGCGGGAAGCAGAATCCCGATCAGCATCGCGATGATGGAGATCGAGACCAAAAGCTCGATGAGTGAAAAGCCCCCACGCCGACCATCCATGTGATTCTGATGCTGCACGTCGCGCTGACCTCCTGCCGATCCGACCTCGTGATACCAGACAAACGCCCGCCCGCAGCATGTATTTCGACGGTCCTGGACAATTCGACGCAACATCCGCGAATTCCGATCAAAGTACGAACAAGCTGCTTGGTTGGGCGGCAGCAAACGGCCTCTCGCGTGGTGTATTGTGCGGCATGCCCAGTGCGACTGTCAGGCCTGCCACGGAATCGGACGTCCCCTTCATCCTTGCGATGATCAAGGAACTCGCCGCCTACGAGAAGGAGCCGGACGCGGTGCAATCGACCGTGGACTCGTTGCGGCAGAATCTGTTCGGACGGGGCTTCGGACGCGGACCGTGCGCGGAGGCTCTGATCGGAGAGATCGACGGTGTGCCGCAGGGCGTGGCGATCTATTTCATGAACTTCTCGACGTGGTCCGGGGCGCCGGGGCTGTATCTGGAGGATCTGTTCGTACGACCGGAGGCGAGGCGGCACGGACTTGGCCGCAAGCTTCTGGGCGGGCTTGCTCAGATCGCGATGGAGCGGGGATGCAAGCGGATGGAGTGGGCGGTGCTCGATTGGAACACGCCGGCGCAGGAGTTCTACAAGAACCTGGGGGCATTTGAGATGACGGGCTGGCATGTGTGGCGCGTGGTGGGGCAGTCGATCGAACGGCTTGCGAAACTCAAGTAGCTCGGAGATTTCGAGCCGAGATCCGTTCGCGTGTCCACCGCTTCTTCAAAACGAAAACGCCGCGGCCTTTCGGTCGCGGCGTTTGCCTGTTCACCACGTCGTTCGTGGGCTTAGTTCGTCTCGCCGACCTGCCAGCGGAGGAAGGTGATGACCTTGCCGTTGCCGACGAGGTCCTTGACCTTCTTGGTGGGGTCCATGACGAAGGGCTGCTCGAGGAGGGCGATCTCCTCGAAGAACTTGCGCATGCCGCCCTCGACCATCTTCTCCGCGATCTCCTTGGGCTTGCCGGATTCCATGGCCTGCTCGATGCGGAACTTGCGTTCCTTCTCGACGATGGCGGCGGGGATCTCACTGGCCGAGACGCCTTGCGGACGCGGGACGGCGGCGACGACGTGCATGCAGATCTGGCGGAGGACCTCGACCGTGATCTCGCCTTCGCCCTGGACGAGGGCGCCGGTCTTGCCGTCGTGGTGGACGTAGGTGCCGAACTTGGTCTGGGCGTTGCCAGCGAGCTTGTGGCCGCGGGCGTAGGAGCAGTTCTCGCCGGTGGAGATGCGGACCTCGTCGACGGCGGACTTGATGGCGGGGGTCTCGGCGACGGCGCCGGCCGCGGCGTCGGCGGCGGCGGTGGCGACCTTGGTGACCATGGTCACGAAGTTGTCGTTCTTGGCGGTGAAGTCGGACTCGGCGCGGACCTCGACGATGGAGGCGGCGGAGCTGTCGGCCTTGGCGAAGATACCGATGCGGCCTTCACCGGCGGCGCGGTCGGTGCGGGTGTCCATCTTGCCCTTGAGCTGCTTGCGGAGGATTTCTTCCGCCTTCTCCGGGTCGCCGCCGGCCTCGGCGAGGGCGGCCTTACAGGCCATCATCGGGAGGCCCGTCTTGTTGCGGAGGTTCATCACGTCTTTGCTGTTGATCTCGGCCATGGGGGAAATCTCAAATCGCAAATCTCAAATTGCAAATTGCAAATTGCAGATCGAGACGAGCGGGGTGGTTGGGGGTTAGAGAGCGAGAATCCGAACGCGAACGTTGAATCGGGCGGAGTTTGAGAGACTGGTCACTGGGGCGAAACCGGAAGCGATTTGGCCCTTTGCCTGATGCTCTTTGAACCGTCCCGGGTCGACTTACTGGGCGGCGGCGCCTTGGGCCGGGGCGTCCTGACCGGCGAGTTCGCCGGCGCGGGTCTGGGGGCGGCGGCTGCCGCGGCGGTCGCCGCGACCGGGGGCTCCGGAGGCGTCGCCGCCTTCGTTGCCACCGGCGGGGGCGGTCTCGCCGGACATCTGGCGGGCGGAGCGGCCGTCGGCGATGGCGAGGCAGAGCTCACGCATGACCACGTCGATCGACTTCATCGAGTCGTCGTTGCCCGGGATGGGGAGATCGACAAGTTCGGGGTCTCCGTCGGTATCGACGAGCGCGATCGTGGGGATCCCGAGCTTGCGGGCTTCCTTCAGAGCGGTGATCTCGTGCTTGACGTCGATGACGACGAGGGCGCCCGGGAGCTTCTCCATGCGGCGGATGCCGTCGAGGTTGCGCTTGATCTTGGCGAGTTCGCGCTTGAGCTGCGACTCCATCTTCTTGGAGTAGCTGGCGAAGTTGTCGGAGTTCTGGATGGCCTCGAGCTCTTCGAGGCGCTTGAGGCGGAGGCGGATGGTGCGGAAGTTGGTGAGGGTGCCGCCGAGCCAGCGCTCGGTGACGTAGTGCATCTTGGCATCGCCGACGCGCTGCTCAAGGACGCTCTTGGCCTGACGCTTGGTACCGACGAAGACGATGTCCTTGCCGGAGGCGACTGACTTGGCGATGAACTTCTTGGCGAGGAGGAGACCCTTGACGGTCTCCTTGATGTCGATGATGTGGATGCCGTTGCGCTTGCCGTAGATGTAGGGCCCCATCTTGGGGTTCCATCCGCTGGCGCGCTGGCCGAAGTGAATGCCGGCTTCGATGAGATCCTGAACGAGCGTGTTGGCCATGGGCCACCTCTGTCTTGCAGCGACACCGGCGGGTTTCGAGATCGGGCCGTGATCGCCGTCGCTTGGTCGCGGCGGTGGTCACGCGGAACTCGCCAAAGGGCGCTTCGGGGTTCGGCGAGTCGTCCGGGTGAGCCGGAGCGACAGCCGTCTTGGGAATCTGAGGCACGGGCACAGAGCCCGGGCGTCCCGGCCGCCGATCCGCGGCCAGTTGAGAACTATAGGAGCCTATTCGGGTGGGACAAGGCTCTGAGCGGGAAGTCGTTGTCGGTCAGGGAGATCGGCGGATTGAGCGGCATCCCGCCGGTCTTCCAGAACTTCACATTGCAACGCGGCAGGCTGTCATTTCGCCGGGTCCGCCGGTGGCTCGGACGCGTCGGCTTGCGGGGGCGTGCTCGTCTTCCCGCTGCTCACGATCGCATCGATTGTGCTGCTGGGGACGATTTTGGGGGTGCCTTCGGGGTTCTCGAGCTGCTCCCAGCCGCCGCCGAGGGACTTGTAGAGGGCGATGAGGTTCGCAAGCGAGGCGGCGTGGCTGATGACGGCCTGGTCTTCGGCGTCGTACAGGGTGCGCTGGTTCTCGAGCACGGTGCGGAAGTCGACGTTGCCGGTCTGGTACAGATCCTGCGCGAGTTGGACGGCGCGGCGTGAGGCGTCCACGGCGCGGCCGAGGGCGGCATACTGCTCCTGAGAGCTGACGAGTCGGAGCAACGAACCTTCGACGTCCTCGAACGATGCGAGCACGATCTGCTCGTAGCGGATCAGCGACTGCGCGACCTGTTCGTTGCGAACGTCGATGTTGCTGCGGATCTTGCCCCAGTCGAGGATCGGCCAGCGAACGCCGGGGGCGATGCTCCAGTAGCGGCTGCCCATGTCGAACCACGAGCCGAACTGGCTGGACTGCAGGCCCAGCGCGCCGGTGATGGAGAAACTCGGATACAGGTCCGCGGTGGCGACACCGATCCGAGCGGTCGAGGCGGCAAGGGCTCGTTCCGCGGCCCGGATGTCAGGCCGGCGCTGCAGAAGTTCCGAGGGCAGGCCCACGCCGACGGTGGTGGGGGCCGTCGGGAGTTTCTTGCTTGGCGAGAGTTCCTCGGCGAGTGCGCGAGGCGGCTTGCCCAAGAGCACGCTGAGGCGATTGATGGAGACATCGATGCCCGTGCGGATGGCGGGGACTTGCGAGCGGCGGATCTCGAGCTGGGCCTTGGCCTGCGCGACATCGAGTTCGCCGACGAGGCCCGCCTTGAAGCGACTTTCGGTGAGCTTCAGCGACTCTTCCTGCACGCCGACGGCGCGGTTCACGACCTCGAGGCGCTCCTGCTGGCCCCGGAGATCGATGTAGGAACGGGCAACCTCGGCGAGCACGAGTACGAGCACGTCGCGGCGGAGTTCGATCGTCTGCAGAATCTCGGCGTCGGCGGCTTCGACGGCGCGGGCGGTCTTGCCCCAGAAGTCGATCTCCCACGAGGCGTCGAGCCCGAGGTTGTAGTTGTCGACGCCCGCGGAATCCTGCTGGGCGCCGAAGCCGGGCTGGGTGTTGTTGCTGGAGCGGCTGCGCGAGTAGCCGGCACCGGAGCCGACCTGCGGGAACCAGTCAGCCGCCGCTCCGCCGCGGGCGGCGCGGGCCTCGCGGACGCGGGCAAGTGCGAGTTTCAGGTCCAGGTTGGAGACGATGGCGCGATCAACGAGCGAGTTGAGTTGGTCGTCGTTGAGCGTCTTCCACCATTCGCCAAGCTTCGCCTCTTCGAGCGCCGGGGTCGTCGCGACATCGCTGGGCTTGGTGGCGGGAATCGCGGCGAACGTGGCTGGCGTGTCCAACGCGGGCGGACCGGCGTAGTTCGGTCCGACTTTGCAGCCTGACAACGAAACGAGCGTGCCGGCGGCGACGGTGATGGAGAGGACGCGAGTGAGGGTCAGCATGGGAAGTGGGGATGAGGGTTGCGGGATCAATGGGTCGTTGGACGCGAGAACACTTGTGCGGACGCTTTGGCGCTGTCGGCCGGTCTTACTTGGCGGAGGCACTTTCGGCGGTGCGGACTGGCTCGACCGCATCCGCCTCAATGTACACGTCCATCTGCTGGCCCACGAACACGGGGAGTTTGGCGGGATCGAACGAGAAGATCATTTGCAGCACGCGGGTGTCGACGCGTTCGGTGGCGTCGCCGGTGAGTGATTTCTTGGGAATCACGTAGGGCTCGAAGCGCACGAACTGCAGTATGGTCTTGACGTCACGATTGCCGCGGAGGAAGGCTTCGGCTTTGGCTCCGGACTTGGCACGCCACGCGTCGTTCTCATCGATGTCAACGCGGACATGGAGTTTGCTGACGTCTCCAACGAGCATCAGGGGCGTGTTGAGCGCAGCGGCGGTTGCAAACTCGCCGGGACGCACGTTTACCTGCAGCACGCGGCAGTCGATCGGAGCGCGGATGATCCGTCGCTCGATCTCGGTCTTGATCTGGTTGACGCCCGCTTCGGCGGTGGCGACCTGGGTCTTGGCGACTTGCAGATCAGGTGCCCACGCACCGGCATTGACGAGCGCGAGCGCGGCCTTGGCCTCTTCGAGTCGCCCTTCGGCGGCGATCATGGCGAAGCGACGCTTGGAGAGCTCTTCCTCCGAGCGTGCCCGGGTGTCGGTGACCCGCTCGAGCATCTGAAACTGGCTCTTGAGGTCGTCGTACGTGGCGCGGGCGGACTCGACGCGGGCCTCGGCGGGAGTCACTTCTTCCGGCCGCGGCATGGACTCGAGCTTCTTGAGGTTCGCTCGGGCGGTCGCAAGGTCGGCCTCACGAACCGCGAGCTGGCTGTCGAGCTCCCGGGTATCGATGGTGAAGAGGACGTCGCCCTTCTTCACGTGGTCGCCGACGGTGACGGCGACCTTTGACACCGTGCCGGGAACCGGCGTGCCCAGCGCAATGTTCTGCGATGCGGTCTCGATGATGCCCGAGCCGGCAATGAACTGCTCGAACGGCGACGTCGGCGGCATCACGACCGGCAGTGCGGGCGGACGGGGCTGGCTGCTCTTCACCACCGTGACAACGGCGTAAAGCATGCCGACGATGGCGAGAATCGGAATGAGGAATGCTCTGATCATTTGGTGTCTCCGGTACGGAGCGGGAAGGGGTGCGGTCTGAGGTTGGGGGTTGGATGTTTGAGAAGAGGCGGGGACTACTTGGCGGCCATGTTGGGTCCGTAGAGGTCCTTGGCGGAGCCGACGACCTTGTCGACGATGCCGTCGTCCATGTGCGCGATGCGGTCGGCGAAGTTGAAGATGCGGTTGTCGTGGGTGACGACGATGAGGGAGCGTTTGCCGCTCATGGCGACGCTGCGGAGGAGTTCCATGACGCGGCCGCCGGTTTCGTGATCGAGGGCGCTGGTGGGCTCGTCGCAGACGATGAGTTTGGGATCGTGAACGAGGGCGCGGCTGATGGCGACGCGTTGCTGCTGGCCGCCGGAGAGGCGGTTTGGGGTCTCGTTGACGCGGTCGCCCAAGCCCACGACCGCAAGCATGTCCTTCGCCTTCTTGAGCGCGGCGGTGCGACCGACGCCGTTGAGCAGCAGCGGCACCGAGACGTTCTCTGCGATGGTGAGCGTCGGGATGAGGTTGAAAGACTGGAAGACGAATCCGATCGTCTGTCCGCGGAAGCGGGTGCGTTCGCTTCCTGAGAGGGCTGAGAAGTCCTTGCCGAAGACGGAGCATTCGCCGGCATCGCGGTCGAGAACACCCGCGACGACGGAGATGAGGGTGGTCTTCCCGCAGCCGGAGGGGCCGACCATCATGAGCATCTCGCCCTCGAAAACGTCAAGATCGACGCCTCGGAGCGCGCGGACGGTGGCGTTGCCGCTGCCGTAGTTCTTGGTGACCTGGCGGCACCGGACGGCAATCGGACGTGTGTTGCCCTCTGGGGCGACGGCGGACACTGCTGGTGCAAGAGTGGTCATTCGGTTCCCTTTCCCCGAAGCGTTCGGACGCGTGTGCGTTTATCCCTTGAAGACGATGGCCGGTTCGAGCGCGATGACTTTGCGGACGCTGAGCATGGCAGCGAGCATGCAGATGATCACGACGGCGCCGCCGGCGGCGAAGACCAACTGCCAGGTCAGCCGGAACGCGAGTTGGGTTTCCTTCATGGATGTTCCGAAGAAAGAAGCGATACCCACTCCCAGGCCGAATCCGATGAATCCGACCGTCAGCGCCTGCAGCATGATCATCGCCATGAGTTTGCCGTCGCCGACGCCCATGGCCTTGAGCGTGCCGAGGTACTTCAGGTTGTCGATCGTGAAGGAGTAGAACATGAAGCCTGTGATAAGCGTCCCAACGAGGAAGCCCAGCGAGACGGCGATGCCGAAATTGATGGGGATTCCGGTGTACTTGAGGAAGTAGTTCACCGTGAGCATCTTGAACTGATCGCCGGTGTAGGCAGCGAGTCCGGTGCGCTCGGTGATGCGGGCGCACAACGCGTAGAGGTCTTCGCCCGGCTTGGCCTTGACGAAGATGAACGAGAGCAGTTTGCGCTCGCGTGGCGCGAACGTGATGGCACGCGAATATGTGGTGTAGATGTTCGGCTGGCTCTGGAACGTGCGGGAGCCCTTGCTGATGCCGACGACCACCGCGCGATGGTCGTTGAGTTCGAGCGTGTCGCCCACCTTCAGCGGCACGCGGGGTGCATCGGGCGTCGGACCGGGTTTCGCCAGGCGTGAATTCGCGCC
The DNA here is from genome assembly GCA_044375915.1 of Phycisphaerales bacterium. GTDB lineage: Bacteria > Planctomycetota > Phycisphaerae > Phycisphaerales > UBA1924 > JAFEBO01. The sequence goes on from JBILLU010000014.1 coordinate 18,248, forward strand.
TTCGAGATCGACGATCACCGACTCGGCGCGGCGGAGGTCCTCGAGTCGTCCCTCGATCATCACGCCCGGGCCGCCAATCAGGCTGGAATCGTCGAGGCCGTAAAGATTGCAGTTCTGGAAGGTTCCGTTGTCCATGCGGGCGCGGATCATGCCCTTGTAAAGCGGGACGGCGGAGGCGACGCCCTCGATGCCACGAACCTCGAAGAGTGCGGTGTCGGCGAGCGGCTTGATGTCGTCGATGAACTGCACCTTGCGGTCCATCACCCAGATGTCCGCATAGGACATGTCCGTGATGGTGCCGAAGGTTCGGGTCATGATGCCCGTGAAGATCGATCCCTGCTGCGTGATCACCAGCGACGCCAGCGTCACGCCCATGACAATGCCAAAGAACTTGGCGGTGTCGTTGAAGAGCATTTTGAGGGCGATAAGGAACACGGTGTTGCTCGCGCTTGGGTTGCAGGGTGAATGTGTGGGCGATCTATCCCCGGAAGACCACGCCCGGTTCGAGATACAGGACTTTTCGGATGCTCAATGCGGCTGCCAAGATGCTGATGCCCAGAATTGCGACGCCGGTAATGACCAGAAGTTGCCAGGGGAGACTGAAGGCGAGTGAGGTGCCGCCGATCAACGCGCCGAACGCCGCCGCGCCGCCGACACCCAGGCCATACCCGATGAGGCCGACGACCATGGCTTGGGTCAGAACCATGGCCAGCAGCGTCCTGTTCGACGTGCCAAGTGCCTTCAGCGCGCCGAAGTGTCGCAGGTTGTCCATCGTGAAGTTGTAGAAGGTCTGGCCGGCGACGGCGGTTCCGACGCCGAAGCCCAGCAGGACCGCGATCCCGAAGTTGATGAGAATGCCGGTCTTCTCGAGGATGTAGCTCGCGGTCAGCCACTTGAAGCCCGACTCGGTGTACGCCTTGAGACCCGTCGCGTTCTCGATGCGTGTCGCGACGGCCGCGATGTCCTGACCAGGCTTCACCTTGACCAGGATGAAGGAGAGTTGTTTGCGTTCTTGGGGCGAGTAGGAGATCGCGCGGGAGTAGGTTGTGTAGATCACCGGCTCCCAGAAGAAACTGGCGTTGATGGTGAAGGTGCCGGCGACCACGGCGCGGCGGTCGTTGAGTTCCAATACGTCGCCGATCTGCAGGGGACGCGAGCCGCCGCCCGGCGTTCGCACGGCCAACTTCTTCTCGATGTCGGCGCGATCGACGAGCACTGCATCGGCCTTGCGGAGATCCAGCCCGTTGCGAGAGTCGATGGATTGCGGCGCGCCCACCAGCGTGTTGTCATCCACGCCCACCACGATGCAGCCCCGGCGTTCGCCACTCGGTAGCCGCATTTTCGTGAAGGACTTGAACATCGGCGTCGCCCACTCCACCCCTTCCACGCCCCGCACACGGAACAACTTCTGCCCGACGAGCGGCTTGCTGTCGGAGTGGTGCTCAAGATCCGGATCGACCACCCACAAGTCGGGCTGCGGCGTGTCGCTGACGAACGAGTACGTCCGCTCCATCAGGCCGACGAAGATGGCACCTTGCTGGGTGATGAGAAGCGCCGCAAACGCGACGCCTACGAGGATACCGAGGTAGCGGGCCTTGTCGCCGAAGAGCATCTTGAGCGCGTAGTGGATCAAGGGGTACCCCCTTCAGAGGCGACGCTCGAGCGTGCCTTCGCGCTCTGCTCCAGCCCGCGGATCGCCGAAAGCGAGAAGGCGGTGATATGGCCCGTGAGCAGTTCAAGGTCGTAGGGGAATCCGTCCGTCCGACCGCGATACAAGCGCCCGATGATGCGACGGCAATGAAAGTAGTGCAGAATCTGCCCGATGATGCTCGCGCCGCTGCCTTCGACCTCGACCGAGTTCAGGTGCGGCCCCATCTCCCGGATGAGCGAGCAGAGGTAGTGGAAGTTGGGACGCACGCCGGTCTCTACGATCATGTCGAGCGAGAGGGTCGGCTCCTGCATCTCCCGCGACATGATGCGGCCGTGCCAGGTTGGGCGATTGGGATCGAGGATCTTGGCAAGGAACGAGCGGATGAACCCCTCGATGCGGTGCTCCACCGGGGCAGAACGCGCCACGCCGCCGTCCATCGGGTATTGCTCCATCGAGTAGCGGTGGGCGTGCGCGACGGTCTCGGCGTACAGCGTTTCCTTATCGCGGAAGTGATAGTTCACAGCCGCGATGTTCGCACCCGCGCGAGAGCAGATGTCGCGGATCGTGGCTTGGTTGAACCCCGCCTCGGCGAAGACTTCGCCCGCGGCTTCAATCAGCCGCGTGCGGGTGTCCCCGGGGACATCGGTCGCGGTTGGTGATTTGAATGATTGTTCAAGGGACATGAAACACTCGATTCAAACAGACGTTTGACAGGATGATCGCTGCGATTCGCGGCATGTCAAGCGGCGGATTCAAACTTTTGTTTGCCGTTGAGACGTGGCCTGATCTCGTCGCGGATCGCCTGCCGCTCGAGCGCGGTACGGTTGTTGGTGTCTCGACTGACTGTTCAGGGAGCCTTGGAACTTGCCGTTCGTGAGCACCAAGAGGGGCGGCTCGACGACGCGATGGCCCTGTACCAGCATGTGTTGAGCGTCGATCCCACCAATGCGGACGCGCTGCATCTTTCGGGCATGGTTGAGCTCTCCCGCGGCCGCGTCGGGGAGGCGATCGGCCTGATGGAGCGTGCCCTCGCGAGCGTGGCCAAGGGTGGGTCGGCGCCGGCGCACTTTCGGTCGAATTTGGGCAATGCGTACCGGGAGCTCGGGGAGCACGAGCGGGCCGAGAGCGAGTATCGCGGGGCAATTGCCGCCGGGGGCGGGACGCCGGAGGTGTTCAACAACCTCGGCCTCACGCTGGTCGCACGCGGGCGGCCGACGTGGGCGATCGAAGCGTTCGAGTCCTCGCTCGCACGTCGCCCCGGGCACGTGGGAACGCTGACGAACCTGAGTGTCGCGTGTCTGGCCGCGGGTGCGGCGGCGGAAGCGCTGCGCTGCGCCGACGAGGCCCTGAGTGTTGATGGCTCATTTGCACCGGCGCGGCTGGCTCGAGCGACCGCCCTGGCGGCGCTCGACCGGCGTGACGACGCCATCGTTGATTACGGCGCGCTCATGGAATCATCGCTCGCACCGGTCGCGGTGGGCGGGTTTAGCGATGTGCTTTTCGCGAGCGGCAAGAGCGATGAGGCGATCGCGTTGTCGTCGCGCGTGGTCCGGGACTTTCCGACCGACTTCACCGCGCTTCGACAGCACGCAGCGAACCTCGCGCGCGGGCAACGGATCACGGAAGCCGAGGCCTTGCTGGCGCAGGCGTGTCAGCATCACCCGCGGAGCTCCGCGGCGCATGCGCAGCGCGGCGCGATGCTGCTGACGCTCGGGCGTCCGGGTGACGCAATTGCCGCCCTGCGCCGGGCGACGGAACTGGACCCTGCGGACGCGGAAGCGTGGTCGAATCTCTCGGCCGCGCTGCTGGCCACGCGTGACGCGACGGGAGCGGTCGAGGCCGCGGAGCATGCGATGCGGCTCGCGGAACGCTCGGCATTCTCACTGGGCGTGCTCGGCGCGGCGCTGCTCGGGGCACGCCGCTTCTCCGAGGCCCACGCGATCTTTCGGGACCTCGTTGCGACGGCGCCGAGCGCAGACGCATGGAACGGTCTGGGTGTCAGTTTCGAGCGGACCGGTCGCATCGTCGAGGCCAGGGCCGCGTACGCCCGTGCGGTCGAGGTCGATCCCACGCACGATGCTGCTCGCTTCAATCACGCCGCTGCGATGCTCCTGCTCGGCGACTGGGCCGAAGGTTGGTCGCGGTACGACACAAGCCGCGCGGCTTTCCGCGGCACACGCTCGATTGCTGCTGAGCGAGCGTGGCGACCTGGGGCCGTGCGGCCCGACGGATCGCCTCCCACGGTTCTGCTCATCACCGAGCAAGGCTTCGGTGATGCGATCCAGTTTGTCCGCTTCGCCGCCGTTGTCCGGGCGCAGGCGGCCCGCGTCATCGTCCAAGCCTCTGAGCCACTGCGGCGACTGCTCGCCACGGTGCCGGGTGTGGATGAGGTGATTGGATTCGGAGAGTCGCGAGAGCATGATCTCGCGATCTACGCGATGAGCCTGCCCGGCGTGCTCGGAACGACACAGGAGTCGGTGCCCGCTGACGTGCCCTACTTGATGCCGACGCCGGATCTCTTTGACGCGTGGCGGATTCGGCTCGGCACACGTCGGGGGCTACGCGTCGCGATCGCTTGGGCGGGGTCACCGACACACATGCACGACGCCAGCCGCTCCATCGCGCTGGCCGCGTTGCAGCCGCTGGCGGCGGTCCCGGGCATCGAGTGGTTCAGCGTTCAGCGAGGCTCGGGCGTTGAGCAACTCGACGGCATCGGTCGAACGGGCTGGAACATTTCTGACCTTGGCCCGTCGCTGCACGATCTGGCGGACACTGCCGCCGCATTGTCGCACATGGACCTGGTGATCACGGTCGACACGTCGGTGGCGCATCTCGCCGGAGCCCTGGGCGTCCGGACCTGGACGCTGCTGGCCCACCCGCCGGAGTGGCGCTGGTTGCTGGACCGCCGTGACACGCCGTGGTATCCGACGATGACCCTGTTCCGGCAACGGGAGGTGGAGCAGTGGGGGCCGGTTGTCGCGCGGGTACGCCACCGTTTGGAGCGCCTGGTGCGCTCGAAACTGCATTAAGCGAGGCCTTCGGATTTGATCATCGCCGCGGTACCGTCCCACGAACCTTCGCGGCCATCAAACACGGGCGGCAGGAGTCGAACCTGCAACCTCCTGATCCGTAGTCAGGTGCTCTATCCAATTGAGCTACGCCCGCACACGCCGCTTTCGCGGCAGGGGTGAAGGATAGCGGGGTACCGGGCGTTGGCAAGTGGTTGGGGCGGGTTCGGACGCGGCGAGGTTCGGATACACGAACGCGGCCGCGGTGTTCGGGGGGGGAGACATGTGAATCCAGCACTCGAAGCCGCATCACCCCAGCCCGGTCTCACAGGGCCTCGGCGGCCCCTCCCCCCTGCGCGGCGAGGGGAGTGCTGGGGGAGTGGTCGAGCGGCTTGATTTCTGTTCGGTTCCGGTCAATCATTTCGACCCGGTCGGGCCTTGTGCTCGGAGGGTTGGATTTCGCAAGACATGGGCCGTCGGCCCTGAATTGGAAGGATTGAAGGAAAGACCATGGCTCACTCGTTGTCCGCTCAGAAGCGCGTCCGTCAGAATGAAGCCGCCCGCGCCCGCAACCGCTGGCGTTTGCGCAGCATGCGTGACGCGATCAAGGACTTCAACGAGAAGATCCTCCACGGCAGCGCCGCCGATGCTGGCGCGGCCCTGAAGGCTGCGACCCAGATCATCGATCGCACCGCCGCCAAGGGTGTGATCCACAAGAACCAGGCCAGCCGTCGCAAGAGCCGTCTGGTCGCGAAGCTGAAGACCAAGCAGTCTTCGAAGTAAATCGACATACAGACTGAAGTCCCGACGCCGCCGATGAGGCGGCGTTTTCATTTCGCGAGGTGCGGTGACGTGCCTGGGCTTCATTCGTTGCCGTGCCGTTGCCCCGGCGCGACGTCGGCGCCATGGACATCGAGGTGAACGTACCGTTGCACGATGTCTTCGCTTCCTCCCGATCGCTCGCACATTCTCACCGAGCAGCGCAACCCACGGACGATGGGGCTGCACGAACTATCCGCGCGGGAGTGCGTGCAGTTGATCGCACAGGAAGACCGGGCCGTGCTGGCGGCGTTGGACAACGCCGGTGGGGCCATCGCGGCGTTCGTCGAGGCCGCGGAACGTGGGTTTGTGGCGGGTGGGCGGTTGGTCTATCTCGGCGCCGGCACCTCGGGACGGCTCGGCGTGCTCGACGCGTCCGAGGCGCCGCCGACGTTTCAGGTGACGCCCGAACGAGTTGTCGGCATCATCGCTGGTGGTGACGGTGCGCTTCGCAAGAGCTCTGAGTCGAAGGAAGACGACCCCAAGGGTGCGTGGCCGGAGCTTGAGAAACTCGCGCTGAACAGCAATGACGCAGTGATCGGGATTGCGGCTGGTGGCACGACGCCGTATGTGATCGGGGCGTTTGCCTACACGAAATCGCTGGCGGCACGCCCGCTCACAGCGATGCTGTCGTGCTCCCCGGTGCCCAAGCCCGACGGGGCGGATCACCTGATCGTGCTTGAGACCGGTCCCGAGGTGATCACCGGTTCGACGCGGATGAAGGCGGGCACGGCGACCAAGCTCGCGCTCAACACGATCTCTTCGACGCTCATGATCCGCAGTGGGCGTGTGTATGAAAATCTGATGGTCGATCTGCGGGCCACCAACGACAAGCTGCGGGACCGAGCGTCGCGGATCGTGGGGACGCTGACCGGGCTCGCGAGGCCGGACGCTCTGGCGCTCTTGGATCGGGCCGGTGGGCGGGTGAAGGTGGCGGTGCTGATGCACCGCCGGCATGTGGATGCGGCAGAGGCGGAGCGTCTGCTCGACGCGGGTGGTGGCCGGCTCGACCGGGCCCTGAAGCAATAGGGTGGGGCTCCCGGCGGAGATCAGTTGCCCGGATTCGACTCCGCCGCGCCGCATGGTCGATAATGCGGCATCTCGATCGAGGAGTTCACGCCGTGCCACGCCTGCCTGTTGATGCATCTGTTGCGACCCACGTCCGGCTCAACGGCAAGGCCGTGCTTTCGTTTGGTGGGTGCAACTATTTGGGGCTGGCGCATCACCCGGAAGTCATCGCCTCGGTGACGCGTGGCTTGCAGAATTACGGCCTCTCGACCACCGCATCTCGTGAGACCACCGGCGACACGGTCGCGCACGATGCCTTAGAGCGGGAGCTCGCGGCGTTTTTGCAAGTCGAGCAGTGCCTTGTCACTCCCGAGGGCTATTCCGCGAACTTGGCGCTCGGGCAGGCGCTGGCGCGGACGCACCGCGTGGCGATTACGGATGAGAAAAGCCACCGCAGCGTCTCGCACGCGGTTGCCGCGGCGGGTCTGCGCGTCATCGCGTACCCGCACCTCGACGCTCGGGCGGCGGGGGCGCTTGCAGCGGAGTACGACTCAGAGGGCGTCGTGATCCTGACCGACGGCGTCTTTGCCGCGGACGGAGCGGTCGCACCGGCGCGGGCGCTGTACGAGGTGCTGCCCTCCCCAAAGGCTCTCCTGGTCATCGACGATTGCCACGGCTTCTGCGTGCTGGGACGATCCGGGCGCGGCACGGCTGATCATCATGGCCTGAGCGCGGCGAACAAGTTGCTCGATCCACGCGTGATCATCACGACGAGTCTGGCCAAGGGGCTTGGCTGCTACGGCGGCGTCATCGCGGGTGCGTCGTCGATTGTGCAGGCCGCACAGGACGTGGCGAGCGTGTACCGCGGTACGACTCCGGCGCCACCGGCGATCATCGAGGGGGCCCGCGAGGCACTTCGGGTGATCGACCGCGAGCCTCAGCTTTTCCAGCGGCTGCGTGCGAATGCGGACCGGCTGCGCAAGGGCATGACAAAGCTCGGCGTGGAGTTGCCTCCCACACCCGCGCCGGTGTTCACGTTCGTGCTCGGCGACAGTCCGGCGATGGAACGCGTGCACCAGGCGTTGCTGGAGCGCGACATCCTTGCGCCGCTGATCATGTACCCGGGTGGCCCGACAGACCGGTACTTTCGGGTGACAGTCAACGCGGCGCACACGCCCGAGCAGATCGATCAGATGCTGACGGCGCTGGCGGATGTACTCGCGAAGGAGCCGCCGCTGAAGAAGGCTGCGGTAACCGTGGAGTCCGCCCCAGCAACAGCCAACGCCCGACCGCTGATTGGGCCGTGGGACTTTGCGTTTCCACCCAAGCCGGTCAGCGGGCTTGCGTAGAGCGACGTCTCAGCGATTCATTTCTTGGCGAGTGCCGCGAGCTTGACCTTGAGTTCTTCGAGCCGCGCCCGCTCGGCGGCTTCGAGCTTGTCGGCCATGGTGGTCTCGAGTGCAGAGGCGATGCCTTGGGCACGGTCCGGAGCCTGCTGGATCGCAAAGGCGAGCGCTTCGAGCCATGCGGAAACCGCGCCGCCGGTTTCGCGGGCCTGATCGGTGCGACCAAGTAGCAGCAAGCCCTGGGTGCGGGCGTTGCGGACTTGCTCTGCGGGGATGAGCGACTCGATCTCCGGCAACGCGTCGAGCGCTCCAATCGCGTCGCCGGGGCGATTGAGTTCGAGGCGGAGCTGCGAGAGTTGCAGCAGACCTCGCGCCACGGTGGCGAGGGTCTTTGGCTCTGTACGCTCGGCCATAATCCGCTTGGGATCGGCGAGCTGCGCGAGCACGGCTTCCCGAAGCGAGGGATCATCGACGCGCGATGCCGCTTCGATGATCTCGTCTTCTTCCAGCACCGACGCGATGACCACCATTGCGGCGCGACGCTGTTCCGGGGCGTTTCGGGTGGCTTCCTCGATCGCGACGAAGCCGGGCACGCCGGGGGCTTGTGTCAGCACGCCCCGGACGGCGGGGTCGATCAACAGCGGGTCGACGCGTGCCGCCGCGAGGATGCGGGGAAGGAACTCGGGATAGCCGACGAGCGAGGTGGCCGCGGCGAGGCGCTGGGCCGGTATCTTTGAGCCCAGCAGCACGGCGACGGCGTCGCGATCCGACGAGTCGCCGATCTCGACCCTGAGCTGGCAACCGGCGCCGCTGAGGTCCCCGAGGCTGATGTCGCGGAGAACTTCTCGGATTGGTTTGGCCGCGTCTTCGTCGCGGAGGTAGCCGGCGCGGTAGAGAGCCCACGCAGCTTCGATCGCGCCGTCGCGTGCCGCTCGGGCCTCGTTCGAAGCCGCCGCGTCGCTCTTGAGCCAGCGGACGACCGAGGGCTCGAACGCGGCTTCGGGCCATCGGGATGTCGCGGCGAGCATTGCCGCCGCGGCTCGGGGCGAGGTTTCGTGCTCCAGCGCGTCGTTGAGCGACTCGGCTGCCCCGGTCGGGGCGAGGTTGGCGACGAGAATCGCGGCCTGCTCACGCACGCGGTCGTCGGAGCTTCGAACGAGTTTCAGGACCGCGGCCGCGATCGTGGTGTCCGGTCGGTTATTGGCCGAGAGCTCACGCGAAATGAGATCCAGGGCAAGCAGGTTCACCGGCGCCAGCGCGTCGCCAAGCATCGAGCTGAGCAGAGGCCAGCGCTGCTCAGGAGGCGTTGCGAGGTGCAGGGTCCGCAGCGAGTCCGTGAGGCGGGTCGTCAGCGCGGCCGCCTCGGCGGCCTTGGCATCGCGTGCGGCCGCGAGGTTGCGGGTGACCTCCGCCTGCCACGCGGCGTCGCTCTCGGGGATCGTCCGCAGGTAGGCGGACCACGCGAGGTCATCGGACGCGATGCCGAGCTTGCCGGTCGAGCGTTCGAGCGCGGCCTGAATGATCCGGATCGATTCGCTGTCCCGCGCCGCGGCGAGGAGCGACACGAGCTGCTTTGCTGCTGGACGGGTGCGGCACGAGCCGAGCGCCATCGCGATCTCGCGGGCGAGCGCCGGGTTGGAACCGTGCCGCTTGGCGCAGTCGATCAGTTGGGCAGTGATGCTGGCGTCGGCGGTGTGCTCGGCGGCGATCGCCTGCAAGCGGGCGGTGAGTTGATCCGGCGCAAGGGCGGCGAGCGAACCGGCGACGGGCTCGATCGCCGCGTCGCTCGACTCGACGGCGGATACCAGCGGCTCGACAGCTTGAGCGGGAACGACGGCCAACAACGCCACCAACCCCGCGCAACGCAGGAGGTCAGCCGGACGGACATGGCGGAGTTCCAACGCCAACGCGGTCCTCGCTCCGTGGCGAGCGTCGGCCGCTCGCGGTGAAGAGGGTCAAATCGGATCAACTTCCGTGAGATCGACAGAGTTTACCGCGCGGCATGGGTGTTTGGTTCGAGAAAGTTGTAAGAAACGTCAGAAGAGACGCAGAGACTGAGAGACCAAGAGACGGAGTGGGGTGAGGTCGCGTGAAGCTGGGTGTCGAGCTGGGTGTCAAGCCTCTGGTGCCCGAACTGGCGGGTACAGTCGGAGCGATGAAGACGCTCATGCACGCGCCGGGCCGGGTGTTGGTGGCTCCCTCGATCCTGTCCGCGGACTTTGCCCGCATGGGCGACGAGTGTCGTCACGTGCTCGGGCCGGCCGCCGACGGCGGGGCCGGGGCGGATCTGCTGCATCTGGACGTTATGGATGGGCACTTTGTCCCCAATCTGACCATGGGGCCGGATATGTGCCGTGGGGTCCGCCGTGCCTTGCCAGATGCGTTCCTCGACGTTCATCTGATGGTCATGGAGCCCGAGAAATTCGTCGAGCCCTTCGCCAAGGCGGGCGCGAACCTGCTCACCTTCCACATCGAGCGGCATCGGGCGGCCTCGGCGATCGCCCTGGCCGATCGGATCCGTGCCGCGGGCATGCTGGCGGGCATCGCGGTGAACCCGCCCTCGCCCGTCGAGCCCGTGCTGGAGGTGGCCCACGCCTTCGATCTGGTACTGGTGATGTCGGTCAACCCAGGGTTCTCGGGGCAGGCGTTTATTCCCGAGGTCTTGGAGAAGGCGAGGCGGATCAAGCCCCTCCTCAAGCCGACGCAGCGACTGGAAGTCGACGGCGGGGTCTCCGAGGCCACCGCTCCGAAATGCCGCGAGGCGGGGATGGATGTCCTGGTCGCGGCGTCGGCGATCTTCGGGAAGCCGCCGGCCGATCGGGCGGCGGCGGTGCGGACGCTCCGCGGCTGAGCGGCCCGTTACAAAAAGAGACGCCCCTCGCGCGAGGCGAGGGGCGGAGAGCGAGGCGATGACCTTGGGGCCGCGGCGCGTCAATCGAGCGGATCGGCGGCGAGGATGCCGGCGCTTGCTTCGCGACGGATCCAGATCGCGTCGCGACCGCGGGGGCGCTGGGCGTTGACGAGGTGTTCGAGATAGTGGCGCAGCTCGGAGCGGGCGAACTGGTGCAGGTACGCCGCGCTGGCGGTCTTGTTGATCTGGATGATCTGCTCCACGAGCTGCGGCACGGTCAGGGCCGACATGTCGTCGCCTTCGAGCTTGGTGGGCAGGGGCTCGGCGACGCCGGTGCGAAAGATGGACTCGTCGGAGAACAAGGAATTCGTAGACGACAGCGTCGCGACCATGAGCACTCTCCAAATCGGGGGACACGACCACGGAACGAACGGGCCCAGTGGCAAACGCAAGACGCTTGCCACGCGAACGACACGAGTTGCAGGAGAGGGCTCCGCCCTGTGGCGACGGCGGAAGTGGGGGACATGCCGCATCGCTGCCTTCAGTCTTCGGCACACGCGCGCGCCGCGCTTTGAAACTCGGTGTCACGATTCGCAGCACGCAGCGTCGCTAGGCTTGGCCGTGCACGAGATCGAGTTCGATTCATCAACCAGTCGGTTCACCTTCGCGAGCACCACAAGCGGTGGGGGTGGCGGCGTGTCGGTCGCCGCGGGCGTCGGCAATCCCGCGAACAACGCGGTGTGGGCGACGCTTGACGCCCGGTCGCTTGCGGCGTTCGCAGCGGGCCGACAGGGCGGCTCGGGCGTCGTGGCGTCGGAGTTGCCGACACGGGCGGGATTGACGCACGCTCGCGCGCAGGTTGCGCGCGTGGTGGTGGTGCCGCGTGGTGCGGAGCACGCGGCGGACGACATCGCTTCGGCGTTCGCGTTGTGGGGCGAGCGCGGGCGATCACAGTTGGCCGAGCAGCTCGCGGGTGCGAAGCGGGCGGCGGCGGCGATGGGCGCGCGGCTGGTGCTCTGGCCGCGGGTGGGCACGCTGGTCTCGGATATCCCGGGCGTGCTGAACCTGATTCGCGGGCATGAAGACGTCGGCGTGCTCTTCGATCCGGTCGGGCTGCTCGCGCCGGACTCGTCGCGCTTCGCGGCGGACTTCCTCAGGCGTGCCGCGGAAGTCGTCTCGCACGCCGCCGCGGGGATCGACGCGGTGTATGTCGCGAACGATTTGCCTGCGGGCGTGGACGCGGCCTGGCTCGAGCCGGTGATCGCGGCGGCGATCGAGGCACGGGTGGCCGTCTGCCGCGGGCCGCGGGCGGAGGCGTAGCGGGCTAATCTTGAGGGTTCGCTCGCGTTCTGTACGGAAGGAATCTCCCGCATGTCGACCGCTCCCACACTCGATCACCCGACCTTCGCCAAGGTCAAGGCCCAGTTCCCGGGCACCAAGTTCCGCGCCACCGAGTTCCGCGGCCAGGCGACGCTGGTCGTCGAGCCCGCCGACCTGCACGCGTTGATGGCGTTCCTCAAGAACGACTGCGGCTACGACTTCCTGTCGGACGTCATCGGCATCGATTACCTCAACTACCCGACGCCCCAGCCGGGCCGCTTCGCCGTGGTGTACAACCTCATCGCCTACGCGAGCGACCTGCGATTCTTCGTGAAGGTGTACCTGAACCCCTCAATCCCGACCGACGGTATCGAGGAGGACCCGGCCCTCTACGTCGACAGCGTCTGCGATCTCTGGGCAGGCGCGGAATGGACCGAGCGCGAGGTCTTCGACATGTTCGGCATCCGCTTCAAGAACCACCCGGACCTGCGGCGGATCCTGACGTGGGAGACGTACCCGGCGCACCCGCTGCGGAAGGACTACCCGGTCCGCGGCCGCGGCGAGCGCGAGGCGTACAACATCATCGATCGGACGTCGGCGTAAGGGAAGTGGAGCAGCGGGGCAGGGGAGCAGTGGGGCAGTGAAAGGCGAAGACGAACGCGGAGGTTTCGGAGTCAGCGGAGGTGCGCGGAGAGGAGGCTGGGTTCAAACCCAATGCATCTCCTCCGCGAGTCTCCGCCTGCTCCGCTTACTCCGCGTTCTCTCTACTCCCTGCCGCGGCTACCGCGATTGCGGCGACGGCAGGGCTGGTGGGCGTGCCGCACTCCGGGCACGGCGCGCCGGCGGGGGTGGCGGCGAGGTCGTAGCGGCAGGTCGGGCACAGCCCGGCGCGGGCGCGGCGGCGGGAGCGGAGTGTGTATCGCCACGCGGTGTAGGTCGCCAGGAGCGAGACGCTGACGGGCATCCACATCGGGATCGTCACGATGCGTCGAACGGGGCCGAGCTCGATCGCGGGAAGCCAGATCAGAGGGTCACGTGGCGGGCGTGCTTGCCAGACGGTCACCCTCGCCGTTCCTGCGGTCCATTGTTCGCTTCGCCAACTCACGTACACCGCTCCGCGCGTGAGAAACGTCCCTTCCGCCAGCGCATAGTGGCGAAGGCCGCTGATGTACCCCGCGAAGCGAAAGACGCTGACGCCCCACGCCGCGACCAGCGCCGTGGTGAGTGTGGTGCACGCGATCGCGAGGACGAGGAGTTTCTTAGAGCGGGCCTTCGGCATGGCGGATCACGCGGTCGGAGGTGTCGCATCGATCGATGCGGTGGCTGCGGAGTTCGTTGGGGTGCCGCACTCCGGGCACGGTGCACCGGCAGGGGTGGCGGCGTTGTTGTAGCCGCAACGAGGGCAAAGTTCGGGGTGGGCCCGGCGGCGCGCGGCGAGTTCGGATCGCCAGAGCAGCGCGGTGGCCATCACGAGCGGGGCGGCGAAGACCCAGAGGGGGACGTTCGTGATCGAGTGATACGCGCTCGTGTCGCGGAAGAAGCGGAAGTACAACGCCCCCGACGCGAGCGGCACGATCTCGACTTGCGGTCGGTTCAGGATGCCGCCGCGATCTTCGAGCAGCAACCTGCTCTGTCCGTGGGCGATGCTCACCGCCGCACGCCGCGTCAGCGGGCAGTAGACCCGCACCCACGCGCTCGCGACCCACACGACCACCAGCGCGAGCAGTATCGTCAAGCTCGCGCGGGCGGCGAAGGTGCGGAGGCGGGAGCGGCGGGGCATCGCTAGAGCGTACCTCATGGCTGCCGCTCCTGTTCGCGCGGCGGTGGCGTTCCGAATCGAGCGTCGGCCGCGAAGACGGGCGAGCGGCGCGGCGGTGGGCGAAGCCGACAAGACGAACGCGGAGGGTGCGGAGATGGCGGAGGTGCGCGGAGAGGGGATTGGGTTCAAACCCAAGGCATCCCCTCCGCGATTCTCCGCTCACTCCGCGTCCTCCGCGTTCTCTCGGTTCCCCGCGGGCTATCTCGGCGCGACGACCGTGGAGACGTTCTTGACCTCGACCCGGCCGCGCTTCATGTCCCAGAGGATGCCGCGGGCGGTGACGGGGGAGGCGGACTCGTCGTCGATGAGGGTGACGGTGGAGTTGTCGCGGCTGCCGGCGAGGGCGGTGCCGTCGGCGGGGTTGTAGTCGATGAGGTCGCCGGAGAGG
>JBILLU010000137.1:0-8826 GCA_044375915.1 Phycisphaerales bacterium
AGGCCCACGACCTGGGCGTGCTCGACGGCGTGACGACGAACCCGTCGCTGATCGCCAAGGAAAAGGTGCCGTACGCGAAGCGGCTCGAAGAGATCTGCAAAGTGGTGAAGGGTCCGGTGTCGGCCGAGGTGATCGCGCTCGACTTTGAGGGCATGATGAAGGAAGGGCTCGAGCACACCAAGATCGCGCCCAACATCGTCGTGAAACTCCCGAGCACGCCGGCGGGCCTCAAGGCCTGCAAGGCGATGAGCGACAAGGGCATCAAGACCAACCTCACGCTCTGCTTCCAGTCGCTGCAGGCGATGATGGTCGCCAAGGCGGGCGCGTTCCTGGTCTCGCCGTTCATCGGACGCCTCGACGACGTGGGCGAGGACGGCATGGAACTCATCCGCCAGATCCGCACCATCTACGACAACTACGGCTACAAGACCAAGATCCTCGCGGCGTCGGTGCGGCACAGCAACCACCTGCTGCACTGCGCCCTCGTCGGCGCCGACGTGGCGACGTGCCCGCTGAGCGTCATCACCGGCGCGATGAAGCACCCGCTGACGGATATCGGGATCGAGAAGTTCCTGGCGGATTACAAGAAGGCGTTTGGTTGATCCGCTGAACGGAGAGAACGCGGAGAGGCGGAGGGGGCGGAGTTCCGCGGAGAAGATACAGAGGTTCAACTCGAAGGGCTCGAAGAACTCGAAGAGAAGAACACAGGCGAGAGTCGCGCCGTGTTTTTCACACTTTGAGCCCTTCGAGCCCTTTGAGTTGAAATGCCTTTGTCAAAGCGTTCCTCTCCGCGCCACTCCGCCCCCTCCGCCTCTCCGCGTTCTCTCTCTTTCGCATCCAGATCAGGACTCGCTGGCGAGTTTCTTGAGCTCCCGCCGCATCACCTTCCCGGTCGCGTTCCGCGGCAGAGCCTCCATCACGCGAATGTCGGTAGGAACTTTGTACCCCGCGAGGCTGCCGCGGCAGTGTGTGATCAGCGTCTGGCGATCGAACGCGGCGCCGTCGCGCATCTCGACGAAGGCCACGGGCAACTCGCCCCGGACGGGGTCCATGAGCCCCACCACTCCCGCGGCGTTGACCGACGGGTGCTTCTCGAGCACTTCCTCGATCTCGCGGGGGAAGACGTTCTCGCCTCCGACGATGAGCATTTCCTTCAGGCGGCCGGTGATGTGCAGGTGGCCGTCGTCGTCGAGGCGGCCGATGTCGCCGGTGCGGAAGAAGCCCGAGGGTGTCATGCACTTGGCGGTCTCTTCGGGCAGGTTGTAGTAGCCCCGCATGACGTTGGGGCCCTTGATCCACACCTCGCCGTCGGTGTTGGGCGGGAGCGAGCGTCCGGTGGCGGTGTCGATGATCCGCTGGTCGATCTCGGGGAGCGGGCGGCCGACGGAGCCGAGGCGGAATTCGTGCGGGCGGCACCAGTTGGTGACGGGCGAGGTTTCGGTCAGGCCGTAGCCCTCGTTGATGGTGACACCGAAGCGCTCGCGGTACTTCTCGAGCACGGCCTTGGGCAATGGCTCGCCGCCGGAGACGATGTAGCGGAGCGAGGCGAAGTCGTCGGGTTGAGCGTCCTTCACCGAGAGCAGCGCGTTGTACATCGAGGGGATGGCGACCATGACGGTCGGGCGATGCTCGCGGATGAGGCGGACGATCTTCTGGGGCAGGAACTTGGCGGTGTACACGGCCTTGATGCCGATCACCAGCGGCAGGAAAGTGAGCACGGTCATGCCGAAGGAATGGAACTGAGGCAGCACGCCGAGCATGGAGTCGGCGCGGGTGAAGTCGACCCAGTGCTCGATCTGTCGCATGTTGGCAAGGATGTTGCCGTGGGTGAGCATGACGCCCTTGGGCTTGCCGCTGGTGCCGCTGGTGTAGAGCAGGACGGCGAGATCGTCGTCGTCCTTGCGGGCGGGCCAGCGGAGATCGGGCACGCCGCTGAAGTCGAGCTCGTCGAGCAGGACGATGTTCTTGCAGCGCGGCGTATAGCCGAGATGCTCGAGCATGGGCTTCACAGTGACGAGCGTGTCGGTGCCGCAGTCGTCGAGGACGTACTGGAGTTCTTCCTGCTTGAGGAGGTAGTTGAGCGGGACGAGGGTGCGCCCGAGGGAGAACCCGGCGAGGGCGGCGGCGGGGAACGCGCCGCTGGTGGGGAGCATGATGCCGACGGTGTCGGTGCGGTTCACGCTGTCGAGCTTGGAGGCAATGTGCGAGGCCCCCACCACCAGTTCGATGTTGCGGGTGGTGCGGCGGTCGTCGACGAGCGCGACCGAGCGGGGGTGGAGCAGCAGTTGTTTGAGGATCGCGGAATGAACGCTCACGAGGGCCTTTCTGGGAACTCACTGGGATCTGCGGCTGCGGGATTGCCATCGGGCGTTTGCCCGGCGCGTGCGACAGTTCGGCCGGGCGGGGCGGAAGTCAACGCTGCCCGGTCCGGGGAGCCGATAAGGTACCGCACTTCCCGCGTGCGGGCCGGGCACGATTGGCCGGGGGCCACGACGCGGGGGCCAAGGACTTTGCGATGCTCCAGACGCTTCAACGGATGTCCGCCACTGCTTTGCTCGCCGCCGCGCTGCTGGTGACGGGTTGCTCGTCGTCGAGCAAGACAGGCTCGAAGGACTACAAGACGCTGTACGAGAACCGGCAGTACGCCGAGGCGTATAAGGCGGCGCTCGAGGCCCAGACCGAGGGCTCGAGCGTGCAGCGGGAGCAGGCGGCCCTGATCGCGGGCCTGTCGGCGGCGGCTCTCAACAAAAACGACGAGGCGGAGCGCATCCTGCGCCCGCTCACCAAGAGCAACGACCAGACCGTGAGCGGTAAGGCCTCGGCCCAGGTCGGGCTCATCGCCTACGAGGGCAACCGCCACGGCGAGGCGTCGGAACTGCTGACGGACGCGAGCAACAAGTTGAGCGGCGATGAGGGGGCGCGGGCGTCGCTGTATGCGGGCGATGCGCTGCGGGCCCAGGGCCGCACTAGCGACGCCAAGGCGATGTACGAGAAGGCCCAGACGCAGGTCGAGAACGACAGCACGCTGAAGGTCTTGATCAGCGACCGCATCGCGGCGGTGACAGGCCTGAACAAGGCGGGCACGGGCGGGTTCACGGTGCAGCTCGGCGCGTTCGGCAGTTTCCAAAGGGCTCAGGTGCAAGCCGATCGCTTCCGGGCCCGAGCCCAGGCGGCGGGCCTCTCGACGCCCCGGATCGTGCAGACCAAGAACTCGGCGGGTGCGCTGGTGTACGCGGTGCGCGTCGATCGCTTCACGACCCGCCAGGCGGCGGACGCGGCTCGCGCGAAATTGGGCGCGGACGCACGCGTGATGACGACGCAGGGCGAGTGAACGCGGGCCGAGCTCCACTCACGACTCGAGGATCACCGACGCCATCGCCACGCCGGCTGCGTGGCTGATGCTGATGTGGGTACGCCGCGTGCCGAGTTGGTCGGCGATCTCTTTGGCCTTGTTGTGGTACCGCAGCGAGGGCATGCCCGAGGGTTCATTGACGACTTCGACGTCGGTCCAGGCGATGCCGTCGCGCCAGCCGGTGCCGATGGCTTTGAGCCCGGCTTCCTTGGCGGCGAAGCGACCGGCGAAGTGTTCGACGCGGCGCTCGGGGCTGGCGTGGGCGGCGGCCGAGGCTCGCTCGGCGTCGGTGAAGACGCGGTGCAGGAAACGATCGGCGTGATCGGCGATCATCTCGCGGATGCGGTCGACGCTGGTGATGTCGATGCCGTGGCCGATGATCGCCATGGGTGGTCTCGTGGGGGGCTCGCTCAGTCCTTGGCCGCGGACTTCTTCTTGGGCTTGTCGGCGGGCTTGTCAGCAGACTTGGAGGGCTTGCTCTCGCTCGTGCTCGCGGGCTTGCTTTCTGATTTCGTTTCCGATTTGCTATCCGATTTGGTGTCCGACTTGCCCTCGCTCGCGGGCTTGTCGGCCTCGGCACTCTTCTTGTAGGAATCGGAGCGGTAGTCGGTGATGTAGAAGCCGCTGCCCTTGAACATCAACGCTGCGCCGGTGCCGATGAGGCGTTCGAGTTTGTTCTTGCCGCACTTGGGGCACTTCTTGAGCAGAGGAGCCGTCATCGACTGGAACTCCTCGAAGGCGTGGTCGCAGGCGGTGCAGTGGTAGTCGTAGGTGGGCATGGGGGGGGAACCCTGAAATCTCAAAGCTCAAAGCGGAAAAGCTCAAATCGAGGCATGGCGCGAGCGGGGGCGTCAGGAGTTGGGCGCGACGCTGACTTTGGCGGGGCGGAGGACGCGTTCGCCGCCGCCGGCGGCTCCGCCGGCGAGGGTGTAGCCGGCCTGGAAGGTTGCGACGACCTTGCCAGGGGCGATGCCTTCGGCCTGCTGCTGCATGATGGCTTCGTGGATGCCGGGGACGAAATCGTCGCCGGGCTTGGGGTTGACGATGCCGACGCCGTGGAGCTGGAGGACGCGGATGAGTTCTTCGCGGATGACCTTGACGCCGCCGATGAGTTGCTCGGCGGTGACCTTGGTCATGTCCTGCTGGAGCGCGAGGTCGAAGTGGTCGAGCACGGTGACGACGCCGGTGACGACGCCGGCGACGCCGCTGGCCTTGGCGATCGACTCGTTCATGATCGAACGCTTCTGGTAGTTCTGGAAATCGGCCATCGCCCGCAGTGCGCGGCTGTTGGCCTCGGCGAGGTCTTGCTCCAGCTTCGTCACCTTGGCCTGCAGCTCGCTCGACACCCCACCCCCACCGCCCTCAATCGGAGCCGCGTCGGAGATGTCCCACTCGTGCTGGGGGATCTCGTTGGTGTCGTCGGGCTGATGGATGGGATTCTGATCTGGGTTCATGGGCTTCTCACCACGCTTCCACTTGAACATGGGTCGCTCGTGCTTTCGTTTGCCGTTCGTTGCTCCGGACACAGACTCAGCCGTTCATCATGTCCTTCACCTTCTTCCAGAATCCCTGCGTCTCGGGCAGCACCGCCTGGTCCTCGCTGGCGGCGTACTCGCGAAGCAGTTTCTCCTGAGCCTTCGTCATCTTCTTCGGCACTTCGACGCGGACGCCGACGATCAAATCGCCCTTGCGGCCGCTGCGTAGGTTGGGCAGCCCCTCGTCCTCGATGCGGAACGCGGTGCCCGCCTGGGTGCCCTTGGGGACCGTGAGCTTGGACTTGCCGTTGAGAGTCGGAACGTCGATCTCGGCGCCGAGGGCGGCCTGCGCGAACGAGATCGGCATGTCGAGCACGAGGTTGTCATCGTCGCGCTGGAAGAGCTCGTGCTCCTTCACGCGGATGCCCACGTGCAGGTCGCCCCGCATGCCTTCGCCGCCCGGCGACAACTCCTGCGGCGGGGGCTCGCCCTCGCCCGCAACCCGCACCGCTTGGCCATCGCTCACGCCGGGCGGGATCTTGACGCTGATCTTCCGCTTGCGGGGCGTGCGGCCCTTGCCCTTACACGCATCGCAGAAGTCCTTGATCACCTGCCCGCGGCCGCGGCACGCGGGGCACGCGGTGACCATGCGGAACATGCCGCCGAAGCCGGTTTGCTGCACCTTGCCCTGCCCGCCGCAGGTCGGACACTTGATCGGAGCCGAGCCCTTCTTCGCGCCGCTGCCCGTGCAGGTTTCGCAGACATCGAGCCTCGTGAACTCGACATCGCGTTCGACGCCCTTGGCGACTTCGTCGAGCGAGAGCTCGACCTCGGTTTCGAGGTCGTAGCCGCGGGCGACGCGACGGCCTCCCCCACCACCGCCACCAAAGCCGCCTTGTCCGCCGCCGCCGAAGATGTCGTTGAACATCGAGAAGATGTCCTCGACGTTCATGCGGCTGAAGTCGTGGGCGGCCGGGCCCTGGGCCTGACGCAGGCCGTCGTGGCCGTACTGGTCGTAGAGCTTGCGCTTCTCGGGATCGGCAAGCACCTCGTACGCCGCGGCGGCTTCCTTGAACTTGGCCTCGGCCTCGGCATCGCCGGGATTGCGGTCGGGGTGGTACTTCATCGCCAGGCGGCGGTAGGAGCGCTTGATCTCCTCCGCGTCGGCGGTCTTGGCGACGCCCAGCACTTCGTAATAGTCACGTGTCGTTGGCATGATTCGGCTGGGAAGAGTTCACCACGGAGGCACAGAGACACAGAGAGAAACGATTGGATCAAGGCAGAGAGAGTCAGAGAATTCGTCGGGTGATGCCGTCTTTCAGGTAGGCGACGTGGAAGTTGAGGAGCAGGCCGACCTTCTTGCCGCTGAGTTTCAGGTAGCTGAGGAGTTGGGCTTCGTGGACAGGAAGGACCTTCTCGATCGCCTTGAGTTCCAGCAGCACGCTGTCGTTCACGATCATGTCGATTCGGTAGCCGCAGTCGAGACGCTTGCCCTTGAAGACCACTGGCAACGGAACCTGCCTCTGGATCTTCAAGCCCCGCTCCACGAGTTCGTGTGCGAGGCACTCTTCGTAGATTGACTCCAACAGTCCGGGCCCCAGAGCACGATGCACTTCGATGGCTCCGCCGATGATCGCGGCGGTGAGCGGGTCGTCGCCGTTGATGACCGATCCCGTCTCCATCACCTTCCCATTCACCTTCTCATCTCTGTGCCTCTGTGTCTCTGTGGTGAGAATCGAGCCCGTGCGTTTTCACGACCGGGCTCGGGATGTTTGCAACTGTGACCCCACGCTTGCGCGTGGGGTTCCTATTGGGACCGGCTCAGGCTGTGGCGCCCGTCTCGACGGCGGTGTCTTCCTTGAGGTCGGTGATCAGCACATCGGTCGTGAGCATCAGGCCCGCGACGCTGGCCGCGTTGATGAGCGCGGTCTTGGCGACGAGAGCCGGGTCGATGATGCCGGCCTTGACCAGGTCGGTGTACTCGCCGGTGGCGGCGTTGAAGCCGTAGGCGGCGGGCTTGCCTTCCTTGACCTTCTCGACGACGAGGTCGCCGTCGAAGCCGGCGTTCTCGGCGATCTGCTTGGCGCAGGCCTCGACCGCGTGAGCGACGATGTCGAAGCCGATCTTCTCGTCGCCGCGGGCCTTGCCGGCCGCCTTCATGATCGCGTCCTGAGCACGGAGCAGCGCGACGCCGCCGCCGGGCACGTAGCCCTCCTTGGCCGCGGCGCGGGTGGCGTGCAGGGCGTCGTCGACGAGGTCCTTGGTGGACTTCATCGCGATCTCGGTGGCGCCGCCGACGTTGATGATGGCCACGCCGCTGGTGAGCTTGGCGAGGCGCTCCATCAGCTTCTCACGGTCGTAGTCGCTGGTGGACTTGTCGTGCTGGCTCTTGATCTGGGCGGCACGAGCCTGGATGTCGGCCTTCTTGCCGGCGCCCTCGATGATCGTCGTGTCGTCCTTGGTGATGATGATCTTCTTCGCACGGCCGAGCTCGTTCAGCTCGACGCTCTCGAGCGAGCGGCCGAGGTCCTCGGCGATGAACGTGCCAGCGGTCAGGGTCGCGATGTCGCCCATCATGGCCTTGCGGCGATCACCGAAGCCCGGAGCCTTGACGGCGGCGATCTTCAGCGTGCCGCGGAGGCGGTTGACGACCAGCGTCGCGAGAGCCTCGTTCTCGACTTCCTCGGCGATGAGCAGGATCGGCTTGCCGGTGGCGACGGTCTTGTTGAGCAGCGGGAGAAGATCGGGCAGGTTGCTGATCTTCTTCTCGTAGATCAGGATGTACGCGTCCTCGAGCACGCACTCGCCGGTCTTGGGGTCGGTCATGAAGTACGGCGAGAGGTAGCCCTTGTCGAACTGCATGCCCTCGACATACTCGAGCGTGGTGGTCGCGCTCTTGCCTTCCTCGACCTCGACGACGCCCTCGGCGCCGACGCGGTCGATGGCCTCGGCGATCAGGTCGCCGACGCTGGCGTCGTGGTTGGCCGAGACGGTGGCGATCTTCTTGTAGTCCTCACGACCCTTGCACTTGATGGCGATGGAGTCGATGTAGTCGGCGGCGGCGTTGGCGGCGTTGTTGATGCCGCGCTGCAGCAGAACCGGGTTGGCGCCGGCGGTGACGTGGCGGAGGCCCTCTGTGAAGATGGCCTGGGCGAGCACGGTGGCGGCGGTGGTGCCGTCACCGGCCTTGTCGGCGGTCTTCTTGGCGACCTCGTTCACCATCTTCGCGCCCATGGACTGGAAGGGCGCGGGGAGCGAGACTTCCTTGGAGACGGAGACGCCGTCCTTGGTGACGTGTGGACCGCCGTAGGCCTTCTCGATCACGACGTGGCGGCCGGAGGGGCCCATGGTGCACTTGACGGCATCGGCCAGGGCGTCGACGCCCTTTTTCATTTCAAGGAGGGCCGCGTCGGAGAAAATCAGCTGCTTGGTTGACATGGTTCGTTTCTCTCAAAGGGCCAAAGAGCCAAAGGGCCAGATGGCCAAATATGTGCTATTCGAGCGTCTTCCCATTTGGCCATTTGGAGTTGTGGCCATTTGGCGATTTGATTAGCCGTCAATCACACCGAGCAGTTCGCTCTCGCGCAGGATCAGGTGCTTCACGCCCTTGATCTCGACTTCGGTGCCGGCGTACTTGCCATAGACGACGGTGTCGCCCTTGGAGACGCTCATCTCGGCGCGCTTGCCGTTCTCGAGGCGCTTGCCGGGGCCGGTGGCGATGACTTCGCCCTTGACGGGCTTTTCCTTGCTCGACTCGGGGAGGTAGATGCCCGAGGCGGTCTTGGTCTCGGCTTCGATGGGCTTGACGAGAACGCGGTCTTCGAGGGGTTTCACGGCCATTTCAAATCTCCTTCTCAATCGTGGCTGACTCAGACGTTGGCTGAATCGTGGACTTGGTTTGCACGGGCGCGGATCGCGTGCAATTCCGCGCGGATGGACTCGAGCAATCCCCGGTCACGCTCGGGGTTGAACTTGGACTGGGTGTCGGCATCGCTGCCG
>JBILLU010000015.1:0-32384 GCA_044375915.1 Phycisphaerales bacterium
CTTGTCAACGACCTTTTCATCCTGAAACTGGACCGATATCTCGATCTTGTCGGTTCGCCAAAGGTAAACATCCCGGACCGGAACGCGCTGCGTTCCGCTTGGGACGCGGGTGGGCGTGTTGGTTGCGACCCGCGGCGTCGTCCCGTCGGGGCCGGTCAGGTCCTTCAGGCCCTGCTTAGCCTGATTGGCGTTCTGCCGCGCCGTCGCGCCGGAGAGCTCCAGCCCCAGCATGTCCTGAGCGAGTTTGGAGGCACCGCCTTTCTCCTGCTTCTCACCCTCGCCCAGGATGTCGGTGACCTGCATCAAGCTCATGCCGACCTGAACGCGGTCGTAGTTGTCCCGTGTCAGCTTGTTCTCGCAGCCCAAGAGCAGGAACGACACCAAGGCGACTGCGACGAGCGTCGCACGGGTGCAGAATCGGGTCATACGTGAACTCCCGGCACGGAAGTCGAAACTTCGGCGTGTGGGCAGCGTACCACGAGCGTCGAGCGGCATCCGGCGTCGTGGTCGAACCGTGCGGCGGCGGCCCCGCTCCACTATCCTCAGTCCAATGGCGATCGGAGAGAACAACCAGGGTGCGACCAACGGCGGCTCCGGCACGCCCATCGATGCGTCGCTGTACCTGCACCCGCAGACGCTCGCCCGCCTCGCCACCTTCGAGATGCGGGCCAAGATGATCGTCGAGGGCCTCTCCAGCGGCCAGCACCGCTCGCCCTATCAAGGCTTCTCCGTCGAGTTCGCCCAGCACCGGCCGTACTCACCCGGTGACGACCTCCGCCACTTGGACTGGAAGGTCTTCGCCCGCTCCGACAAGCTGCACCTCAAGCAGTACCAGCAGGAAACGAATCTCGACCTGATCGTGCTGGTCGACTGCTCGGGCTCGATGTCGTTCGGCAGCCGCACCTTCGCGGACGCCTCGGGCGTCGGCCGCGAAACCAGTCCGGACGGGCGTGCGCATTGGAGCAAATTCGACCACGCGACCGCGCTCGCCGCCGCGATTTCCTATATCACGCTGCGTCAGGGCGACCGCGTCGGGCTGGAGATGTTCGACGATGAGGTGAAGCTCGTCCTGAAGCGCTCCAGCGGCCAAGAGACTTGGCGACAGATCGTCAGCGCCCTCGCCTCCCACCCGGCACGAGGCACGCCCGCGACGCAACGCTCCAGCGACCTCCGCCGCGCCATCGACCAGACCTTGGGCCAGGTCACCAACCGCTGCATCATCGCCATCGTCAGCGACTTCTTCATGGATCTCTCGGCCATCCGCGACGCCCTCGCCCGGGCCCGCCACGCCAAGGCCGACATCATGGCCTTCCAGATCCTCGACCGCGCCGAGATGGAGTTCGACCTCCGCGACGCCGCGGGAGGCGTGATCTTCCAGGGTCTCGAAGGCGAAGCACCCATCCGCCTCGACCCTCGCTCCATCCGCTCCGCCTACCTCGCCGCCATCGAAGAACACAACACCCAGCTCCGCACCCTGCTCCGCGGCCTGGGCTACGACCACACCGTCGTCAACACCCACGACTTCCTCGGCCCAGCCCTCGCCGCCTTTGTCTCCCGCCGCAACGCCCAGATCAAACGCCACCTCGCCTAGCCCCACTTGCCTTTCCCGATGCCGGATGCCTTTTCCTAGTGCCTAGTGCCTAGTCCCCAGTGCCTATGTCCTTCCTCAACCCAACCCTCGCCCTCATCGCCCTTGGCTGCGTGGCGGCACCGGTTGTGATCCATCTGCTCTTCCGCCGCCGCACGCGGCCGCTGGAGTGGGGCGCGATGCGGTTCGTGCTCGAGGCCTTCCGCCGCCAGCGCAAACGGATGCGGCTCGAGCAGTTCCTGATCCTCGCGGCACGCACGCTCGCGGTGCTACTGCTGGCGCTCGCGGTGGGGCGTCCGATGTTCGCGGGCGAATCGGTGCTCCAAAGCCGCACGCCGCGTGATCTCGTCCTGGTGATCGATAACTCGCTGACCGCGCAGGCCCGCGCGGGCGACATCGCGGAACTCGAAACCAATAAGAAGGAAGCGCTGCGGCTGCTCGAGAGCCTTGACACTGCCCGCGGCGACCGGGCCGCGGTCATCACGCTCGGCGGTCCGGCCGAGAAACTCGCCGCGCCGCTCACCACCGAACTCGCCGGCGTCCGCCGCGCCGTGGAAGCCATCGAACCCACCGACAGCGCCGCGGATCTCACCGGCGGCCTCGCCGCCGCCCGCGACCTCTTGGGGCGCGACGCGTCGCGTCAGAGCGCACTGGCGCTCTTCAGCGCCCTCCGCCGCGGCTCAGTCGATGCGGGCAAGGCGGCCGACATCGCCGAGTCCACGCTGCGGCCGGACCTTCTGATCTCCGCGCCCGCCACACAGCCGATCGACAACATCGCCGTCGTAAGCGTCGAACCGCTGCGAAGCGTGCTGCTGCGCGAGGCGGGCGCCCCCGAGACACAGCAGGCCCGCGTCACGCTCGCACGCCACGGTCCGGGCGTGAACACCGCCGCCACGATCAACCTCCGCGTCGCGGCCGTGCAAGCGAGCGAGACCGACGCACCCGCTTGGGCCACCACCGCCGTCCGTTTCAGCCCGGGACAGGAAACCGCGAGCGTTCTCGCGCCCATCGGCTTCCCCAAGTCGGACGCGAAGAAGCAACTCACGCCGCTCTGGATCGAAGCCCGCGTCGATGACGACGCCATCTCCAACGACAACGTCTTCCGCAAGCCGTGGAAGGCCCGCGAGACCGTGCGCGTCGTGCTCGCAGCCCCGTCCACGGAGACGCTCGGAGGCGGCGGCTCACCGATGTCCTACACCGCCGCCGACTGGATCACCCTCGCACTCTCGCCCCGCACCGGCGGCGTCTCAGGCGCTCTTGAATCCGAGAACGAGACGATCACCATCACCCGCGCCGACCCGACTCGCCTCTCGCCCGCGGATCTCCTCAGCGCCGACTGCGTGTTCATCACCCGCCCCGACCTCTTGCCGTCCGACGCGTGGGCCACGCTCGCCGATTTCGCTCGAAAGGGCGGCCTGGTCGTCGTCACCGCCCCAACCGCCACGGGCATCATGCATGAGTGGCCCGAGCCGCTGGCCAAGTCCTTCGGCCTCTCCTGGACCGCGGCACGCGAATCGACGGCGGCTCCCACGGCTCGTCCGATCCGTGCGGGCGCGACCGAGTCGCGTGATCTTGTCGCGCTACTCGCGGGGCTCAGCGCCGAACTCGAGGAACTCGCCAAGCCAGTCGTCGTCGCTCGCTGGCTCAGCGCCGAAGTCCGCGGCGACGCCGCCCGCCTTCTCACGCTCGACGACGCATCGCCCTTGCTTTTGGCCGCTCGCCCGGACAACGCGCCCCGCGGCCTGCTCGTGGTGCTGCTCACGGCGCCTGAGCTCGAATCGACCAGCCTCCCCGCAATGCCGCTGATGGTGCCGCTTTTCCAGGAGATCGTGCGCCAGGGCGTCGGGCTCGCCTCCGGTTCTTCCACGCTCGTCGCCGGCGCGAGCGTTGCCGACCCTTCGGAACTGCGTCGCATCACACCCGCGGGCAACGCCGCGATGGGCGACGCCGCTCGCGACGCCTCGCTGTGGCGCCGGGTCGATGCCCGCGGCATCACCCGCGAGTTGGTCGCGATCAACGCCGACGCCGCCGCCAGCGCGACCGACGTGCAGTCGCAAGACCAGATCGGCATCTCTCTCAAGGCCGCCGCGCAGGCCGCGAGCGTGACGTTCCTCAAGCCCACCGCCGATGGCGTCGCGTCACCGCGTGACGCGCTGCCCGTCAACAACCGCACGCCGCCGATCGACCTGCCGCTCTTGATCGCCGGCCTCGTACTCCTCGTGCTGGATGCGTTGATCTCGCGCTGGTTCAGCCACGCAACTGTCGGAGCCTCCCGTGCGTTCACCGGCACCGTCACCTCGCCGCGTGCCGCGCCGCAGCCGACCCAGCGAGGTGCCGCCGCGTGAAGGAGACGCTGCTCCAACTCTTCGCCAGATTCTTCTCCCTCGGCGAGATCCGCCCCGGGAAGGACGGCGTCTCCCTCGAGTGGGCCTATCCGTTCCCCGCGTGGGCGTGGACGCTCATCGTGCTCGCCGCCGGGTCGCTGGCGATCATCGCGTACCGGCGTCTGGATGCGCCGCGCCGCGCCCGCATCGTCTGCGGCATGCTCCGCGCGCTGGCGTTGCTCTTGGTCGCATGCATGATCAGCGGCCCGCGGCTCGTCAAGACCGAAGAGAGCGTGCAGCGAGACTGGGTTGTCGTCCTCGCCGATCGTTCCGCTTCGATGCTAGTCCGCGACACCCCTGTGGGCAGTCGCGACCAGCAACTCAAGGACGCGCTCGCCAAGCTCGGCCCGACGCTCGACGCCCTCACCCCCAAGCGAGAATTGCTCTGGCTGGGCTTCAGCGATCGCGTGTACGAGGTGCCTCGCCCGGGGCCATCCGCGCCGATCAGCCCCGAGACCAAGCCGCAGGAGTTCCCCGCCGCCGCCGGCGGGCGCACGCTGATCGCCGATTCGGTGGAGCAGGCCCTCCGCCGCGTCGCCACGCGGCCTGTCGCCGGCGTCGTTCTGCTCACCGACGGTCGAAGTGCCGACGAGCCCAGCCGCGCGTTGCTCCGCCAGCTCCAGGCACGACAGATTCCGGTCTTCTCGATCGCACTGGGATCCGACACCCCGCCCGCCCGCGTCGCGCTCCGTCGAGCAACCCAGCCCGGCGTCGCGTTCGTCGGCGACATCGTTCCCGTCACCGTTGATCTCGACACCCTCGGCCCACGCGATCGCCTGAAGGGCGCCCGTGTCGAACTCGTCGATGAGGCTACTGGCCAGGTCCTCGACACCCGCGAGCTCACCGGCGCCGAGCCGGAGCACGGTGGATCGTCCGTAGCACCCTCCCGGGCGTGGGCCCCACACCCGCCGCCGACGACGATCCGCTGAACCAGAAACTCAGCATCCGCCTGCGTGTGATCGATCGCCCCATCCGCGTCGCGCTGGTCGATGGCTATCCCCGCTGGGAGTACCGCTACCTCAAGAACCTCTTGCTCCGCGAACGCACCATCCGTTCCAGCACGCTCATTCTCTCGGCAGATCGCCGATACCTGCAGGAAGGCACCGACCCGCTTGCGGCCCTGCCCCGAACGAAGGAAGAGTGGCAACCGTTCGACGTCGTCGTCCTAGGCGACGTGCGGGCGGAGTTGCTCAGCGCCGAACAGCAGGCCCAGATCAAGGAACTCGTCGCGGAGAAGGGCGCGGGCCTGCTCTGGATCGGCGGCCCGAGCGCGACTCCGGGCTCCTATCGGTCCACCCCGCTTGCGGACCTCTTGCCCTTCAGCATGGACGACTCGACCGACGCGGCACGCCCCTATGCCGAGAGCGTCATCGTCTCGCCCGGCCCGGCCGCCGAGCGGCTGGGCGTGATGCGACTTGGTGAGGGCGATGCACTCGACTGGCCCAAGATCCTCAGCGACCCCGACGCCGGGTGGACGTCGCTGCGGTTCGCGCAGCGCATCGAGTCAGCGAGGCTCAAGCCCGCCGCCGAAGTCCTCGCCCGCGCCACGATGGCGTCCACTCCCGCCGACAGCGCCGCCTCCACGCCATTGGTCATCACCATGCGCTATGGCGCCGGACGCATCATCTACGTCGCCACCGACGAGATCTGGCGCTGGCGCTTTGGCCGCGGCGAGACACTCCCCGAACGCTTCTGGCTCCCGCTCATTCGTCTTTTGGCCCGCGAGTCGCTCGTCCGCGGCGGATCACCCGCGCTGCTCGAAGCCGCGCCCGAGCGCGTCCAGGTGCAACAGCCGGTGCAGGTCTCGATTCGCCTCGTTGATCAGTCGCTGCTGGTCGCACGCCCCGCGTCGCTCACGGTCCGCGCCCGCGGCCAAGCCGGTGGGCAGGGGGCGGATCAGGCCGCCGACCAGACCATCACGCTGACACCCCGCACCGACGCCGGCGACTCCGGCGGCCTGTACTCCGCGAGTTGGACCTTCGCCGAACCCGGCGACTACACGCTCACCCCCACCGACGCCGCGCTTTCGGGACTGAACCTGTCGGCCACGGTCGAGGTCCGCGACCGCGACGACGAACTCCGCGACGTCACGACCGATCACCCCGGCCTTGCCCGACTGAGCGAAGCCAGCAGCGGAAAGCTCCTCAAGCCCGACGAGATTGCCAAGCTCTCCGAACTTCTCCCAAACCGCGAGATCCGAACCGCCGGTCCGTCGGCGATCGAGACCCTGTGGGACAAGCCAATCGTCTGGACGCTGCTTCTGCTGCTGCTCGGTGCCGAGTGGATCGCCCGTCGTCTGATGCGACTTGCCTGAGCAGACCCAGCACGATTCGGCTCCGGACCGGGCGAAACGGCGAATCGGTTCGCACCCAATCCGGTACTTCTCGTACAGTGCAGCGGGCGTTGGTTCGACGGATCGAACGACGGTGCACCCTGCCGCGCTGCATCGACGGCTGCGTTTGGGGTTTCGGGGGTCTCGGGCGCTGCACTCGGACGGACTCATGGCCAGCGAACACCACCATCCCGCGGGACCGATCGAGCGGGCGCTCGCGAGCCTCCGCACCCGCATCCGTCTCTGGCTCGTCTTTGACCGCTCGACCGCGATCCTTGGCGTGACACTCGCCATCGCGATCGCGCTGGGCCTGCTCGACTTCGTCATCCGCATGCCCGGCGCGATGCGCTGGGTCGTCTTCGTGATCGGTGCCGCAATCGTCCTGGGCGCGTGCCGCCGCCTCTTGGTCCCCGCGGCCCGCTTCCGCCCGTCGCTCACCGACCTCGCCCTCCGCGTCGAAGAAACGCCCGCCGGCGAACCGGTCCGCGGCCTGCTCGCCTCCGGTCTCGAACTCGCCACCGCGGCGTCGCCTCTTTCCAAGGACGTCGTCTCCAAGTCGCTCGACGCCTTTGGCCGCCTGCGACTCCGCGATGTGATCCGCCCGATCGGCGGCTCGAAGCGCGGCACGACCACGCTGCTCGCCGCCATCGTCCCCCTCGCGATCTTGTGTCTCGCCGCGCCCTCGATGACACTGATCGGAGCCCGCCGCGTCCTCACGCCCTGGACCGACGCCCAGTGGCCCAGCCGCACTGCCGTGCTCAACGCGACAACCGCAGCCGCACACCCGCTGAACACCGCTCTCCCGCTCCGCGCACTTGTGACCCGCACAAATCGATCGATCGGCGACACCCGCGTCACGGCGAAGTATCGCGTCACGGTCAACGGCGTCACCGGCGCGACGGCTTCGACGCTTCTTTCCTCCCAAGGGCTGCGCGGAGACTCAACCCCCCGTGGCGAGCTCTACGAGCGACTGCTTGACGCCCGTTCCATCGTCGAGCCCATGCTGTCGCCCGGAACCACAAGCCCACGGGCCACGCTTGAGTACTGGTTCGAAACCGCCGACGCGGCAACAGAATCCTCGCGGATCGAGCTCGTCGAACCGCCCACGATCACCCGCGTCGAAGCGACGATCGAGCCGCCGGCCTATGCCGCGGGCGCGGCCCTTGGCGAGTTCGTGCAGGGCGTCAAGGACCTCGGCCCGGCCCGGGGCGATGCGTCCTCGATCTCGCCCGTCCTCGCAGGTTCGGCCGTCACCCTCAAAATCTCCTTGAGCAAGGCCGTGCCGTTCCGCGATGACGCCGCTGCGATCAAGAAACTCCTCGGCGGCGTCGAGCCACCCAAGGACCTCACCGTCACCGCGCCCGACGCCTCGACCCTCGTGCTGCGATTCAACGCGACCGATCCGCTGCGGGCCGCCATCGCCGTCGAGGACGAGTTCGGCATCACCAGCCCGGAGCCGGCAACCCTGCTGCTGGGCGTCGTCACCGACAAGTCCCCCACCGCCGCGGTGGTACAGCCGCCGCAGGACGAGACCGTCCTCCCCAGCGCCGTGCTCGACGTCGCGGGTGAAGGTCGTGACGATGTCGCGCTCGCGCGTCTCTCGCTTGAGGCCCAGACGATGCGGGCCCGCGCCGACTCGCCGGGCGCCCCGCCCGAGCCCTCGGGCCAGCCCGCCTCCCTTGCCGCGGTCGATCTCGCGACCGCCGCCCAGGACCCGCGCACCGTCCGGGCCCCGGCAACCATCGAACTCTCCGGCTACACGCTGAAACCAGGCGACGAACTCCACCTCACCGCCGTCGCTCAGGATCGCTTCGCCCTCGGCGGCCAGAGCCACCCGCCGGCGATCTCCGCCCCGCGCAAGCTCCGCATCATCAGCGAGGGACAGTTCGTCGAGCAGATCCTCGCCGAGATGGCCGGCCTCCGCAGCGCCGCGATGCGTCTCGACGCCGATCAGTCTCGCCTCCGCAAGGCGGCCGAAGCCCTCGACCAGCCGAGCGGCACCGAGAAGGCCGCCGCCCTCAAGAACGAACAGGACGCCCTCACGCAGCGCCTCAGCCCGCCCGCGTCGCTGGTCAAGAAGCTCGCCGAGCGCGTCGACAAGAACGCTCTGCCCGATCGCAACGTCCGCCAGATGCTCAGCGACGTCGGTGAGTTGCTCGACAAGGCGGCGGAGAAATCTCGCGAGGCCTCGCAGTCCCTCAACGACGCTCGCGATGCCTCGAACGACCAGCCCGCCAAGCCCGAGCAAGCCGACAAGGCCCGCGCCGCCCAGAGCGACGTCCGCGAAGCGATGAGCCAAATCGCTTCGATCCTCGACCAAGGCAAGGACGGCTGGGCCACCCGCCGCGAAGTCGAGAAGATGCTCGAGGACCAGCGTCGCCTCTCCGCCGAGACCAGCGATCTTGCCCGCGAGACCGGCGGCAAGAAGGCGAGCGAGCTCACACCCGAACAGCGGGCCGCAACCGAACGCCTCGCCCAGGCCCAGCAGGAACTGGCCCAACGCGCCCGCGCCGCGACCGACGCGCTGCAGGATCGATCGAAGAAACTCGAGTCCACCGATCCCGCGCAGTCCGACGCGATGAAAGCGGCAGCCGAGGAATCAGCCCGCGAGCAGCTCTCCGACACAATGCAGCAGGCGAGCAAGAGCGCGGGCGAGAACCAGACCGCGACCGCCAACGACTTCCAGAAAAAGGCCGAGCAGACGCTCGAGCGCATGCTGCAGGAACTCGACAAGGGCGCCAAGCGTCGTGATGAATCACTGCGCCGCCAACTCGCCGATCTCGTCCAGCAGATCGACGATCTCATCGTCCGCCAGAACGAAGAACTCGTCATGCTCGCCGACACATCCAAGCTCGCCCAGGGCGAGACGCTCGACGCCCGCCAGATCCGTCTGAATCAGGACACCATCGCCGTCACCGACTCCGCCCGAGCCGTCAAGGACGGTGGGGCGCCGATCGCCGACGCCCTTGAGGCCGCGTCCAACCGGCAGGAGAACGCCGTCAAGTCGCTGCGGCTGACGCCCGCCGACGAACCGGGAGCGGATCGCTCGCAGCGCGAAGCGCTGTCGCACCTCACCGACGCCCGCGACCTCGCCCAGAAACTCCGCGACCAGGCCGCCAAGCGCGAAGAGGACCGCAAGCGGGACGAACTGAAAAAGGCTTACGACGCTGCCCTGCAGGAACAGATCGCGATCCGGGCCGACACCTCGGGCTTTGTGGGCAAGGAACTGTCCCGCCGCGACCGCGCCGCCGTGCGCTCGCTGGGCGAGAAGCAGGAGCAGCTCCGTGTCACGCTCAAGGAGTTGCAGACCAAGACCAAGGAGCTTTCCGACGAGGGCGTCTTCCGCTTCAGCCACGAACGCATCGACTCGCTGATGTCACGCTCCGAGCGTGCCCTCAAGGACGGCGTCGCCACCGCGGGCGTTGATTCGTGGCAAGCCTCGAGCGCCAACGTGCTCCGGTCCCTCGTCGAGGCGCTCTCGCAGTCGCCCGACGAAAAGGACTTCCGCGAAGCTCAGGGCGGCAACTCGGGCGGCGGCGGTCAGAACGGCGGCCCACGACCCATCATCCCGCCCATCGCCGAACTCAAGCTCCTCCGCGCCATGCAGCAGGACACGGCCCTGCGCACCCGCGCCCTCGCCGAGGCCCAGAAACCCGACGAGGCAGAGCTCGATGAAGTCGGCTCCGTCCAGCGCGACCTCGCCAAGCAAGGCACAGCGCTCATCAAGAAACTGAGCCAGCAGCAGACGCCGGAAGTTCCCGACGCCGCGCAACCGGGCCCACAGCCCGCGCCACAACCCGAACTGAAGCCCGAACCGGCTCCCGAACCGAAGGAGGGCGTGAAGTGAATCGCGCCCGCAGCCACCTTTTTACGCGATGCGCGGCGACGTTGTTGTTCGTCGCACCCGTGTTCGCCGCGCAGCCCGCGGCCGTCGACACGCCCGCCAAGCCCACCGAGCCGCCCACCGCGAAACAGCCCGCCGCCAAGCCAAAGCCAGCTGGGTTGCCCGATCTCGACGCGCTCCTCGGCACCAAGCCTGAACCCAAGCCCACCGACAAGCCCAACGCGAGCGCCAAGCCTGCCGACGACGCGACCCGCAAGGAATTGGATCGTCAACTGTCGCGTCAGGAGCAGGCCGACGAGTTCGCCTCGGTGGTGAAGCTGATGGAGGACGCCGCCGACCGCGTGGAGAAGGATCGCGACGCCGGTCTGAACACGCAGCGCGTGCAGGAAGACGCGATCACGCGGCTCGATCGTCTCATCAAGGCCGCGCGGCAGAACCAGAGTCAGCAGCAGCAACAGCAGAGCCAACAGCAAGATCAGGATCAGAAGCAGAACCAGAACCAGCGGACGCAGTCGCAGCAGCAACAGCAGCAGGCCGATCAAGCGGCGCAGCAAGCGCAGTCCGGCCCTGCACGGGAGGACGCCTCGCTCACCGCACCGTCCGCCGCCGCCCCCGCCGCGTGGGGCGATCTGCCCGCGCACGTCCGCGACGCGCTCTTGCAGGGCTTCTCGGACAAGTTCAGTTCGATGTACAAGTCCGCGACCGAGTCGTACTACCGCAAGCTCGCCGAGGAGAAGAAAAAGTGAACCGCGCCGGTGCCGCACTGCTCCTCTGCCTCGCCGCCGCGCCCGCTCCGGCGCAGCCCGATGCCCCGCCTGAAAAGCCCGCCGAGCCGGCACCCGCCGCCCCTGCCGCGGAGCGCGACAAGCTCGACCTGCCGTTCGACGACGCTCACAAGTCCGCCCAGAACGCCCCCACCGAAGGCGAGATGACCGCCGCCCTCGACCGCAGCGTCACCAAGGGCCTCGCCTGGCTCGCCAAGAAGCAAGGCACCGACGGCTCCTTCGGCGACGACCGTTGGGGCCGCTCGGTTGCGATCACTTCGCTCGCCGGCATCGCCTTCATGGCCGATGGCAACCTCCCCGGCCGCGGCCCATACGGCGAGAACGTTGAAAAGGCGCTGAAGCACGTTCTCGAGAACTGCACCGAGTCGGGGCTCATCGCCGGCGACACCGCCGCCGCCCCGATGTACGGCCACGGCTTCGCGGCTTTGTTTCTGTGCGAGGTGTACGGCATGACCGGCGGCGGACCGGACGCCGCGACCGCGGCCAAGCTGCACAACGCCTCTCTCCGGGCCGTTCGGCTCATCGTGTCGACGCAGAATGACGAGGGCGGCTGGCGCTACAACCCCGTCCCCAACGACGCCGATGTGTCGGTCACCATCTGCCAGATCATGGCCCTCCGCGCCGCCCGCAACGCCGGCCTCGAAGTCCCCAAGCAGACCATCGACCGCGCCGTCGATTACATCCGCCGCTGCCAGAACGACGACGGTGGGTTCAAGTATCAATTGACGGCGGGCCCGAGCGCCTGGCCGCGTTCGGCCGCCGGTATCGCGAGCCTGTATTACGCGGGCATCTACGACGACCCGCAGATCAACAAGGGCCTTGAGTACCTCAGCCGCAACGCGATGCCCGGGCGGGGCGACCGCACCAGCCCGCACTATTTCTACGGCCACTACTACGCCGCTCAGGCCATGTATCTGGCCGGCGGCGGCAATTGGTCCTCGTGGTGGCCCGCGATTCGTGAAGAGCTCATTCTCACCCAGCAGGCAGAGGGTCACTGGCAGGACCCCGCGGTTGGCGATGTCTACGGCACTGCCATGGCGCTCATCGTTCTTCAGATGCCCAAGCGGTACCTGCCGATCTTCCAGAAGTAGTCGTTCATCGCTCTCTCTTGCTCCGCCGATGCAACCCACCGCACTCCATCTCGCCGCCGCTGCACTCGTTGGCTTCGCCGCTGCGGCGTCTGCCGACGACGTGCCGGTTTTTCACTTCATTGATCGCGACCTCGTGCGTCTCTCCGGCGAGCTCGTTGGGTTGAGCGACAAGAGCGTCCAGTACCGGGACGCGTCGGGGCGGTCACGATCACTCGATCGCGCCAAGTTGCTCGCGGCGTACACCCGTCGGCATCACGGCCCTGCCGTCCCGACGTCGCTGTCCGTCGCGGATTCGCCCGGAGAGATCCCCGGCGTCTTGCGCCTCGCCGACGGCCAACTCGTCCCGGGTTTTCTTCTGACCGGCGACACCGCGGCCAGCAGCAAGGCAGACGTCATCCGCTGGCGCAGCCGCCGCGTCGGGCCGTTTGTCGCGCCGCTTGACAACGTGCTCGCCCTCTCACTCAACGATGCGCCCCGACCGCTGGAAGCCAGCAAGTCCGACATTGTGCTGCTCACCAACGCCGACCGGCTGGAGGGTTTCGTCGAGTCGATCGGCCCGGAGCTCGTGATCGAAGTCGGCGGCAAGAACTCCACGATCCTGATGGACCGCGTCGCGTGGGTTCAGCTCTCCGCGAAACCCACGCCCGCATCGTCGCAGCTCGTCTTCCTGACCGATGGCTCGATCCTCGCCGCCAAGTCCATCGAATCGTCCGGCACCGGCCTGACCGTCGGCTGGTCGCTCGCCGGAGATGATTCAACCGGGGTGCTGGACCTTGGAGCGCTCGACGCAATCGTCTTCGAGTCCGCGGCGCTGCGGCCGCTTGCCGCGTGCGAGGTTCTGAAGCAGGAGCCTCTGCAGTCACGTCGTTGGGCACCGCCGATCACCACGCAGCCGATCGACGACGCGCCCATCGGTCTGGCCGCGATCACCATCGACGGCCCGATGGCCTGCGAGTGGCGTCTGCCCGCGGGGGCCAAACGACTGCGTGCCACGATTTCCCTGCCCGAGGCCGCCCGTGTGTGGGGCAACACGACCATGAACGTGGCGACGGCACCGCGGTCTGGTTCGTTCACGAAGCCACAGACCTTTGAGCTTTCGGCCGACAAGCCTGAGGCCGAACTGAGCATCGACTGCGGCGGGATGGATCGACTCCGCATCGAAGTGCTCGGCCGCGGCTACGACCAGGTTCAGGTCCGCGCCGCGCTGCTCGAACCGGCGATCCTGATCGCCAAGTAGCACGCCCTCGATACGTGGCCGGCGCACCTTCACCGCACCTTGATCGTGGCCAGCGCCAAGGCGAGCAATAGAACGGTGATGATCCAGAACCGTGCCACGATCTGCTGCTCGGTCCAGCCCGAGAGGTGCAGGTGATGGTGGTACGGTGCGACCTTGAAGATCCGCTTGCCGCCGGTGGCCTTGAAGTACCCGACCTGCATGACGACCGAAATCGCCTCAATCATGAAGATGCCGCACATCGCGACGATCACGACTTCCTGGCGGGTGATGACCGCGATGTAGCCGACCAAGGCACCCAGCGCCAGCGCCCCGGTATCGCCCATGAACACGCTCGCCGGCGCACAGTTCCACCACAGGAACCCAAAGCACGCCCCCGCCATCGCCCCTGCCATCACCGCCAGTTCGTCGGAGATCGGAACGTGGGGCACGAGCAGATACTGAGCCGCCGTCTGGCTGCCGGCGATCAGCGCCAGCACCACCAGCCCGATCGACACGATACCCGCCGTCCCGCCCACCAGCCCGTCCATGCCGTCGGCGATGTTCACCGCGTTGCTCATTCCCGCGACCATCAGCGTCGCGAGGATCACGTACGCGAGCGGCCCGAGATAGATCAGCGACCCGGAGACGTTGCCCGGGCTCTCCCACGTCTTCTGCCCCGGAAGGTTCAGCACGTGAGCAAGATCCGACCCCGGCGTGTTCGTATGCCCGTACAGGAACCACGCCACCAGCGCGGCAACACCCAACTGAAAGACCAACTTCTCCCACGCGTAAAGGCCCTGGCGGCTCTTGCTGCCGCGCCGCGATGCCGTGAGCTTCAACCAATCGTCCGCGGCTCCGACGCCCGCGAAAGTCACGAAGATGATCAGCCCCGCCTGGATGTAGAACTGCCGGATATCCGCCAGCAGCACCGTGGAAACCAGGATCGCCGCGGCGATGAGAATTCCGCCCATCGTGGGCACATTCTGACGGCTGGCGGCGTGGCGCTTCAGCGCTTCCGCGTCCGAAAGGCCGGCGTCTCCGATCTTCAGCCGCACAAGCATCGCGATCACGCGGCGTCCAAAGACCAGCATAATGCTGAAGCTCAGGATCGAGGCCGCAAGCGTGCGGAACTGGATCTGATCGAGGATCGCAAACAGGCTGTAATAGCCTCGCTCGCCGATCCACGTTCCGTGTTCGGAGAGCCACGTTCGGCAGAGATCAAGCAGGACGTAGAGCATGCACGCTGGTCAATCCGTTGACACACGGCCGAGTGGCCTCACAGACAAGCAATCGCCGCGGCTCATCCGTGAGCCGAGCTGGAGCGCGGCGCGTTCGCCGCCGGGCCGATTCTTGCACCATCCAACGCCGCTTTCACGCTTTTCGCCACCCGCTCCAGCCCCATTCGTCGCGAACCCTTCAGAAACACGAAATCACCCGGCTTGAACATCCCCGCCAGGCGTGCCGCCGAGGCGTCGTCGTCCAGAGGCGGCAGGATCACGACCTTTTCGCCGGTCCACTTCTTCCGCAGCCGTTCCGCCGCGAACATCATGAGGGGCCCGACCAAGATTGCCAGATCGATCGAGGTGTCGCCCGCGACCGCGTCGCCGATCTCGCGGTGTGCGTCGGGCGCCGCGTCACCGAGCTCCAGCATGTCGCCGAGCACCACGATCCTCCGCGCCGGGTTGCGCCGGCGTGCCAGATCCGCGAACGTCTTTAACCCCGCCAGCATCGAATCCGGATTCGCGTTGTACGCGTCGTTCAAGAGCGTCACGCCGCCGTGCTGCTCGAGCGCGAGGCGGTACTCCGCGCCGCCTGCGTCGGCCAACGCCGCCGCGATCGCCGCGTCCTCCATGCCGAATCGCCGGGCCGCCGCCACCACCGCCGCCGCGTTGAACGCGTTGTGCGCCCCCACCAGCTTGGTCTTGAACGTCGCCCGCCCGTTGATCGTAAAGCTCGTGCCGGTTTCGTCCACGTCGATCCCGCCGATCCGCCACTCCGCCTCGGCCGACGACCCGAATCGCACAATGTTCGGCTTCGCGTGCCCCGCCGCGATCATCCGCGCCCGCACGCTCTCAACGATTTCCGCCGGCGCCTCGGGAACGATCGCCACGCCGCCGGGCTGGATCCCCGACGCGATCGCCGCCTCCTCCGCGATCACGCCCTGAAGCGAGCCGAGCCCCTCGAGGTGCTCGCGCCCGATGCTGGTGATCACGCTGATGTCCGGCTTCACGATCTCCGCCAGCTCCGCGATCTCGCCCGGCGCATTGGTCCCGACCTCGCAGATCAGGAACTTGTCGCCCGGCTTGGCCGCCAGCACCGTCAACGGCACGCCGATCGCGTTGTTGAAACTCTTCTGCGAAGCCACGCCCCGCAGGTGCGCCCCGAGCACGCCGTGCAGCAGCCGCGTCGTCGTCGTCTTCCCGTTGGAGCCCGACACCGCGACCACCTTGGTTCCCTCGAGCGTCTTTCGATACTCGGTCGCGAGCCGGATGAGCGCCGCCGTCGTCCGCTCCACCTTCAGCACCGCCAGCCCGCTCGGCAGCGCCCCGCACGCCGCCGCGTCCTCGACGATCGCCAGCCCCGCGCCCGCGTCCTTGGCCGCCGCCAGATACCCGTGCCCGTCCACCCGCTCGCCCTTCATCGCGAGGAACACATTCCCCGGCTTCACCAGCCGCGAGTCGATCACCACCCCCGCCAGCGGCGTCGCCCCCGGCGCCCCGCGGGCCAGCCACGAACCACCCAGCAGAGCCTTGATCGATTCGAGCGTCCAGAAACTCATGTCGCGCTCCGTGCCGCGTCATCGACGCGGCGCTCGTTCTTCTGCCTATCCCCGCCCGCCGCACGCTTGGCCCGCAGCGCCGCGATCGCTTCTCGCGCCACTTCGCGATCGTCGAAGTGATGCCGCACCACGCCGCCCTGACCATCCGGGAGAATCTGCTCGGTCTCGTGCCCCTTGCCCGCGATCACGACAATGTCGTCGCGCGTCGCGTGCTCGATCGCGAACTCGATCGCCCGCCGCCGATCGGCCTGCACGCTCACTTTGCTGCGGTCCCCGCCGCCGATGCCCGCCAGCACCATGTCGATGATGTCGCCCGGCCGCTCCGTCCGCGGGTTGTCGCTGGTCACGACCACCACATCGCCAAGTTCCGCCGCCACCTTGCCCATCTTGGGCCGCTTGGTCTGGTCGCGATCCCCGCCGCAGCCAAAGACCACGATCACGCGCCCCTTCCCACCCAGCACCGCCCGCACGGTCGAGAGCGCGTTCCTCAATCCGTCGTCCGTGTGGGCGTAATCCACCAGCACCAGAGGCTCACTCGGCGTCGTCGCCACACGCTCGAGCCGTCCCGGCGGCGCATCCAACCGCATGCACCCTTCCGCGATCTGCTCCCGCGTCAACCCGCACGCGTGCGCCGCGCACACCGCCTGCAGCACGTTCATCGCATTGAACGCCCCGATCAGCGGCACCAGCGCATCGATCTCGCCCCACGCCCCCCGCAGCACCAGCCGCATCCCGCCCCGGTGCATCTCCACGATCCGCACCGTCGCATCGCCGCCGCCATCCTGCTGCGAGCACCGCACCACCAGCCCTTTGCAATCCCGCGTCATCCGCTCGTGCCACCCGCTGTCGACGTTCACGAACGCCGGCTCACCCGGCCCCAGCCGCTCGAACAGCACCGCCTTGGCCGCGGCGTAGTTCTCCATCGTCTTGTGATAATCCAAGTGATCCTGCGTCAGATTCGTGAACGCCGCCCCCGCGAAGCGCAGCCCACCCACCCGGTGCTGCACCAGCGAGTGGCTCGACACCTCCATAAACGCCGCCTTGCACCCCGCCTCCACCATCACCGACAGCGTGCGGCTCATCTCGATCGCCGGCGGCGTCG
Source organism: Phycisphaerales bacterium (assembly GCA_044375915.1). GTDB lineage: Bacteria > Planctomycetota > Phycisphaerae > Phycisphaerales > UBA1924 > JAFEBO01. The sequence continues at coordinate 17,122 of JBILLU010000015.1, forward strand.
TCATCTCCGCAGCCGCCAGTTCGATGCCATCATCGATCATCACCGTTCCCACCAACCCCGCTCGCACACCGGCCAGATTCAGCAGCCGCCACGCCAGCCACGTCGTCGTCGTCTTCCCGTTGGTCCCAGTCACGCCGAAGAGCTTTACCTTGCTCGAAGGCCTGCCATAGAACACTTCGGCCATCATCGCCGACGCCAGCGCGACATCGCTCGCCTCAACCACTACCACCTTCCGCCGCGCCGCCTGCGCATCGACGCTCAACTCCAGCCGCGAGCCCTCCTCGCACAGAATCACCTCCGCACCCGCCCGAACCGCCGCCGCCGCGAACGCGCGGCCGTCCGACTTCACGCCGCCCCGCGCCACAAACAGCGACCCCGGCAGCACCGTGCGGCTGTCCTCGGTGAGGTCGCACACCCGGATCATCTTCCAGTCGTCAATCGCGTCGATCACGCGCAGCCGAAGATCCACGCCGCGACCGGCCGCGTCGTGCCCAACACCGGAAATCAACTCCTCCAGCAGCATCGATGACCCTTCACACACCGAAGGCCGATCCCGCGGCATGCCCCGCACGCCTTCGAGACGACCCGCGATGCCAGAAAGATCGGCCCGTTCGTGGCATTCGCTGGCTGTTTTACGAACCCCACGCGCCAGCGTGGGGCCGCAGTTGCCCCCAACTTCACTTCTCCACTCAGTCGGATGCTCCCGCGTCGCCGCGTCCCTCCGCTCGCGCGGAGGGTTCGTCAGGCAAACCTACAATTCCACATGACCACCCAAACGTCCACCAATCGTGACGCCGGGCCGGTCTCCGGCGCGAACCCAACCATCCGCGGCACCGCCACCGTCGTTTTCTGCTACGACGTCGGCTTCGGCGTCGACCTGACCCGGGCCGCCGACATCCTCGCCGCCTCCGCCGCGCTCCCCAACCCCCTGCGCGAGCAGCTCCCGCAGCGCCGCCGCGCCCCCAAGCATTTCACCTTCGACCCCGCACCTGTCCGGGTCGTCGAGCCCTGCCCCGACGTCGAGCTCGGCGATTTCCGCACCGGCGGCAGCGTCGAGACCACCCTCTACGACTTCGGCGGCACCAGCGTCGCGTACACCTTTCCTATCCACGGCACGCTCGCCGACCTGCTGCCCCTCGCCAACGCCCTCAGCGAGAACCAGCAACTCCTCGCCGACAGCACCCGCCGCCTCAAGGCCCTCATCGAGCAACTCTCCCCGGCCATCACCCGCCCTCACCTGGGCCTGCTCGTCGAGGACTACGTCACGTACCAGTTCGATCGCTTCGGCGACGGCCAGCCGCTGAGCGACCTGCTCGCTGCCAACCGCCCGCTGATGGCCCAGATCCTCCGCGGCGAATCCGCCCCGCTGTCCAAGCAGGAGATCGACGAAGCCCTGAGCTGCCGCATCAGCTACAGCGACACCGACGCCGCCATTCTCGACTTCGCCGCCGCGTTCGTGATCGACACCGACGCCGCAGACCTGCTCGACATCATCGAGTTCGCCAACGTCGAACTGCTCGAGATGCGCAGCCTCGACGAGATCCTCGACGACGCACTCGAAGAGGTCTACCCCTCCTTCCCCGGCCGTGGCGGGAAGACCATCAGCCGCGCCGAGATGCGCCGCATCGCCCAGCACCAGATCGACGCCGCCATGCTCTTCGAGGGCGTGAACAACGCCATCAAGCTCGTCGGCGACCACTACCTCGCCCGCTTCTACAAGCTCCTCGCCGAACGCATGCACCACCACGACTGGGACGCCTCGGTCCTGCGCAAGCTCGAGACCCTGAACGACATCTATGCGAAAGCGGCCGATGAGCAGGCCAACCGCCGGATGGAAGTGCTCGAGTGGATCATCATCATTCTTTTCGTGGTCTCGATCGTGCTGCCGTTCGTCACGCCGCTGGCGAAGTGAGGATTCACCACGGAGGCACAGAGACACCGAGAAGAGCTTTGAACTCAACGGGCTCGAAGGGCTCGAAGAGAGAAACGTGATCGCATCGACACGAGCAAAGCATCGGCACACGGACGCCGTCCGATCGCGCCTGCCTTGAACCCTTCGAGCTCATCGAGCCCTTCGAGTTCAACGCGTTTCTCTGCGTCTCTGTGATGAATGACTCTCTCAATACGCCTTCGTCACACCCGCGCCCGGGTAGAACACCTTCATCATGCTCGGCCAATCCCAGCCCTTCTCCGCCATCCCCTTGGCGCAGAACTGGCACATCCCCACGCCGTGCCCGAAGCCCTTGCCCCGGATCAACACGCTGCTGCCGGCAAAGCTCATCTCGAGGTTGCCGCTGTTGACCCGCGTCTCCCGAGTGATTTCGGGCTGCCCGCTCGCCGCGTAGTTGCACGCGTTGCGCAGCTCCTCCGCCGACAGCTTGTACGTCTGCCGCCGATCGTCGGTGAGGACGTAGCGGATTGGCCGCCCGGTCGCGTTCCGACCCGATTCCTCGCACTCCACTAGCCGCCCCATGTTCTTCACGGGGTTCCCGACGTATTGCCCCCACGCGCGGATGCGCTGTGTCAGCTCCGTGTCGCTTCGCCGCACTTCCCAGCGGTAGCGATTCGATGCCTGGCAGAAGTGCTCGCGTTTCTTGGCTTCCAGCGGCTTGGCGGCGTTGAACTGGAACTTGCCCGTGGTCGGAAACACATCCTTCGCCGACGCCTGCTCACCGCCGCAGGTGCTTGAGTAGTACGTCCGCAGCGGTGCCTTCGCCAACGCCCCCGTCGTCCCCTCGGTGACGATCATGCCCCGTGTCGCCCTCGTCGCCTCGATTGCCACCGGCAGGCTCGAGAGCCCACCGAACACCTGGTCCTTGGTCGTCGACTCGACATCAAAGAACTCATGGGCACGCCGCGAACGCTCGCGCTCGTGCAGCCCGTACGACCGCGCCGCAACCGCCTGGCACTCGAACGCCTGCCGGGGCCACGTCGCAAACAGCTCGCGGCTGATCACCCCCGGCACATACGTCTCCATCGGCATCACCGCGATCACATCGATCACCCCGCCCTCGCCACTACGCGGATGGATCACCAGATACCCCGGCTGTGTCTCGCCATCCACCACCATCGCGTCGCCCGGCTTGTACGCGTCGCTCGACAGCCGCTCCGTCTCGGTCATCTCCCGCGGCAGGATTTCCACATCCGTCCCCGGCGCGAACTCCCGCTCCCGCCCGCTGCCGTCAGTCATCACCATCCCGTTCACCGTCCCCCGGAATGTCAGCGGCCCACGCACCGCCTCGGCCCGCACCACCGTGCTCGGCCGCACCACCATGCGGCTCGGACCGTCGATCTTGGTCAGGATCGCGTCCTTCTTCACCCGCACCCGGATGTCCGGCTCCTCCTTGAAGGACACAGGACGGCTCTTGGGCCCGGTCTCAAACGCCGACTCAATCGTCGAGCAGCCGCTCAGGAACGCCGCCGCACCCACCGCCAGCGCCGCGACCCGGCTCACCAATCTCATGCGCCTTACCCCGAATCCAGCCCGCGTTTGCATCGTCGAACGAATCATGCTCTACTACTCCCTCGCGATCTCGAACGCCTCCGACGCGATCAGCGCGTGCCGCCACCGTACGATCTCGCGCAAGACTATGAACATCGTGCCAATCGCTCCTTTTTCTCCCAAAGTTCGCCCCTCGATCCGAGGCGCTGCCCGGACGCTCGCGCTGGCGGCCCTCGCCTGCACGCTGACCGCCTGCGGCCCAAGCCGCTTCGTGCCCTCGAAGTCCGACGCCGCATGGAACGGCCCAGAGATCTGGCTCGAGTCCACCCCGCAGTGGACCGTTGTCGCCAAGGCCCCGACCGGCGGATGGACGGTCACCCTCGACCAGCTCATGGAGCAACGCGGCCGCACCGAGGTCTTTGTGACCCTGAAGCGCCCGAATCCCACCTTCCTCGTCACCGCCGCCGAGGTCGAGCAGCGCGTCATCACGCCCCTCAAAAACAACATCCCGGTCTGGGTCTACGCCCGCATCCAGAACTTCAAGGGCGAACCGAAGGACGGCTCGTTCTCGCTCGCCGCCAAGAGCCAGGACGCCAAGGCACCCCCCGCGCCGCCAGAAAAGCCGACGCAGCCGGCAGACGAATAGCCGCCGCGGACTCGCCGGGTAGCGTGCGACTCACTTCACCCGCGTCAGCCGTGCGTACTCCAGCACCAGCGTTTTGGTGCCCACGCCCCGGAACCGGATCGTCGCTCGCGCGTTCACGCCCGACGTGATGCTCAGCACCTCGCCCTCGCCGAACTGCGGATGCCGCACGATCGCCCCGACCGGGAACGGCGTGTTCGACGGCGTCTTGGGCTTGCCGCCGTTCCCCGCCAAACCCGACGCACCCCACGCCAGCCCGGCGCGCTTGGGGCCCGGCTTGCCCGCGAACTCGCCCTCGGGCACATACCGAGGCCCGTCACCACCACCCGAGTCGCTCACTTCGTCCGGGTCGCCGCCGCGCTCTATGAACTCCCGCATGTCGCGGGCCGCCATCGCGTCGGCCTGATCGCTGAACAGGCACGACTCCTTGGGCAGCTCCTCGATGAACCGGCTCGGGATCGTCCGCTCAGGGATGCCGCGCAGCGTGCGGTAGCGGCTTGAGGTCATCAGCAGCCGCCGCATCGCGCGAGTGATGCCCACGAAGCACAGCCGCCGCTCTTCTTCTAGTTCGTCCTGCGACTCTCTCGCTCGGCTGTGGGGCAACTGGCCCTCTTCCAGCCCGATGATCGCCACCGCGCGGAACTCCAGGCCCTTCGCCGCGTGCAGCGTCATCAGCGTCACCGCGCCGTTGGCCTGATCCACCGCGTCGGCATCCGCCACCAGCGCGATCGACTCCAGATACGCACGCAGCATCGCCAAGAGCGGCGGTGCATCGCCCCGCGGCTTCACCGTCGTCTCGTCGATCTCAAAGTCATCGAACGGCGTCGGACCGACCGGAACGGGATTCTCATCCGGCTCATCCTCGCCCATCTCGTCCCCGCCCACCTCATCCAGCGCCGCCGCCGGATCGGCCATGGCGTCGAACTCCATCTCAAACTGCCGCGCACTCGAGACCAGCTCGTCGAGGTTGTCCAGCCGCTCCAGATCCGCGTCGCTGTTGCTCGCCTTGGCCTGGCTGCGGTACATCGACTCCAGCCCCGACTCGCGGATGACCCGCGAGACCAGGTCGGCGAGCGTGGTCGCGACCTGCGCACCCATGAACGTCCCGCCGCCGGTCCACTCGTCGATCATCGCGACGAATTTCTCGACCGCCGCCGCCCCGCGCCCGACGACGTCGAGGATGTTCGGCGCATCGCGCATCGCCGCCAGCACCGGCATTCCCTTGATCGCGGCGTAGTCCTCGAGCTTGCCGAACGTCGTCGCGCCGATGCCCCGCGTGGGCGTGTTGACGATCCGCGCCAGCGAGACATCGTCGCTCGGGTTGGCGATCAGCCGCAGATACGCGATCGCGCTCTTCACTTCCTCGCGCTCGTAGTACGCCGTGCCGCGGGCGATCGTGTACGGGATAGCGGCGGCCCGCAGCGCATCCTCCATCACGCGGCTGAGCGAATTGGTGCGGTAGAACACCGCCATGTCGCGCCACGTGATCGCCTCGGGCGCGTTCTCACGCTCGTCCTTGACGTGCTTGAGCCAATCGGCAACCAGCGATGCCTCGTGGTTCTCGTCCCGCGTCAGCACCACTTCGACCCGCTCCCCGCCCGTGCGGGCCGTGAACAGGTCCTTGTGCTTGCGCTTCACGTTGTGCCGGATCAGCGTGTCCGCGGCCTTCAGGATCGGCGCCGTCGAGCGGAAGTTCTCGCCCAGTGTGATCACCTTCGTCCCCGGATACGAACGCTCGAACTCCAGGATGTTGCTGATGTCCGCCCCGCGCCAGCCATAAATCGCCTGGTCAGGGTCGCCCACGACGCAGATGTTCGTCCCCGGCGCACCGGTGATCAGCCGCCCCTCCACCGCCTTTTCGAGTGCATCCAGCGGCGAACCCGCGATGAGCGACGCGATCACGAACTGGGCGTGGTTGGTGTCCTGGTACTCGTCGATGAGCAGGTAGCGCCAACGCTCGTTGCACTCCCGCCGCACCTCAGGATTGTTCTTGAGAAGCTTCGCGGTGAGCACCAGAAGATCGTCAAAGTCCACCGCGCCGGCGAGTCGAAGTGCCTTCTGATACGCCGTGTAGATCTTCGCGATGTTCTTCGAGTAGAAATCGATCGCCTGCGCCGCGTACTCCTCGGCACTGAGCAAGTCGTTCTTGGCGTTGCTGATCGCCGAAAGCGCGCTCCGCGGCGGGAAGTTGCTCGTCGAGAGCTGCAGCTCCCCGATCACCCGCTTGCAGATCGCCTGCTGGTCCGACGAGTCGTAGATCGAAAACTCCGGCTTCAGACCCGCCGCTTCCGCGTACTTCCGCAACAGCCGCGCGCACAGCGAGTGGAAAGTCGTCACCGTCAAGCCGCGGGTCAGGCGTGGGTCGTGCCCGAGCAGGTTCAGCACCCGCTCGCGCATCTCGCTCGCCGCCTTGTTGGTGAACGTCACCGCGAGGATCGACCACGGTGCCACGCCCTGGCGGATCAGGAACCCGATCCGCCGCGTGATGACGCGCGTCTTGCCCGAGCCCGCGCCCGCCAGCACCAGCAGCGGCCCCTCGGTCGTGAGCACGGCGCGGCGCTGCGGCTCGGTCAAGCCCGAGAGCAGTTCGTCATCGCCCGCCAACGCCGGATCGGCCATTTGTCGCAACCCTCAGGCTCCTTCCCGAGACCGCCGCGCTCACGCCGCGGCTGCTTTCCACGCTGCGCAAGAATAGCGTCCGGCAGCCCTTTGCGCCGCAAGCGACAGGGGTTTCCGCCAACTTTTCCGCGGCATCGGGCACGCGCTCTTGCCCGAGCCGCCCCCCCCGTGCCCGCGCATTACGGACAGACCAACGCGTTGTACGCGGCGACGAACACCACAAAGTCCGTGTCGTCCACCATCCCGTCGTTGTCGAAGTCCGCCGCACACTCCGCCGGGGCGATCGCCGAACAGAGCAGCAGGTTGTACATCTCTGCGAAACCGACGAAGTCCCCGTCGTCCACCGCGCGGTCGCCGTCCAAGTCCGCCAAGCACGCGGCGACCGGCATCGACCACGTCAACGTCTGCGTCATCTTCGATGCGCGGAAAAGCTCGTTCTTCATCATCGTCGTGTCGTCACGCACACGGACCCCCAGCGAGGTCGAACCCTTCCGCAAGTTCAGCGAGGCGACGTTGAAACTCGTGCCCGTCGCGCCCGCGATCGGCTGGCCGTTCAGCAACCACTGCACGCTGAGCGGATTGGTCACCTTCTGCATAATCGTGATGCTCGCGCTCGACGCGGGCCCGAGCACGGCCGCGGTCGATGGCGTCGGCGCCCCGTCGATCGGCTTCACCACCTGATAGATCGACTGGATGATCGCCTCGGCCGAAGGCAGATTGAAGTTCGGACCCAGCACCCGCATCATCGAATCCGGGCTCGGGCGGTACACGCCGAACTGCGAGTACGACGATCCCTGGTACGTCCCGACCGGCCCGTCAAACCCCGGCGTCGAGTCGTTCAACCACTGGAACCACTTCTTCTGCTGAGCCGTCATCGCGGCGCTCGTCAGCTTCGACGAGTTGGGGTCCACCGGCTCGCTTCCGGTGTAGGTCGCCGGCCCTCCGTAGTCGTACTCGTCGGCGAGGTTCCCGAACGAGTGGCCGAGTTCGTGGATCGCCACCAGCGCTGCCGAGCCGTTCCCACCCGAGTAGGTGCCGATCTCGTTGCTCGTGTACCCCGCCCCGCCGTACTTGGTCGAGTTCGCCACCGCCAGAATCTGATCGAACGGCTGCGGCGAGTTCGCCGCGTAGGAATAGCACGCGCTCACGTTCACGCACAACAGCCGCTCGATCCCGCTGCACCAGAAATTCATCCCCAGCGGCGTCGCTCGAGTGATCCCCTGCGTCGGGTCGTTGCTCACGCCCTGCACCGTGCTGACGACGTTCACGCGGAAGACCTGGAAGTAGTTCTTGTACGTCCTGAACGGCTCGTAGTTGAACAACTGGTTCACCGCATTAGTGACGTGCGTGTTGTACGTCGCCTGCTGCGTCGAGAGATACCCGTCCCCGACCGTGACGATGTTGATCCGGTTGTTCGCGACGCCCCGGTCCTCGAACGGGAGCCAGGTCTCGCCAGTTCCCAGATCGATGCGTGCCACCGCCGCCGGAATCCGCGTGATCGTGTGCTGCAACTCCCGAGGCATCGGCGGGATGTCCGACTTCACCACGCACGCCGACCCTTCAACCCCATCCTGCACCCGCGGCACCACCCCGCGCCGCACCCCCGCCGCGTCCGGCTCGTTGGGCAACGCCAACGCCACCGTCGCCAGGCTCATCGCCGAGCCCGACACCAAAGCCATCCAAAACGTTTCGCTTCTTTGCATACGTGTACTCTCTTTTTCCCACATCCGACACCCACCGACACAGACTATCCGTCGCGTCAACTGCCGGGTTGCCTCCTAGCCTCCAGCATGGTTCCCGAGCAATCGCTCGCAACCCATTGGCTCGAAGCCGCCGCTCGGCCAACCGTCCGTGCCGCGCTCGACGCCATCCATCAACTCATCGCCGACCAGATCGCATCCCGAGGCCCCGCCTGCTGGGCCAGCGGCCGCTGCTGCAACTTCGAGGCCTTCGGCCATCGCCTCTACACCACCGGCCTCGAAACCGCTGCCTGCGTCCTCGCGCTGCCAACCCACAACCGCACGCTCACGACGCCCGACATCGACGCCGCCGTCGCCCGCGGCGGATGCCCGTTCCAGGCCGCCAACCTCTGCTCCATCCAGACCATCAAGCCCGCCGCCTGCCGCATCTTCTTCTGCGACCGCTCCGCCGAGCAATGGCAAACCGACCTCACCGAGCGCGTCATGCGGCAGATCCGGGCTCTTCACGACCGCGAGCAGATCGAGTATCGATACGCCGAATGGCGGGTGCTGCTGCGGACGTTCGTGGCGTGAGTCGATCGAGGTGTTCTCACCATGGAGGCAGCGAGGCACGGCGGAGGACATTTCGCTCAAATGGCTCGAAGAACTTGAAGGGTTCATGAATGGATCGACAGGGATGAAGGCCGAACCCGCCTGCGTGCGCGGGCGGAGAAAGCAGCCCACTCCGCACGAAGGACACGTCTCCCTTCCCGCTTCGAGCCCCGAGAGCCCCTCGCGTTGATGGCATTTCTCTGTGCCTCTGTGTCTCCGTGGTGGATGCCTTCTCGACCGTCTGTTGCTACCCTCTCCTCCCTATGAAGATCCACGAATACCAGGCCCGCGACCTGCTCCATTCCTACAAGATCCCCGTTCCCCCGGGCCGCATGATCGAGTCCATCCAGCACGCCGGCGAAGCATTCCGCGCCGCCGCCGAGGGCAGCGCCACCGGCGAGGTCGTCATCAAGGCTCAGGTTCACGCCGGCGGCCGCGGCAAAGCCGGGTTCGTCAAGATCGTCAAGAACATCGACGAGGCCACCTCCGCCGCGTCCTTCATGCTCACCAACCGCATGAAATCGCCGCAGACTCCCCCTGAAGGCCTCGAGGTCAAGAAAGTCCTCATCGCCCAGGCCGCGCCCATCGCGAAGCGCGGCACCGGCGGCTCCGAAGAGTTCTACCTCGCCATCACCACCGACCGCAAGACCCGCCGCAACATCCTCATCGCCAGCCGCGAGGGCGGCGTCGAAATCGAAACCGTCGCCCACGAGCGCCCCGAGGCGATCATCAAGCACCCACTCCATCCGCTGCTCGGGCTGCAAGACTTCGCCGCTCGCGAAGTCGCCTTCCGCCTCGGCTTCCGCGGCCGCCAGGTCTCGCAGGCCATGCACGTCATGAAGTCGCTCGCCAAGCTCTTCATCGAGAAGGACTGCACCCTCGCCGAGATCAACCCCCTCGTCCTCACCCCGCCCGACGAGCAGCACCCCGACGGCCAGGTCATCGCCATCGACGCCAAGTTCTCCTTCGACGAGAACGGCCTCTTCCGCCACCCCGAAGTCCAAAGCCTCGCCGACCACAGCGAAGAGAACCAGGCCGAGGCCCGCGCCCAGCGCTTCGGCCTCTCCTACATCGCCCTCGACGGCCAGATCGGCTGCCTCGTCAACGGCGCCGGACTCGCCATGGCCACCATGGACATCATCAAGCTCCACGGCCAGGGCAAGGGCCCCAAGGGCGCCGACGGCAAGCCCACCGACATCGAGCCCGCCAACTTCCTCGACGTCGGCGGCAGCGCCACCGAAGAAGCCGTCACCGAAGCCTTCTCCATCATCCTCTCCGACCCGCGCGTGAAGGGCGTGATGGTCAACATCTTCGGCGGCATCATGAAGTGCGACGTCATCGCCCAGGGCATCATCAACGCCGCCCGGAATCACCGAAACCCCGACGGCAGCGTGGGCTTCAAGGTGCCCCTCGTCGTCCGCCTCGAGGGCACGAACGTCGACGCAGGCCGCAAGCTGCTTCAGGACGCCAAGGGCTCGCTCCCGACGCTCCAGGCGGGAAGCGATCTCACCGACGCCGCTGCGAAGGTCGTGGCCGCGGTCGCGAAGTAATCGCGACAATCACCAGTGCAAAAACAAAAACCCCGGTCTTGCGACCGGGGTTTTTGTCAAGTGGAGGCGACGAGACTCGAACTCGTGACCTCATCCATGCCATGGATGCGCTCTACCAAAACTGAGCTACGCCCCCTTGGTGGGATGGGCCGCCCGCCGTCGGACGCCCATATCTCGTACAGAACGGATTGTCTCGACCGGAAAGCCCAGTCGCTTGAGGCTCAAACGCACCCGCCAGGCCGCGAAGCGTCCGGGCAGGGTCCAGATGGTAGAAAGGCCGCCCGCCGAATCAAGCGGCACGGCAAACTCCCCGCACTGTCAGGGATGAGTTCGGTGCATCTCAGACCCGGAAACGTTCGAGATCGCACACCCCACGTCCGACATCGCCCGCACCACCTGCTCCACGCTGATCCGATCCACCCGACACCGCTCCGGGTGTTCGTCCGCCACCTCATGCTCCGGCAACGTCGGGTCCGCGACCAGAATCGCCTCTCGTGCGGCAGCCAGCGTCGGGATCGTCGTCCAGCGATGATCCGTCGGACCAAACAGCGTCACCAGCCGCACGCCGAACGCCGCTGCGATGTGCCGCGGACCGGTGTCATTGGTCACCATCAGCTTCGCCCCGCGCACCAGCGCCTTCAGCGACCCGATCGTGACGCCCGCCCGCGGCAGGGCCACCACGCGCTCAACCCCCGACACCCGCACGATCTCATCCACCAGCTCCGCCTCACCCGGCGAGCCATTGATCAGCACCCGCAAACCCCGCTCGTGCAGCCCCCGCGCGATCAACGCGTATCGATCCGCCGGCCACCGCTTCGCCGGGTTGTTGCCCCCGGGGTTCAGAATCACCCGCGGCTCATCAGCGCCGACACCAGCCCGCCGCAGAATCTCCGCCGCCGCCTGCTCCTCCCGCTCGCTCACCGCCAGTTCAAGCCTCCCACCAAGATCCTCCGGATCGTGCGCCCGCCCGAGCAGATGATCCGCCGCACGCAGGTAGTAACTCACCGCTGGCACCGGCGCGAATCCGCCAGAACCGCGACGAAGCGCCGGCAAGCGATCGGTGAGCAACAGCCCACGCGCATCGCGGTCGTACCCGATCCGCCTCGGAATCCCCGCGATCCGCACCGTCAGCGCCGTCGAGAACGAGTTGGTCAGCAGCACCGCGCAGTCGTACCGCCGCGGCCGCACTTTCGCCGCCACGAACTTCGGCCCCATCACCCCCGACGCCCGCGCGACGTGCACCTCATCAAAGTACGGCAAGCCGCCCAGCAGTTCGTCCATCCCCGGCCGAACCAGAATCCCGATGAACGCGCCGGGCAAGCCCTCACGCAGCCGCCGCAACGTCGGCGTCGCCATCACGCAATCGCCCAGCCACGACGGGCAGACGACGAGCAAGCGAAGAGGAAGTGATCGTGCGTCGGGCACGGCCAAGAGTATGGGATCGATGTCGGATGTCGCGCGGTGCTGTTCGCCAGCGGCGCCAACTCGCCACAGCCAAAATCCCACATGCGACATCGACTCAACGCCGCGGATTCCGCGGCGTGCCCGATCGGATCGACCGCGGCGGATTGGGCGGATACGGCGACCGCACCGGCTTTGCCCCGCCGCCGGTCACGCCATGAGACGCACCGTTCGTGCCCGACTCTGCCTCGTGGCTGGGTTCGCCCGCGTCCGCGGCGCTCGCATCCGGTTCAATGATCTCGCCCGACACCCCATCGCCGCCAGGCACACTATCGCCCCGCGCCTCCGCCCCCGTCGCATCCGGCGCACTCGCCCCCATCGCCTCCACACCCTCGCTGCCGCGATGCGCAAGCTTCGCAAACAGCAGCCGACCCGCCGCCGTCTGCAGCGAGCTCGACACCACCAGTTCCGCCCGCTCGCCGACCAGGTGCACCGCCTGCTCCGCGACGATCATCGTCCCGTCGTCGAGGTACCCCACCGCCTGCCCGGGCTGCTCGCCCTCGCGCACCAGCACCACCGACAGCGTCTCGCCCGGCACCAGCGCCGGCTTGAGCGCGTTGGCCAGTTCGTGCATGTTGATGCAGCCGATCTGCTGAATCTCCGCGATCCGCGCCAACGCCAGATCGGTCGTCACGATCACGCCGGGGCTGAGACGTCCGAACTCGATCAGCATCTGATCGACGGTCTTTCCCGGCACCGGCAGCTCGTCGATGCTGACCGCGACCGTGCCCAGCCGCTGCAGACGGGTCACCATGTCGAGACCGCGACGCCCCTTGGTGCGAACGAGCTTGTCGGCGCTGTCGGCGAGCTTCTGCAACTCCAACACCACGAACCGCGGGATCACGATCGGCGACTGCACCAGAGCGCTCGCGGCGACATCCACGATCCGCCCGTCGATCAGCGCCGACGAATCCAGAATCAGCGGCTTGCTACCGCGAATCTGCTTCGCAAACTCCACATACGGAATCACCAGCCGGAAATCGTCCTGCGTCTGCAGGATCGTCGTCACCGCCAGATACGCCAGCCCGATGCCCAGCAGCACCTTCGACGCACTGGTGATGCGCGCATCGATCTCGTAGAGCGAGGCGAGGAGATCGAACAGCGAGCCGATGGCGGCCGTTGCGAGCATGGCCGCGGCGATTCCAAAGAACACCGCGATGACGGCGCCGATCTTCTTCTTCCGCGTCAACAAGTCCACCGCACCGACGATCGACGCGATCACAATCGAGATCGCGAGGATCACCCCCGCCACCCGCGGCCAGTCCTTCGGCACCGCCTTGTCGGGCTGGAAGTACAAAACCGACAAAGTCGTCACTACCACAAACACCGCAAAGAACGCCAGCCGCGCAATCCGCACCAGCGACGCACGAAGCGTCTCCGCCTCCCGCGCCGCCGGCGGCAGCGAGACATCGTTCAAGGGCTCGGCTCGTTGTCTGGAAGCGTCGTCCATGCGTCTCCAGCAGTGTACGAGAACCCGGAAGCCCCAGGTCCGACGATCTGGACGCGAGTCGCCTGATTTCAGATCTGGGACGTCGGGATCGGGGATGAGGGTGTCGGATGTGCAAGACTGAATCCGGCCGGCTGGCTCATGGCGATCGCCGCCGCGGGCTGCGAACCGAGTTGTCGGTTCTGTCCCACATCCGCCGTCCGAAATCCCACATCCGACATATGCTTGCCCGTCTCCGTCCGATCGACGGCCGGGCCCGGTGCACGGATGGCCCGTGAACCTGGTCAGGGCTTGACCGCAGCAGCCATAAGCGGCCGTCGTCCGGTGCCGCCGGTGTCCTGGCCGTCGATCAGGCGGAGACTTACGACTCGGCCTCCGCTCGCCGCATGATCGCGAGCAACTGCTCAAGCTTGTCGGGGTTCTGACGCAGCAGCCGCGCCGCCTTGCCCCCCCGGGGTGACACCGCCCCTGCCGGGCTCATCACCATCCAGTCCGACAGTTGCTCGATCGAGTGCTGCCCGCGATCGCCCGCCTTCAGGCTTGGGATATCGAAAGGCTCGTTCTCCAGCGTGGCGTCGATCGTGCCACCCTGCACGCCGTGCACCGTGAACCACAGATGCTCGTGCCCGCCGGACTGGTTCTGGTACGCGATCTTCGCGAGCGCAGGGAACTCGTACCGCTCGAACTCCTGGCGGAGCTTTTCGAACACCGCAACGGTCTTGCGGGCCCGCTCGCCCATCAGGTCGCTCGCGGTCTTCGAGAAGTAGACGATCGAGCCTTCGGGAATCTCCGACGACAGCACCGATGAGGGCCGCGGCCTCTTCTTGAAGAACGGCAGAAACCCCCGTCCCTTTTCGCACAACACCACCCGGTTGATCTGGTGGCTGTCGTCGTCCATCGCTCGCACCGCGGCATCCGTCGTCGCCGCGCTGCGATCAAACTCCGCCGCGTCCACCGCCATCACCTCGCCCCCCGGCTCGAAGCACGAGAACGTCGCGCCCGGCTTGAGCATCCCGTCGACACTCGCGAACGCGATCGCACGATCCAAGTCGCCCCGTCCCCCAAACACCTCCTCGTTCGGATTGATCACATCAAAGTCGAACGCCCCGATCTCTCCCAAGCCGTGCGTGTGATACCAAGTGGGATCGGCCGCGCTCTCGCCGCTCACCGCATGGGTGCAGTAGATCTGCGACACGTCAAGATCCGCGCCGTGCGAAAGCTCTTCATCCAGCGACTCGCGTGTCCAGATCAACGTCGACGTGTGATCGGAGACAAACAGCCCGTCGTCGGCCATCAGCCAGCGCAGAAAACACAGCAGCCGCTTCCGATCCTTCAGCACGTGACCGACCGGATTCTCGATCACCACCGTCACACCCACACCCGCGGCGGCGAACTCCTCTTTCTCGGAGGGAGTCAGCGCCTGCGTCATCTGGATCTCCCAGAGCGGGTACGGCGGCATATTTCGAAACGCCGCGACCTTCGCCTCCCCGAGCTTCGGGTGACGCAGCTTCATCGACCAGTGCGTCTGCTCATCGCCCGGCAGCACCTCGATGTCGAGCCCCTTCTTTCGGAGGAACCCATACTCCTCCGCCCGTGGGCTCATCGTCCCGCGATAGATCACCGACCCGGCAATGGGCCGCTTCTGCTTGAAAAGACTAAACATCCCCACCTCCCGTAACCAGGAAACTGAAACCCGGAAACGCGAAAACCCCAAAGGGCAGCCCCCGACCCAAGAACGGGAGCCAGAACAGAGTATCAAACGGCCCATCCCGTGCAACCAGCCCGTAGAATCTCCCCATGGCCTACACCG
>JBILLU010000138.1:0-8818 GCA_044375915.1 Phycisphaerales bacterium
TTCAAGGAAAGCGGCTTCGGCCGAGAGGGCGGCGTGCAGGGGTTGAAGGTGTATCTGGAAACTTGAGCGCTCGGTCAGCCGAAAGGCGTTTCACCGCGGAGGACGCAGAGAACGCGGAGGAAGACATGGGTGAGGGAGTGGAAGTCCAAGGACGCTCGACGGATGTTGCAGATCCGGATGCGTCACTTTTTCGGCGCTGCGATGCGATTACAGAGAAGATCATCGGTGCAGCAATCGACGTCCATCGCACGCTCGGGCCAGGGTTGCTTGAGACCGCTTACGAGGCATGCCTCGCGAAAGAACTTGCAGATCGAGGCGTCGCCTTTGTCCGACAGCTCGAATTACCGGTCAGTTACAAGGGGATCCGTGTTGAATGCGGATATCGGATCGACCTTCTCGTGGACGATCTGGTCGTGGTCGAACTCAAATCCGTCGAGAAGACCCAACCGATTCATGAAGCCCAGCTCTTGACGTATCTGCGCCTCACTGACAAACCCGTTGGCCTCCTCTTGAATTTCAACGTCTCGAAGCTGACTGACGGCATTGTCCGGCGCGCCAACACAAAATCTTCTCTGCGTTCTCCGCGTCCTCCGCGGTGAAATGTCTTCTGCCTTTCATCCCATGCCCCACGACCCCACCCAACTCCCCTCGAATCTCCCAGTCCCAAAGGACGACGGCGGCTGCCTGCACCTGCGCCGCGCACTCCTCCCCTCGATCTCCCTCACCGCCACCAACGGCGAACAACTCAACCTCGCTTCCCTCACCTCCCCCACCGTTCTCTTCTTCTACCCACGCACCGGCGTCCCCGGCCGGGCTCCCTCGCTCGGATTCCACGGCGAAGAGTGGGACTCCATCCCCGGTGCCCGCGGCTGCACGCCGCAGAGCTGCGGCTTCCGCGACCTCTTCTCCCAGTTCACCGCCCTCGGCGTCCGCGTCTTCGGCGTCAGCACCAACGCCACCTCGCACCAGCGCGAGTTCAAGGAACGCATGCACGTCCACTTCGAGTTGCTCAGCGATTCGAAGCTCGAACTGACCCGCGCCCTGCGGCTACCCGCCTTCGAGTTCCCCACCGAACCCGAGAACCCCACCACGCTGATCGCCCGCATGGCGTGGTACGCTGAACCGGACGCGAGCGTGGACACGCCGCATCCCACCGCCGCCCGCATCCGCAAAGTCTGGTACCCCGTCTTCCCGCCGAACGAGAACGCCACGAACGTGCTCGTGTGGCTGCAGCGACGAAGCGAAGTCCACATCGTCCGCCGCGAAGCACGCCACGACGCGTTCGTGCGTGACGAACTCACTAGGCACTGGGCCGGCACGCAGATCTGGTCGCGCAACGTCGGCTACGACGCCGATCGTCTCCCCGCCCTCGTCGCCGAACGCGACGGCGTGCCGATCGGGCTGTGCACCTACGAGATCCTGCCCGGCGGTGCTCAGTGCGAGGTCGTCACGCTCAGCACCCGCGACGAGGGCCGCGGCGTCGGCGAACGCCTTCTGGACGCCGCCGCTGACATCGCCCGCGCCGCCGGCTGCTGGCGCATCTTCCTCACGACCACCAACGACAACATCCGCGCCATCGGCTTCTACCAACGCTGCGGCTGGACCCTGGCCGCCATCCACAAGGGGATCGTCGAAGACGCCCGCCGCCGCGGCGCACCCATCCCGATACTCGGCCCCAGCGGCCTCCCCGTCCGCGACGAGATCGAGTTCGAGCTGAGTTTCCAATAGGAGCCCTGTGCGCAAGCACAGGGTCGCGGCGACTCGCCCCTTCACGTTGACCTGTCTGTCCTACCCACCCTCCGCTCGCGCGGAGGGCTCCTATTCGGGTGCCGTCTTCCTATTCTTCTGTAATGCTCCCGATTGCCTCAGGCATCTCCGCCGACGACCAGATCGCCAGCGCCATCGCGGCCCACCTCGACCGCACCGCTCGCATCTTCGACGAACAACTCCGCTCCGACCTGCCCCCCGTCGCGGCACTCGTGCGCCACGTCGAGGCCTACCGCGGCAAGATGCTCCGCCCCACCCTCGTCGGCCTCTGCGGCATGGCCACGGCCGCGGGCGCAAACGCCGACCTGAACACCCTGCTCACCCGCAACCACGCCCTCCTCGGCGCCGTCGTCGAGATGGTCCACATGGCCACCCTCGTCCACGACGACGTGCTCGACGAGGCCGACACCCGCCGCAAGGGCCTCACCGTCAACCGCCTCCGCGGCAACGAGCCCGCGGTCATCTTGGGTGACTACCTCATCGCCTCCGCGTACCACCTCTGCTCCCAGTTGCAGGACCAACGTGCCGCGCTCGTGGTTGCCGATGCCAGCATGGTGATGTGCGCCGGCGAGTTGCTGCAGCTCCACCACCGCGACGACTACTCACTCGACGAGCCGACGTATTACGAGATCGTCGCCCGCAAGACTGCCGCGCTCATCGCCGCCGCCTGCCGCCTCGGTGCCGCTTGCAGCGGCGCGAGCGACGCGACCTGCGAGCGCCTCGCCACCTACGGCCGCCGCCTCGGCATCGCGTTCCAGATCCAGGACGACCTGCTCGATCTCACCGGCGAGGAATCCGTCGTCGGTAAATCACTCGGCAAGGACCTCGAGAAGGGCAAACTCACGCTGCCTTTGATCCACCATCTCGCGTCCTGCAAGCCCGCCGACCGCGGCCGCTCGCTCGTCTTGCTCGAAGAATCCGGTGAAGGCCACGACCAGGCCCGCGAAGCCGCGAAGGCCCTGCGTCGCGCTCTCGACTCCACGAACTCGCTCGACTACGCCCGCGCCACCGCGAAGCGTCTCGTCAGCGAAGCCAAGTCCGAACTCGCGGACCTGCCCGAGTCCGCCGCCAAGCAAGGCTTGCTCCAAGCCGCGGACGCGGTAGTCGAGCGAAATCTCTGAACAGATCCGACAAGACAGTTCACCGCGGAGGGCGCGGAGAACGCAGAGAAAAAATGGGAGGAGCGTGGTCGCTCCTCCCATTCCGAAACAACTCTCTTTGCCTGTTGCCACTTCTCGGCGTTCTCCGCGTGCTCCGCGGTGAAAGCCTTTGCTTATCTCGCGCACAAGAGCTCGTCGTACGCCACCGAGAACAGCGAGAAGTCCGCGTCGTCGGTCACGCCGTCGAGGTTGAGGTCGGCTCGCGCATCCAGCAGTTCGTTGTACGCCACGACGAAGATCTGGAAGTCCGCATCATCCACCACATCGTCGCCGTTGAAGTCCGCGTCGCAGGTGTACGCGACCGTGAGCGAAAGCTGCGGGGCCAACCCCAGCGCCTGCGCCGTCGGATTCTCCTTGGTGTAGATCCGCGGGTATGTCACGCCGCCGGTCCCGCCGCCCGGGCCTCCACTCGTGGGCTCCAGCGTCGCCACCGACAGCAGCAACACGCCCTTGTTCATCGCGTTCTGCAGGTACACGTAGTTGTTCGAGTTCCCCTCAAGCAGATCGAAACGCACCCGAGTACCCTGCGGCACCAGCGCCCCCGGCGTCAGCTCGTTGTTCGTCGCATCAAACAGCCGCCCCACCGTGATCGGCGAACCCGGAAGCTTCTGCCGAACCTGGCGCGACATGTCCGTTGGCTGTTGGAAGTTGTCGAGCAGAGCCGGATACGCCAAGCGAACACCCTCGGCGTTCGTGATCGGATTGCAGGTGCAGAACGGCGAGTTCTCCTGCCACGACTGCGTGTCGAACCCGCCGCGGAATCCAAGCGGCCACACCTCGATCGGCTTGGACAGATCGGAGTCGGCAACGAACTCGGGGTCCGTGGTCGCGTAGCTCGACTCCAGCGGATCGGGCGTCGGGTCGTACGAGAACGCAAGATCGTTCTCGACAAAGACGCTCAGTTCGGCCTTCAGGATCTTGTACCTCAGGCGGCCGGCGTCCGAAGGGATCGCCCCGCGGACATCGAAGCCAACGATCATCTCCGAGTCGCGGTCGTCAAACCCGGGCACCCGGAGAGCCGCGAACAGCGACGCGCGAGTCTCAGCGCCCGCCGCGAAGTTGAACGGGTACATCCACCGGTCCTGGTCGGGAGTGGCAAAATCTGCGCTGATGGGCGGCACGCTCGCCAATGCCGCATGTCCCCCAACCATCCCAGAAATCGCAACGAGCACACCGGCAACAACGACTCGGGAAGAACGTTCAACGAACATGGGGACGGCTCCGTGAATTGACGACGAATCTGTCTGGGAATGATTCGAGATTGAATTCGCTAGGACCAGAAGAAATCGTGCCGGACAGGAAATACTCTTCGCAGGTAGCAACTTTCAAGATTCCGAAACGATATTGAGACAGCCTCTCAAAATCAAGAAGACTCAAACGTCTGCTAATACACTCCCGGCCATGGCGGGCTCACTTCAGACATTCTCTTCCACCAGCGTCCCAACGCCAAAGCGGCGTCGTCAATGCCCGATCCGCCGCATCCTTGGCGATCGGGCGTTCACCTTGATCGAGGTGCTCGTCACAATCAGCGTGATCGCGGTGCTGGTTTCGATCGCCCTCCCCACTCTGAAGAACGCTCGGGGTATGGCCCGCCAGACCCGCGAGATGATCGGTGCCCAGCAGCTCATGGTCGGCTTCAACTGCTACGCCGGCGACAACAAGAGCGCGGTACTGACCGGCCTCCCCTCGGTCGCCACCGTCAACGCCTCGATGATCGTCAACGACGATCGTGGCCGCCGCTTGCTCGCGCCAGCCGCGCAGCGCTACCCCTGGCGCATCGCACCCTACTTCACCTCCGGCATCATCGCCCTCTACGACAACCCAAAGCTGATGACCGACCTGCGCGATGCCGGCGATCGCTACGACAAGATTGGCTTCTCCTATCCATACTTCTTCAGCCTCTTCCCTGCCTTGGGCATGAACGTCGCCTTCGTCGGCGGCAGCGTGGACCACGGCATGGACCCGCTCTCGGAAAAGACCTTCGGCCGACGCTACGTCGCCCGCATGGACGAACCGCGCCGCCCCAGCCGCCTGTTGACCTTCGTCTCCGCCCGCCCCAGCCCGGCGTGGACCTTCCCCGACATCGGAACCTCCGAGGGCTACTTCCTCGTCGAGGCCCCGTACTCCAGCCAACGCAAGTGGGCCAAGGCGTACAGCGAGAAGGACCCCAACTCCTCCGGCTTTGTCGCTCTTCGCCACAACAAGAAGGCCATCTCGGCGATGTTCGACGGCCACGTCGAGACGCTTGGCTTCGCGGAGCTTGATGACATGACCCGTTGGTCGGACAAGGCGACGGATCCGGCGTGGTATGTCGGGAAGAAGTAAGACGCCGGGGCCTGGAAGGCCCCGCCCCCGCTGCGAACCGGCCCCGACGCGCACGCCATCGCATACCCTCCGGCCTATGCACGCCGAGAAGTCTTCGTTCCTCGCCGACATGCGTTGGCGCGGGCAGATTCACCAGATCACGCACCCCGCCGAGCTCGACGCCCATCTCATCGGCGGCGTTCGCCGCGCGTACGCGGGCTTTGACCCCACCGCCGACTCGCTCACCATCGGCAACCTCGTCACCATCATGGCGCTCGCCCGCTTCCAGCGGGCCGGTCACAAGCCCATCGCCGTCATGGGCGGCGGCACCGGGCTCATCGGCGACCCCTCCGGCAAGAGCGCCGAGCGCCAGCTCAACACCCGCGACACCGTCGCCGCCAACGTCCAGAGTATCGAGAAGATCTTCGATCGCCTGCTCGACTTCTCCGGCAAGCCCGAGACCAAGGCCGAACTGGTCAACAACATCGACTGGCTCGACAAGATCAGCTACCTCGACGCCCTCCGCGACATCGGCAAGCACTTCTCGGTCAACATGATGATCCAGAAGGACTCGGTCCGCGAGCGCCTGCACAACCGCGACCAGGGCATTAGCTACACCGAGTTCAGCTACATGATCCTGCAGAGCTACGACTTCCTGCACCTCTACCGCGCCATGGGCGTCACACTCCAGATGGGCGGGAGCGACCAGTTCGGCAATATCGTCGGCGGCTGTGACCTGATCCGTCGCTGCGCTCCGTCGCAGCACGCGTCGGAATCCGAACACGCCCCCGAGTCCTTTGGCCTTACCTGGCCTCTCGTCACCAAATCCGACGGCGGCAAGTTCGGCAAGACCGAATCCGGCGCGATCTGGCTCAGCGCCCACCGCACCAGCCCCTATACCTACTACCAGTTCTGGCTCAACGCCGCCGACGCCGACGTGGTGCGATTCCTCAAGACCTTCACGTTCCTCTCGCACGATGAGATCAACGCCCTCGAGCACAAGGTCCAGACCGAGCCGGGCGCCCGCGAGGCCCAGCGCGCCCTCGCCCGCGCTGCCACCGAGATCATCCACGGCAAGTCCGAGATGGACGCCGCCGAGAACGCCGCCAAGGCGCTCTTCAGCGGGGAGATCGCGAGCCTTCCCAAGCAACTGCTCGAAGACGTGCTGTCGAGCGCCCCATCCGTGACACTCCCCAAGTCGCGGCTCGCGGGCGAGGGCGTCGCGCTGCTCGACCTTCTCGTCGAAGCACACGCGGTTGCGTCGAAGCGCGAGGCCAAGGAGTTTCTCGCCAACGGCTCGATCAGCGTCAACGGCACGAAGGCCACGCTGGACCAGAAGATCACTGCGAGCTCCCTGCTCCACGGCTCGATTGTCGCGATCCGACGCGGGAAGAAGAACTGGTACGTGACTCGGTGGGAATGAAAAGGCAATTCGCCACAGAGAGCACGGAGAACACAGAGGAAGACATAGGAAGGTGTTAAGCAACAAGGCTCGCATCAGACCGGCCTGAGACCTGCACTGATCGCCCTGTCTGATCTCTCCGTGTTCTCCGTGCTCTCTGTGGTAAATTGCCTTTCCCCTGTGCGGCGAGAACACGCGAAGCGACGGAGCGCGAGCGATGATGAACCTGGAAGGCGCGAAGGTGACGGTGATGGGCTTGGGCCGCTTCGGCGGCGGGGCGGGCGTGACCCGCTGGCTCGCCGCTCAGGGCGCGACGGTGCTCGTGACAGACATCGAGCCCGCGGACAAACTCAAAGCGTCGGTCGAATCGCTCGCCGATCTCACCAGCCGCGGCATCGTCTCGCTGCGCCTCGGCGAGCACAACGTCAGCGACTTCACGACCTGCGACCTCGTCGTCGCCAACCCCGCCGTGCCCAAGCCGTGGGACAACCGCTTCCTGCGTGCCGCGTGGGCGGCGGGCGTGCCGGTGACCACCGAAATCCAACTGCTCGTCGAGCGGCTCCCCTCGCGCGAGCACATCATCGGCATCACCGGCTCGGTCGGCAAGAGCACCACGAGCGCCATGATCCACCACGCGCTGCGAGGCAGCGGGATCGACGCCGTCCTCGGCGGCAACATCGGCGGCTCGCTCCTGGGCACGCTCGATCAGATCAAGCCCTCCACCCGCGTCGTGCTCGAACTCTCCAGCGCCATGCTCTGCTGGCTCGGCGGCCTTGCCAAGATCACGCCGAGCGAACTCGGATCGGCTCCCGCACCGACGTGGTCGCCGCACATCGCGATCGCGACCAACTTCTCACCCAACCACCTCGACTGGCACGGCGATCTCGCCCACTACCGGCGCAGCAAGCAGGTTCTGCTCGCCGCACAACAGAGCGGCGACATCGCGATCATCGGGCCAACGAGCGAGACATCCGACTGGAAGCACGCCCCCGCCGCGAACCGCATCGTCCCCACCACCGAGATCGACGGCTTGGCCATCCCCGGCAAGCACAACCGCATCAACGCCGGCGTTGCGGTCGAGGCCGCCGTCGCGGCGGGCGCGTCGCGCGATGTCGCGATCGCCGCCGTGCGCACCTTCCCCGGCCTCCCGCACCGCCTGCAGCGTGTGCCTTCGCGCCCCGGCCTGCGTTGCTTCAACGATTCCAAGTCCACCACCCCCGAGTCCTGCCTCCTCGCGGTCCGCGCCTTCGACGAGCCCGGCGAGTGCGGCTCATCCCGCGTCCATCTCATCGCCGGCGGCTACGACAAGGGCTCCGACCTCGCCCCCATCGGCCGGCTCGCCTCCACGCTCGGCGGGCTGTACACCATCGGTAAGACCAGCCCCGCGATCGCCAAGGCCGCCGAGGGCCGGGCTCAGGAGTGCGGCACGCTCGATCGCGCTGTCGGCGCCGCCCTCGATCGCGCGAAAGACGGCGACGTCGTCCTGCTCAGCCCCGCGTGCGCGTCGTGGGACCAGTTCGAGAACTACGAGCAACGCGGCGAACTCTTCGCGAAGCTCGTGCGAGGAGCCACGCCATGACGCTTCATCTGTTTGCCGCGTGTCTCGGTTCGATCGCTTTGGTCGCAGCGACCGAACCGCCGAAGCCCGCGACCACCCCCACGCCCGCATCTACGCCCGAGGCAACGCCCCAAGCCCCGGCCCCGATGCGTGAGGTCTTCCCCGGCGTGCGCGTCGATGTCACCAACAAGCTCGTCGAGATCGACGGCACGATCGCCATCGACGCTCACCGCACCAATGACAAAGGGCAACGCCTCGTCGTCTTCCTCGAGACCTTGGTATGCATGAAGGACTCCAAGGAGCACGAGTCTCTGGTCGTAACCGACGCGAAGGCATCGCAGGCCCATGCGGCGCTGCTGCTGATCGGCCTGGCGCCGGGAACACCGGGCTCTTGGAACCAAGAGCGCGAAGCCGAGAAGTCCAAGTGGGTCGGCGTACCACCGACGGGATCACCCGTGCGTGTGACGATCGCCTCCAAGAACGCCGACGGCGCGATCGGGCCCGAGACCGACGCTCTGGAGTGGGTCGTGGATCAGCGCGACGGCCGCACGTTTCGCCAGATCGAGCCCGGCGTTGCATACGTCTTTGCGGGCTCGAAGATGGTGCAGGCACGCCGCCGCATGATCG